>NZ_CP118157.1:1515309-1818371 GCF_032878875.1 Microbacterium sp. AB | reverse complement strand
CACGAGGATCCCCCCGACGCACAGGCCGATCGCCGTGAGCGAGCTCCGCGTGGGGGTGTGCCCGGTGATATGGGCGTTGAGGAGCGTCGTGATCACGAGGGAGATCGCCCCGAGCGGCTGGACGACGATGAGCGGGGCGACCGCGAGCGCGCTCAGTTGGCAGGCGACGGCGATGCCGAGCAGGAGCGTGCCGGCGATCCAGGACGGCCTCGTCAAGAGACGCAGGAGGTGGATGGTTCCGAGCCCCGTCTCCCCGGTCTCCCCCGCGAGGTGCTCGACCTTCTTGACGCCACGGCTCTGATACTGCGCCCCCAGAGACATGAAGACGGCGCCGGCGACCGCCAGCGGGATGCCGAGCAGCAACGCGGGGTTCTGGAACGCCCCGACGAGCTGCTCTCCGACATCCGCCGCCGCGAGACTCGTCGCCGCACTCGCCCAGGTCACCTCCTGAGACTAGCGCCAGGTGCGGCCGACTACCCTGAAGGAATGGCCGTTCTGCCGATTCGCATCTGGGGCGACCCCGTCCTCCACGCTCCCGCTTCTCCCGTGGATGAGATCACCGACGAGATCCGCACGCTCGTGCAGGACATGTACGAGACGATGGATGCCGCTCCCGGCGTCGGGCTCGCCGCTCCCCAGGTCGGCGTCGGCCTGCGTCTCTACACGTACTCCTACGAGGACGACGAGGGGCGACCGTGGCGCGGCGAGATCGTCAATCCCGCGCTGTGGATGGTGCCGACGACGCCGGGCGACCCGGACGAGGACGCCGAGTCCGAGGGCTGTCTCTCCTTCCCGGGCGAACGCTTCCCGCTCCGCCGTTCGGACCGTGTGATCGTCACGGGCACGGATGTGAGAGGCACGCCGGTCCGGATCGAGGTCGACGGATGGCGCGCGCGCATCATGCAGCACGAGTTCGACCACCTCGACGGCATCATCTACGTGGACCGTCTCTCCGACAGCGACTGGAAGACGGCGCAGAAGATCTCCAAGAAGCGCGGATGGGGACGACCGGGCGTCAGCTGGACGCCGGGGATCGACGATCTCGACGCGTGACCCGCGCACGAACGCGAGGTCCGCATTCGGCCGCATGAGGCTTTGCGCTGATGCACAGCCAGCGCGTAGCGTTCTCTCAGGGGTATGAGCGCCGGCCCGTGGCGTGCTGCCCTCTGACACAGGAGAGAAAACGCATGATTCGCACGTTCCCGACCCGCCGCGTCCTCGTCGCCGGCGCGGCAGTCGCCCTGGCATTGACGCTGGGCGGCTGCTCGAGCATCGCCAACCTCCTCAACGGCGACAGCGCCACGCGCGACGAGGACACGAACGAGGTCACCGAGGGCGGCACGGTCGACGTCTTCGAGGTGTCCGTCGGGGACTGCATCGGAAGCCCGGCGGAGGGCGAGGTCGTCGACGTCGAGGTCGTTCCCTGCGACGAGCCCCACGACGGCGAGGTCTACTACGAGTTCGCTCTCGACGACGGCGAGTGGCCCGGCGACACCGCCGTGTCGACCGCGGCCGAGGAGGGGTGCACCGCCTCCGACGCGTTCGAGGCGTACATCGGCACGCCGTACGACAGCTCGGAGGTGTGGGTGCAGTTCTTCCTCCCCACCGAGGACACCTGGACCGACTCCACGCTCAACGACCGTCTCATCTCCTGCATCGCCTACGTGCCCGACGAGCAGCAGACCGGCTCGCTGAAGGACTCCGGCCTCTGAGGCCCCGGCGCTGACATCCGGAGGGCCCCGCCGAAGCGGGGCCCTCCGGCGTCTCCGGGGAAGGAGCGCCGCGCCGACGCGACGGAAGTAGGGAATCCCCCGTGCGGCGGACGCGCCGGCGCGGACGAGCGCCTATCGTGCTGTCCATGAGCACGCCGGAGCAGGACCCCGACGAGGAGAAGGACGAGAAGCAGAGCAGCGGACAGGGGCTCGCGCTCGGCATCGCGTTGGGCATCCCGTTCGGGATGCTCGCCGGCCTGCTGTTCCTCGACAACCTCGCGCTCGGGATGGGCCTCGGGATCTCCGTCGGGATCGCCCTCGGCGTGGCGCTGGACGCACGGAACAAGTAGCCGAGCCTCGACGAAAAGGCCCCCACCCCGAAGGGTGAGGGCCTGTCGCTCCCCGGCTTGGACTCGAACCAAGAACCTGCCGGTTAACAGCCGGCTGCTCTGCCAATTGAGCTACCGAGGATCACTCGCCACCCACTTCGGGGCAACTCGGACAGCTTAGCAAACGCTGCCGCCTGCGCAGAAACCGCTCCGCGCGCACGGGCGTGTCGTCACGTGACGAGCAGTGTCTCCGTGCTCTTCATGCCCGGCGTCCACCGGAGCACCTCCGCATCGCCCGCCGCGACCACGTGCCCGGCGCGCAGGATGAGGCGGTCGGCGTCCAGCTCGCGAGCAAGGTCCGCGTCATTGGTCACGAGGAACGCCGCCATCCCCCACTCCTGCTGGCGACGGATGATCGCGTCGAAGATCACGTGGCGCACTTCGAGGTCGATGTTCGCGAGCGGCTCGTCCGCGACGAGCACACGCGGGTCGAGGATGAGCGCCCGGGCGAACGCGACGCGCTGACGCATGCCGGCGCTCAGCTCGTACGGGAACTTCGCGGCGGCGCCGAGCGGCAGGTGCATCTCGTCGAGCAGCGCCGCGACCCGCACGGAGAGAGCGCGCTGGTTGACACGACGGTCGCGCGCCGTGATCGGCTCGGAGATGACCTCCGACACGGTGAGGCGCGACGGCAGCGTCGCACCCCCGCCCTGCGGCAGGTAGCCGGTCCGATACGTCAGGACACGGTGCGCACGGCCGGGATGACGCACCGAGATGCCCGTGACGAAGGCGTCCCCGCCCGACACGGACAGCGTGCGATCGCGCGCTCCCGCGAGAGCCGCGGCCAGGCTCGACTTCCCCGAGCCCGTGGGGCCCGCGACGCACAGCGTCTCCCCCGCCTCCAGCGTCGTCGTGACGCCGTCGACGGCGCGGATCGCCTGGCCCCTCCCAGACCGCGAGACGCTCAGGTCGACGCAGCGGATGGCGTTCTCGGTGTCGTCGGGCACGCGCATGCTCCCATCCTGCCTGGTCGCTCAGCCTTCGTCGAGCAGCTGGCGCCGGTCGGCGTCGATGTCGCGCAGGCGCACCCGCACGGTGCGCCCCTCCTCCGAGTCCGGAGCGACGCGCTGCACGGCGCCCAGCAGCTCGTTCTTCTCGGCGTCGAGGGCTCGCAGGACGATCCTCCGGCAGAGGTCGTTCACCGACAGCGCCGCATGCTCCTCGTCGCGCGCCGGGAAGTCGCGCGTGATGAGCTCGGCCGCGAGCGAGCGGTAGGGCTCGCGCACCGCCTCGACAGCGGTCACCGACCATCCGATCTTCGTGCGGTCGACCGCCTCGACGGCCGCGCGGACCGCCTCCAGCGGCGGCGTGCGGAACGGCAGCGAGAGCGCACGGTGCAGCAGGGTCGGCTCGACCCGGTGTCCGTACTGGAGGATGCCCGTGAGGACGTCGCGTTCGATGGCCGTGTCCGTGCCGCGCGGCAGCGACGCCAGGCTCACGCGAACGGTCGGCAGGGCAGCGGGCTGGCCCGTCGGACGAGGCTGCTGCGCCTCGGCACGCCGCTGCTCCCCCGCGCTCTGGCGCGAGGCGCGCTCGACCTCGCCGCGCACCTCGGTCGGGTCCATCCCGAGCCGGCGCGCGAGGACGCGCTCGTACCCCGGACGGATCAGCCGATCGCGGATCTCGCCGACGATCGGAGCCGCCGAGCGGAGCGCGCCGACGCGCCCTTCGACGGTGCCGAGGTCGAAGCGCGCGATCGCCCGGTCGATGACGAACTCGAACATCGGCACCTTGTGGTCGACGAGCGTGCGGACGGCGCCGTCTCCGCGCTGCAGGCGGAGGTCGCACGGGTCGAGCCCGTCGGGCGCCACGGCGACGAACGTCTGCGCGTTGAAGCTCTTGGCGTCGGTGAAGGCGCGGATGGCCGCCTTCTGTCCTGCCGCATCGCCGTCGAACGTGAACACGACCTCGCCCGACGCGGACGAGTCGCCCATCACGCGCCGGAGCACCGTGACGTGCTCTGCGCCGAAAGCGGTGCCGCACGTCGCGATGGCCGTGGTCACCCCGGCGAGATGGCAGGCCATGACGTCGGTGTACCCCTCGACGACGACGACGCGGCGCGGATCGCCCCGGGCGATGTCGCGCTTGGCGAGGTCGAGGCCGTACAGCACCTGCGACTTCTTGTAGATCAGCGTCTCGGGGGTGTTCAGGTACTTCGGACCCTGATCGTCGTCGTACAGCTTGCGCGCCCCGAACCCGATCGTCTGACCGGTGACGTCGCGGATGGGCCAGACGACGCGCCCCCGGAAGCGGTCGTAGACGCCGCCCCGCTGGTTGGCGGACACCAGGCCCGCCCCCACGAGCTCCTCGCGCGTGAACCCCTGCGCGGTGAGCGCCTTCAGCATCGCGTCCCAGCCCTTCGGCGCGTATCCGACGCCGAAGTGCGACGCGGCGCCGGCGTCGAAGCCGCGTTCCCCGAGGAAGCGCCGGGCGGCCTCCGCCTCCGCGGACGTCAGCTGCGAGCGGAAGAACTCCGCCGCGGCGGAGTTGGCGGCGAAGAGACGGGTGCGACCGCTCGTCTCCGGGGCCGGCCCGCCGTCCTCGTAGTGGAGCGTGAGGCCGATGCGTCCCGCGAGCCGTTCGACGGCCTCCGTGAACGAGACGTGATCGATCTCCCGCAGGAAGGTGTAGACGTCGCCCGACTCCCCGCAGCCGAAGCAGTGGTAGAAGCCGACCTGCGGACGCACGTGGAAGCTCGGGCTCTTCTCGTCGTGGAACGGGCACAGCCCCTTGAGCGAGCCCACGCCGGCCGACTTGAGCGAGACGCGCTCTCCGATGACGTCGGCGATGTTCGTGCGGGCCTTCACCTCGTCGACGTCGGCCTGGAGGATGCGCGGCATCAGGCCACCCTGGACGCCCGGGAGGCCTTCGCGCCGGGGGTGCGGCGCGCGTTGCGCGGCGCCCAGATCCCCACGTCGGCCGGATCGACCTCGCCGATGAGACGACTGTGCCACGCGACCGCCGTCTGATCCGTGAGGGACGCGACCTGGTCGACGACGACCCGCGTGCGCGCCGCGTCGCTCTCGGCGGCGAGGAAGTCGGCCGCGAAGGCCGGCTCGAGCGCGTCGCCCCCGGTCGACCAGAGGGCGTCCGTCGACACGAGGGCGTCCGCGATGCGGGCCAGGACACGGCGCTGCTCCGCGTAGACGTGCTTGCGCTCGTCGATCGTGACGATGGTGGACCCCATGAGGCCCTTCAGCACCGCGATCTCCGTGTCGACGTCGCGGGGCACCACGACGTGCCCGCCGTAGCGCGTCAGGGAGGTCGTGGGATACGCCGCGCGCGTCGCCTCGACCGACGCGCTGGCGAACCGCCCGATGAGGTCGCTCGTGAGGTTCTTCAGCCGCGCGAGATCGCGGCGCGAGCGGTCGAACGTCCGCATCCACATCGGGATGCGCGTGAGGCGGTACAGGGCGTCGGCCAGCTCCTCGCGCGGATAGTCGTAGCCGACCCACTGCTGGATCTGACCGATGAGCGGATGATGCTCGATCGGATCGCTCACGCGCGTCAGATCGAGGTAGCCGTTGACGACGGCGTCCTCGAAGTCGTGCACCGAGTACGCGATGTCGTCGGAGAGGTCCATCACCTCCGCCTCGATGCAGCGGTCCTTGCCCGGGGCGCCCTCGCGCATCCAGCGGAAGACGTCCTCGTCCTCGGGGTACACGCCGAACTTCAGGCGTCCTCCCGGGTCGGCGACGGGATCGGCCACCGTCCAGGGGTACTTGCACGCGGCGTCCAGCGTCGCGCGCGTCAGGTTGAGCCCGTACGATCGGCCGTCGTCGAGCACCTTCGACTCGAGGCGGGTGAGGATGCGCAGGCTCTGGGCGTTGCCCTCGAAGCCGCCGATGCCCGACGCCCACTCGTTGAGCGCCTTCTCGCCGTTGTGGCCGAAGGGCGGATGGCCGAGGTCGTGGCTCAGGCAGGCGGCGTCGACGACGTCCTCGGCGAGACCGAGGGCCGTCCCGATCTCGCGCCCGACCTGCGCGACCTCGAGGGAGTGCGTGAGCCGGTTGCGCGCGAAGTCCGCGGGACTCGCGGGGCTCAGCACCTGCGTCTTCGCGGCGAGCTGACGGAGGGCGGCCGAGTGCAGCACGCGCGCGCGGTCGCGGGCGAAGTCGCCGCGACGCGAGCGATGGGTCTCCGGGCGGAAGCGCTCGGCGTCGATCCCGGTGTAGCCGCGCGGCCGGGTGGCGGCGTCGACGAGCTCAGCCACCGCTCGTGTCCAGCTCTGCTTCTCGCAGCTCGCAACCCGCGTCCTCGGCCAGCTCGCGCGAGTCGAGCCACCCCTGTGGCAGCACGGGGCGCTTCGGCGTCCCCGCGCGGCCGCGCTGGCCCTCGGCCGCCTCGCCCGGGTACGGCGCGTCGTGGTCGAGGCGTGCCAGCAGATCGTCGATCTCCGCGAGGCTCGACGCCGTCGCGAGGCTCGCGCGGAGATCCCCGCCCACCGGATATCCCTTGAAGTACCAGGCGACGTGCTTGCGGATGTCGCGGCATCCGCGCCCCTCGTCGTCGAAGAACTCCACGAGCAGCTCGGCGTGACGCCGGAACGCGCGTGCGACGAAACCGAGGGTGGCGTCGACCTTCACACCCGGCGCGCCGAACGCGTCGGCGAGGTCGCCGAACAGCCAGGGGCGGCCGAGGCAGCCGCGTCCGACGACGACCCCGTCGCATCCCGTCTCGTCCATCATCCGCACGGCGTCGTCCGCCGACCAGATGTCGCCGTTGCCGAGCACGGGGATGCTCGTCACCGTCTGCTTGAGCTTCGCGATGGCCGACCAGTCGGCCGTACCGGAGTAGAACTCGGAAGCGGTGCGCGCGTGGAGCGCCACGGCGGCCGCACCCGCATCCTCCGCGATCCGGCCCGCGTCGAGGTACGTCAGGTGGTCGGCGTCGATGCCCTTGCGCATCTTCACCGTCAGCGGGATGCCGCCGGCGGCCTCGACCGCCTGCTCGACGATGTCGCGGAACAGGCCGAGCTTCCACGGGAGAGCGGATCCGCCGCCCTTGCGCGTGACCTTCGGCACGGGGCAGCCGAAGTTGAGGTCGACGTGGTCCGCCCTGTCCTCCTCGGCGATGATCCGCACGGCTGCGGCGATCGTCTTCGGCTCGACGCCGTAGAGCTGGATCGACCTGGGACGCTCGGACTCGTGGTGGCGGATGAGGCGCATCGTGGCCTCGTTGCGCTCGACGAGGGCGCGCGAGGTGATCATCTCGCTCACGTACAGTCCGCCGCCGTACTCGCGGCACAGGCGGCGGAAGGCCGTGTTGGTGATCCCCGCCATGGGCGCGAGGACAACGGGCACGCCGATGTCGAGCGCGCCGATCCGCAGCGTGCGCGCGGTCTTCAGGAGGGTGGTCACCCTTCGATTCTCCCAGAACGAACCGGACAAGGAGCCCACTCTCCACAGGCGTCTTAAGCTGAGGCCATGACCGCCGCCCCAGACATCCGCAGTATCCCCTTCGCCGACGCGCACGGCGTCGAGAAGACCCTCGCCGATTACCGCGACGACGTCGTCCTCGTCGTCAACGTCGCCTCCAAGTGCGGCCTGACCGTCCAGTACGAGCAGCTCGAGGAGCTGCAGCGGACCTACGGCGAACGCGGGTTCACCGTCCTCGGCTTCCCCTGCAACCAGTTCCTCGGCCAGGAGCCCGGGTCGATCGAGGAGATCCTCGACTACTGCGCGACGACATGGGGCGTGAGCTTCCCGCTGGGCGACAAGGTCAACGTCAACGGATCGCACGCCGCGCCCCTGTACAAGGCGCTGAAGAAGACGAAGGACGGCGTCGGCCTGTCGGGGCCCGTCGCCTGGAACTTCGAGAAGTTCCTCGTTCTGCCCTCGGGCGAGGTCAAGCGGTTCCGTCCGCCCGTGAAGCCCGACGCGCCGGAGATCGTCGAGGCCATCGAGGCGGCGCTCCCCCGCTGACTCAGGCGGCCGGCTCCTCGGCGGCGTCCGACTCCTCGGCGGCCGAGGAGCGGTGCTCCGCCCATACCTGGCGGGCGACCTGCGCGAACGCCTCGGGCGGCTGGGCTCCGCTCACGCCGTAGGTGCCGTCGATCACGAAGAACGGCACGCCTTCGATGCCGTACGCGCGGGCCTGGTCCTGGTCCCGGCGCACGTCGGTCAGGTGCCGGTCGCTCGTCAGCGCCTCGCGCGCGGCCTCGGCGTCGAGGCCGATCTCCGCGGCCAGCTCGACGAGGTCGTCGATCCGGCCGATGTGCCGGCCCTCCGTGAAGTAGGCCCGCATGAGCCGCTCGACGGTGTCGAGCTGGCGCCCGTGCTCCGTGGCGAAGTGGATCAGCTCGTGCGCCTTGACGGTGTTCGTGTGGCGGAGGAGGTCGAACCGGTAGGCGAGCCCCGCGTCGGCGGCCACGCCGGTCACGTTCGCGAGCATCTGCTCCACCTCGTCCTTCGGCATCCCCTTGTGGCCCGCGAGGAAGTCGAGCTCGCCGCCGTCGAAGTCGACCGGCGTGTCGGGGGCCAGCTCGAACGAGTGGAAGGTCACCTCCACCCGGGGCGGGTCGTCGTCCCTCGCCGCCTGGGCGAGGCCGGACTCGAGGTTGCGCTTGCCGATGTAGCACCAGGGGCAGGCGACATCGCTCCACACGTCGATCTTGATGGCATCCGTCACATGACCTGGAAACGCGACGACGTGCCGTCGCATTCCCTCCTCGTCACGCGGACGCGGGCGTGTCGACGGCGCCGCCGTAGCGTCGATCCCGACTGTGGAAGACGCGGATGGCGTCCCACAGGTCGGTGCGCGAGAAGTCGGGCCAGAGCACGTCGAGGAAGACCATCTCGGCGTACGCCGCCTCCCAGAGCATGAAGTTCGACGTCCGCTGCTCGCCGCTGGAGCGGATGAAGAGATCGACGTCGGGCATGTCGGGAACGTAGAGCCGCTTCGCGATCGTCTTCTCGGTGACGGCGGACGGTTTGAGCCGCCCCGCCTTCACCTCGTCGGCGAGCTCTCTGACGGCATCGACGATCTCGAGGCGTCCGCCGTAGTTCACGCACATCGTCAGCGTCATGGTGCGGTTGGCCGCCGTGAGCCTCTCCGCCTCCTGGAGATCCTTGATGACCGATCCCCACAGCCGCGGCTTCCGGCCGGCCCAGCGCATCCTGACGTCCCACTCGTTGAGCTGGTCCCGGTGGCGGTGCAGGACCTCGCGGTTGAAGTTCATGAGGAAGCGGACCTCGTCGGGCGAGCGCTTCCAGTTCTCCGTCGAGAACGCGTACACGGACAGGTACCGCACGCCCGCCTGGACCGCCCCCGCCACGACGTCGAGCAGGGTCTCCTCCCCCACCCGGTGCCCCTCGATCCGCGGAAGCCCGCGCGCGTTCGCCCACCGCCCGTTCCCGTCCATGACGATCGCGACGTGGTTCGGCACCGGCCCCGCGAACCGCGGCGGCGTGAGCCCCGTCCAGTCGAGCGGCTTGTAGGGCACGGCATCGGGGTGGGTGTAGGGCTTCGGGCTCATCGGCGCCTCTCGGGACGGTCGGTCATCGGTGCTTCTCGAGGTGGGTGAACGAGCGGATGGCCCGCTCGAGATGGAACTGCGCGTAGGCCGCGACGAGGCCCGACGCGGCGGACAGCTCGCGCGGCGGCGCCGCGTCCACCCGCTTCCAGTCGCCCTCCAGGAGGGCGACGAGCAGCGACAGGGCGTCGCCGCCGATGCGCGGGCTTCCCGCCGGCGCGCACTCGACGCACACGACCCCGCCGAGCTGGGCGACGAAGCGGTCGTGCGGACCCGGTGCGCCGCACCGTGCGCAGTCGGAGAAGGACGGCGCCCATCCCGAGAGTGCCATCGTGCGGAGCAGGTAGGAGTCCATGACCGCCTGCGGCGCGTGCTCGCCGCGCGACAGCGATCGGAGCGCGCCGACGAGGAGGAAGAACTGGTCGGGCGTCGACTCCGCCTCGTTCACCCTGTCGGCGGTCTCGACGATCGCGTTCGCCGCCGTGTAGCGGTCGTAGTCGGCGGCGATGTCGGCGCCGTAGGCGCCCAGCGAGTCGGCCTGCTGCACGATGTCGAGGTTGCGGCCGATGTAGAACTGCGCGTCGACGACCATGAACGGCTCGAGCCGGGCGCCGAACTTCGACGACGTGCGGCGCACGCCCTTCGCGACGGCGCGCACGCGCCCGTGCTGCCGGGTCAGCAGCGTGACGATCCGGTCGGCCTCGCCCAGCTTCTGGGTGCGGAGCACGACGGCTTCGTCTCGATAGGTGGGCACCTCTCGATTATCGATCCTGTGCGGGAGGAAGGAGGCGTGACGGAGCCGCTGTTCTCCATCCCGCCTCCGGGAGACCTCCTCGGAGACCGGCGCGTCAGGCGGTGACGAGCTCGTTCTGTCGGGCGCGGATCGAGCGGTTCACGGCGGAGACGATCGCCTTGAGCGAGGCCGTCGCGATGTCGCCGTCGATCCCGACGCCCCACAGCCGCTGGTCGTCGACCTGCAGCTCGATGTATGCGGCCGCCTGCGCCTCCGCCGATGCGCTGAGCGTGTGCTCGACGTAGTCGTAGAGGGTGACGTCCACTCCCTGGGATCGGACGATCTCGAGGAACGCGGCGATCGGTCCGTTGCCGGAGGCCGCCGCCTCCACGGTCTCCTCGCCGTCGCGCAGCGTCACCGACAGGGTGCCGTCGCCGGAGGCGTCACGGTTCGATCTCGTGCCGAGCAGCTCGAACCGCCCCCAGCGGTGCTCCGCGGCGGACGCCGGCAGGTACTCGTCCTGGAAGACCGACCAGATCTGCTCGCTCGTCACCTCGCCGCCCTCGGCGTCGGTCTTGGCCTGGACGACGCCGGAGAACTCGATCTGGAGCTTGCGCGGCAGATCGAGCGAATGATCGGCCTTGAGCAGGTAGGCGACGCCGCCCTTGCCCGACTGCGAGTTCACGCGGATGACCGCCTCGTACGAGCGGCCGAGATCCTTCGGGTCCACGGGCAGATAGGGGACGGCCCACTCGACGTCGTCGACCGGGACGCCCTGCTCCTTCGCCTGGGCCTCCATCGCCTCGAAGCCCTTCTTGATGGCGTCCTGGTGCGACCCGCTGAACGCGGTGAAGACGAGGTCTCCCGCCCACGGGCTGCGCTCGGGCACGGGCAGCTGGTTGCAGTACTCGACGGTGCGCTTGACCTGGTCGATGTCGCTGAAGTCGATCTGCGGGTCGATGCCCTGCGTGAACAGGTTGACGCCCAGCGCGACGAGGTCGACGTTGCCCGTGCGCTCGCCGTTGCCGAACAGGCATCCCTCGATGCGGTCGGCGCCCGCGAGGTAGCCCAGCTCGGCGGCGGCGATGGCGGTTCCGCGGTCGTTGTGGGGGTGCAGTGAGAGGATGACGTTCTCACGGTTGTCGAGATGGCGACCCATCCACTCGATCGAGTCGGCGTAGACGTTCGGCGTCGCCATCTCCACGGTCGCGGGAAGGTTCAGGATGATCTTCCGCTCGGGCGTCGGCACGAGCACGGTCATGACCTCGTTGCAGATCCGGGCGGCGAACTCCAGCTCGGTGCCCGTGTACGACTCCGGCGAGTACTCGTAGTACACGGTCGTCTCGGGCACGGTCGCCTCGTACTGCTTGCACCAGCGCGCACCGGCGAGCGCGATGTCGATCACGCCCTGCTCGTCGGTGCGGAAGACGACCTCGCGCTGGAGCGCGCTCGTGGAGTTGTACAGGTGCACGATCGCCTGCTTGGCGCCCTTGATCGCCTCGTAGGTGCGGGCGATGAGGTGCTCGCGCGCCTGGGTCAGAACCTGGATCGTGACGTCGTCGGGGATGAGATCCTCCTCGACGAGCTGGCGCACGAAGTCGAAGTCGGTCTGGCTCGCCGAGGGGAAGCCCACCTCGATCTCCTTGTAGCCGAGGCTCACGAGGAGATCGAACATGACGCGCTTGCGCTCGGGGCTCATGGGATCGATGAGGGCCTGATTGCCGTCGCGCAGGTCGACGGCGCACCAGCGCGGAGCCTTCTCGATGCGCTTGGCGGGCCAGGTGCGGTCCGGCAGGTCGACGGTGAACTGCTCGTGGAACGGACGATAGCGGTGGAACGGCATGCCGCTGGGCTTCTGGGTGTTCTTCATGACGAGGCTTCTTCCGGGTTCTGGTCGAATCGGGCCGACAGGAAGCTCCGCGACGAGGGGCCCTAGAACGAGATCTCGTCGCGGCGGCTAAGAAGAAGCTGGCCACCGGAGCGCATGGATCCACGTTAGCACGCAGAATGCACTGCGCACGCCCGACGTCACGCCGCTGAAGCGAGCAGTGTGCGTGACGGAGAAAGGAGCCGTTGCGCACGCTGCGCAGTCTCAGCCGCCCCGTCTCAGCCGCGCAGTGCCGCGTGCGCGAGCTCGGCCATCCTGTCGCCGCGCGTCTCCTCGTGCGCCGTGATCGTGATGACCGCGTCGTGCGCCTGGTCGACGATCACGAACTGCCCGTACGCTCCGTGGAGCCGCCACGCATCGCCCGGGCCGCTCCACGTCGACATCCCGTAGCGCGCGTAGATGCCCTGGCCTCCCGCGTCGACCCCGCCTCGGTGCATCCCGTCGACCCACGACGCGGAGACGAGCTGCTCGCCCTCCCACGCGCCGCGATCCCGCAGCAGCCGGCCGATGCGGGCGAGCTCTCGTGTGCGCAGCTCGAGTCCGTCGCCGCCGGCGATCCATCCGCGAGGGCACCGCCGCCACCGCACGTCGCGGATGCCGAGCGGCGCGAAGAGGCGCGGCGTCAGCCAGTCGCACACGTCGCCGACCAGCGCCCCGAGCGCCCGCATCGCGGTGTAGGTGCTGGCGTTGGCGTACTGGAAGACGCGTCCGCGCGAGGGGCGGCGGAGCATCTCCGCCGCGAGGTCGGTCCACGCGTCGAGCTCGTCCGGCGTCCACGGGAGGTCGATGCCGCTCGTCATCGTGAGCAGGTGCCGCAGGGTGACCTCGGCCACGCCGTCGCCGAGGGCGAATCCGGGGAGGTACGTCGCGACGGGCTCGTCGATCGAGACGAGCCCCTCGTCCACGGCCATTCCGACGGCGAGCGCGCACACGCCCTTCGCGGCGGAGTGGATGTCCTCTCGGTCGTCGGCGCGCCACCGGTGCTCCGCCGCGTCGTCGCCGACGAGCACGTGCACGCCGTGCGCTCCGAGCGCCTCGCCGTCGACGCCGTGGACGAATCGGTCGAGCGCCTTCCGGGCGGCGGTCACGGCCTCGTCCTCTCCGCAGGCTCTAGAAGCCGAGCCGGCGCAGCTGCTTCGGGTCGCGCTGCCACTCCTTCGCGACGCGCACGTGCAGCGAGAGGAACACCCGCGTGCCGAGCAGCGGCTCGAGCGCCGTTCGGGCGCGGGATCCGACGTCCTTCAGGCGCGTGCCCCGGTGACCGATGATGATCGCCTTCTGGCTGTCGCGCTCGACGACGAGGTCGGCGTAGACGTCGGTGAGCGCGGGATTGCCCTCGCGCGGCGCGATGTCGGCCACCGTCACCGCGATGGAGTGCGGCAGCTCGTCGCGCACGCCCTCGAGCGCGGCCTCCCGGATGATCTCCGCGACGCGGTCCTCGACCGACTCGTCCGTGACGATGTCGTCGGGGTAGAGCGGCGGGCCGGCGGGCATGAGCGCGAGGAGCTCGTCCGAGAGCACCTCCAGCCGCTCGCCCGTGACCGACGACAGCGGGATGACGGCGGCCCAGTCCTCTCGGAGGGCATCCACCTCCAGCAGCCGCTCCATGATCTCCTCATGGGAGGCCGCATCCGTCTTGGTGACGATCGCGACCTTCCTCGCACCCGGGTACCCGTCGAGCGACGCCGCGATCCGCCGGTCGCCCGGCCCGACCTTCTCGACCGCGGGCACGCAGAAGGCGATCGCGTCGACGTCGCCCAGCACCGACTCGACGAGGTCGTTCAGCCGTTGCCCGAGCAGCGTGCGCGGCTTGTGGATGCCGGGCGTGTCGACGACGATGAGCTGTCCGCCGGGGCGGTTGAGGATGCCGCGGATCGCGCGGCGGGTCGTCTGCGGCTTCTCGCTCGTGATGGCCACCTTCTCCCCGACGAGCGCGTTCATGAGCGTCGACTTGCCCACGTTCGGGCGTCCGACGAAGGTGACGAAGCCGCTGCGCGACTCCGCCTGGCTCTGGTCAGGCATCGTGTCCGTCCCTTCCTGCGACGCTCTTGTGCACGCGCGCGCCGTTCGCGGCGGCGGCAGGCTTCCCGCCGCCGTTCTTCCTCCCCGGCTCGACGGCGTCGCCGGCGTCCGTCCGCGACGGGACGGCGATGTCGCCCGTGCGCGGATGTCGGCCTCGGACGTCGTCCACGGCCTTCAGCGCCTCGCTGCGATCGACGAACACCGTCGCGATGCCCCGGCCCCGCCCGCGCGAGGTGCCTCCGGTGAGGACGAGGCCGTCGGCCTCCGCCGCGTCTCCCGGCTGGGGCACACGGCCCAGCCGCTTGCCGAGCAGACCGCCGATCGAGTCGACGTCCTCGTCGTCGAGCTCGAGCCCGAACAGGTCCCCGACCTCGTCCAGGCCGAGGCTCGCGCTGACGCGGAAGCTCCCGTCGGCGAGCTCGACGATCTCCTTGGAGGGCGTGTCGTATTCGTCCGAGATCTCGCCGACGAGCTCCTCGATGAGGTCCTCGAGCGTGACGAGCCCCGCGACGCCTCCGTACTCGTCGACGACGAGGCACACGTGCACGGCGTCCCGCTTCATCTGCTGCAGCAGGGTCTCGGCGCGCATCTGCTCGGGCACGAACACCGCCGGTCTTCCGAGGGCCCGGACGATGGTCGCGTCCTGCCACGCGTCGCCCTCTCGGAACGCGTGCTGCACGAGGTCCTTGAGGTACAGCACGCCGACGACGTCGTCGACCTCCCCGTCGACGACGGGGAGACGCGACATGCCCTGCTCGAAGAAGATCCGCATCGCCTCGCGGACGGAGGCGTCGGTGTCGACCGTGACCATCTCGGTGCGCGGCACCATGACCACGCGCACCACCTGGTCGGTGAAGTCGAACACCGAGTGGATGAGATCGCGGTCGTCGGCCTCGATGAGGTCGTTCGACGCGGCCTCGTCGACCATGCTCAGCAGCTGGTCCTCGGACTCGAAGCTGCCGCGCCCGGCGCCCGGCGTGACGCGGTTGCCGACGAGCACGAGGGCGACCGTGAGGGGGCCCAGCACCATGCGCACGATGCGGACGAACGGAGCGAACCACGACAGGAGAGCCTCGGAGTGACGTCGCCCCACCGAACGGGGGCTCGACGCCACGGCGACGAAGGAGAGCCCCGTCATGACGGCGATCGTCGCGAGGATCGCCCACCAGACGTTGTCGAAGAGGAGGACGAAGGCCACCGTCGCGAAGACCGCCGCGGCGGTCTCGGCGAGCACGCGGAGAAAGCCGATGGCGCTCGCGTGCGTGTCGGGGTCGTCGGCGATGTGGGCCAGGGCCCGCGGGCTGCGGCCCGCCGTCGCGAGGTCGATGAGATCGGAGCGCGAGCTCACCGACAGCGCCGCGTCGAGCGCCGATGTGAGCCCGCCGATCGAGAGGAGGAGGACGGCTCCGATGAGGAGAAGGGGCTCGGTCATGCGCGCGGTCGTCTGCGTTCCTCGTCCGCGAAGCTCTGGATGAGCCGGTCCTGCAGACCGAACATCACCCGGTGCTCCTCGGGCTCGGCGTGGTCGTAGCCGAGGAGGTGGAGCAGCCCGTGCGTCGTGAGGAGGATGAGCTCGTCCATGAGCGAGTGGCCGGCCGTCGCGGCCTGCCCCTCGGCGACCTGCGGGCACAGCACGATGTCGCCGAGGAGACCCGCCGGGGTCGGCATGTCGTCCGTGCCCGGCCTCAGCTCGTCCATCGGGAAGCTCAGGACGTCCGTCGGGCCCGGCTCGTCCATCCACTGCACGTGCAGGGCCTCCATGGCGCCCTCGTCGACGAGGACGATCGCGACCTCGGAGTCGGGGCTCACGTGGAGCTGGGCGAGGTCGTGCTGGGCGAGACGCAGCAGGACGCTCTCGTCGACGCCGATCCCGGACTCGTTGTTGACGTCGATCATCGGATGCCTCGCTTCGGCTTGCGGTCGCGCGGACCGGGGCGCGCGGCACCACGGCGCTCCGCGCGATTGGCGAACTCATGGGCCTCGTCGAGCTCGGCGCGACGCGCCGTGCGCTTCTCGTCGTACGCGCTGTAGGCGTCGACGATGCGGCCGACGAGCGTGTGGCGCACGACGTCCTCGCTCGTCAGCCGCGCGAAGTGGATGTCGTCGACCCCGTCGAGGATGCGCGTCACGAGCCGCAGCCCCGACGTGCCGCCGGGGAGGTCGACCTGCGTGATGTCGCCCGTGACGACCATCCGCGTGCCGAAGCCGAGACGGGTGAGGAACATCTTCATCTGCTCGGGCGTGGTGTTCTGCGCCTCGTCGAGCACGACGAAGGAGTCGTTCAGGGTACGGCCGCGCATGTAGGCGAGGGGGGCGACCTCGATCGTGCCGCTCGCCATGAGCTTGGGCACCGCCTCGGGGTCCATCATCTCGTTGAGGGCGTCGTACAGCGGGCGCAGGTACGGGTCGATCTTGTCCGTGAGCGTCCCGGGCAGGAACCCCAGCCGCTCCCCCGCCTCGACGGCCGGACGCGTGAGGATGATGCGGTTGACCTCGCGTCGCTGCAGCGCCTGGACGGCCTTCGCCATCGCGAGATAGGTCTTCCCCGTACCGGCGGGACCGATGCCGAACACGATGGTGCTCTCGTCGATGGCGTCGACGTACTGCTTCTGGCCGAGCGTCTTGGGGCGGATGATCCTGCCGCGCGTGGAGAGGATCGCCTCGCCCAGCACCTCGCTCGGGCGCGGTCCGCCCTGCTCGAGGATCCGGTTCGACGTCGCGATGTCGGAGGGGCCGAGGTCGTGGCCGTCGCGCGTCAGCTGCAGGAGCTCGTCGACGAGGGCGCGAGCCGCACGGACCGACGCGGCGACGCCCGTGAGGGTGATCTCGTTCCCGCGAACGTGCACGTCGACCGCGGGATGCTCCTTCTCGACCATCCGCAGCAGACGATCCTGCGGTCCGAGCAGGCGCACCATCGCGACGCCGTCGGCGAGGACCGTCTGCGTGACGACGTCGTCCGCCGACGCGGGGCCCGTGGGGCTTGTGGGGTCAGTTGCCAACGAGGCTCTTCTCCTGGAGGTCTCCGGCGAGCACGTGCGCATGCACGTGGAACACGGTCTGGCCCGCGTCTGCGCCGGTGTTGAAGATCAGTCGGAACTGCCCGCCCGCGCGCTCGTCGGCGAGCCCCTGGGCCACCGCGACCACCTCGGCGAGCAGATCGGGGTCGCCGGCTGCGAGCTCGGCGACGTCGCGGTAATCCTCCGTCTTGGGGATGACGAGCAGGTGCAGCGGCGCCCGCGGGCTGATGTCGGTGATCGCGAAGACCCTGTCGGTCTCCGCGACGATGTCGCCCGGGATGTCGCCCCGCAGGATGCGCGTGAAGATCGACGGCTCGCTCATGGGTTCGAGTCTAACGACCAGGGCTACCAGCGCCCCAGCCCGGCGTTGACGACGGCGAGCGCCGCGGGGCCCGCGGTGGACGTGCGGAGGATCGTCGCCCCCAGGCGCACCCGCTCGGCTCCCGCCTGCGCGAGACGGTCGAGCTCCTCGGGGGCGATGCCGCCCTCCGGCCCCACCACGAGGACGACGTCGCGCGCGTCCGTGAAGGAGACCTCGGTGAGCGCGGTGTCCGCGGTCGGGTCCAGCACGAGCATCCGCGCCTGCGCCGCACGCTGCGCGAGCGCAGCGATCGCCTCGACGGGAGCGACCTCGGCGATCCACGCCCGATGGGCCTGCTTGGCCGCCTCGCGCACGATCGCGGCCCAGCGCGCACGGCCCTTCTCGGCCTTGGCGCCCTCCCAGCGTGAGACGCTCCGCGCGGCCTGCCAGGGAACGACGCCGTCGACGCCGAGCTCCGTGGCCGCCTGCACCGCGAGCTCGTCCCTGTCGCCCTTCGCGAGCGCCTGGACGAGGACGAGACGGGGACGCGGTGCCGGGACGTCCTCCCGCGCCGTGATCCGCACGACCACGCGGTCCCGTTCGACCGACTCGCACGTGCCCGTGATCCACGCGCCCCGCCCGTCCGTCACCGTCACGCCCTCGCCGGCGCGCACGCGGCGCACCGCTGCGGCGTGGTGCGCCTCGGATCCGCCGAGCTCGATCGCGTCGCCGACGGCCGCCTCTGCGGCGGAGGGGTCGTGGAAGTGCAGCGCCATGGCCCGCCCCTCAGCCGCGGAACCTGTCGCGGAGCTTCGAGAACAGTCCCTGCTGGAACTCCGCCAGTCGCGGCGACGGGGCCTTCGTGCGCCTGGCCAGCTCCTCGAGGAGCTCGCGGGTCTTGTGATCGACCTTCGTCGGCGTGACCACCTGCACTCCGACACGCAGATCGCCGCGACGCGAGGAGCGGAGGCCGGTGATGCCGCGATCCCTGACCGTGAGGATCTCGCCCGACTGGATCCCGGCGCGCACCTCCACCTCCACGGCGCCGTCGAGGCCGTCGATCGACGTGGTCGTCCCGAGGATCGCGTCGGTCATCGACACCTCGAGCGTCGCCAGCAGGTCGTCGCCGTCGCGGCTGAAGACGGGGTGCGGGGCGACGGTGACCTCGACGTACAGGTCGCCGTTGGGGCCGCCCGCCTGCCCCACCTCGCCGGAGCCGGGCAGCTGCAGCCGCAGACCGGTCTCGACGCCGGCGGGGATGTCGAGGGAGACCGTGCGGCGCGATCGCACCCTGCCCTGCCCGTGGCACGTCGTGCAGGGCTGCGGGATGACCGTGCCGTAGCCCTGGCACGTGCCGCAGGGCTGGCTCGTCACCATGTTGCCGAGAAGGCTCCGCACCTGACGCTGGACGTGGCCCGTGCCGCGGCAGATGTCGCACGTCTGCGGGCTCGTCCCGGGCTGACAGCACGAGCCCTGGCACGTCTCGCACAGCACGGCGGTGTCGACCTCGATGTCGCGGTGGGTCCCGAAGACGACGTCGCCCAGGTCGAGCGTGACGCGGACGAGAGCGTCCTGGCCGCGCTCCCGGCGGGACCGCGGCCTGCCGCTGCGCCCGCCTCCGCCTCCGGCCGCGCCGAAGAAGGTCTCGAAGATGTCGCCGAAGCCGCCGAAGCCCGCTCCTCCGAACGGGGACTCGTCCCCGCCCATGTCGTATCGGCGCCGCTGCTCGGGATCGCTCAGCACGTCGTACGCGTGCGTGACCGACTTGAACTCCTCCGCCGCCTCCGGCGCGGGGTTCACGTCGGGGTGCAGCCGGCGCGCCAATCGGCGGTACGCCTTCTTGATGTCCTCCTGCGAAGCGTCCTTCGACACACCGAGGGTCTCGTAGTGATCAGCCACGTCAGCCTTCCTGCGGACGCCGTGCGTCCGTGCCGTGATCCGTCCGGACGGTGCCTCAGCGCCGTCCCTCGTCTTCGTCCAGCAGCCTCGTGAGGTACCGGGCGACCGCCCGTACCGCCGCGAGGTTGCGCGGATAGTCCATACGGGTGGGGCCCATGAGCCCGATGCGCGCGGCCCCGACCGCCGAGTCGTACTCGCTCGCCACGATCGACGCCTCCGCGAGCCCGAACGCGGCGTTCTCCCGTCCGATGCTCGCCGACAGGCCCTGGCCGTCCGCGACCATCTCGCTCATCAGCCGCAGCAGCGTGACCTGCTCCTCGATCGCCTCGAGGAGCGGGTGGATGCTCCCGCGGAAGTCCTGCTCCCGCTTCGCGAGCGTCGCCGACCCCGCCATCATGAGCCGATTCTGGCGGAACTCGTCGAGCTCCTCCGACGCGGCGACGGCCACCGCGTGCAGCGCCGCCTCCGCGGGGGTGAGGTGCACGCTCGCCGCGGTGCGCGCGAGGGACAGCTGCTCGGCGGCCTCGGCCACCGAACGCCCTGTGAGGCGCGGGATCAGGCGTGCGCCGACCGCCGCCACGCCGGCCTCGTCGAGGGGCTGGGGCAGGATCGTGATGCGCTGCGAGACGCGACCGGTGTCGGTGACGATGATGACGAGCAGCCGGTGCGGATCGAGCGGCACGAGCTGGACATGGGTGACGTTCGCCCGGGAGAACGAGGGGTACTGCACGAGCGCGACCTGGCCGGTGAGCTGGGTCAGCAGCCGCACGGTGCGGGCGAGCAGCTCGTCGAGGTCGGCGGGGTCGCCGAGGAACGCGGTGATCGCGGCGCGCTGAGCCGAGGAGAGCGGGCGCAGCTCCGCGAGATGGTCGACGAACACCCGGTACCCCTTGTCGGTCGGGACGCGGCCCGACGAGGTGTGCGGCTGGGCGATGAGCTCCTCGTCCTCGAGGAGCGCCATGTCGTTGCGGATGGTCGCCGCGGAGACGCCGAAGGAGTGCCGGTCGACGATCGAGCGGCTGCCGACGGGCTCATGGGTGTCGACGTAGTCCTGCACGATCGCGCGGAGGACCTGAAGGCCGCGCTCGCTGACCATGTGCGCTCCTCTCCCCTGGCACTCGACGACTCCGAGTGCCAGTCTACCGATCCGCGGCCGTCGCCGGGGCGCGCCGCGACGCGTCAGGCGGTGAGCGCGCGGACCACCGCGTCGGCGAGCAGCCTCCCCCGCAGCGTCAGCACGATCCGCCCCTTCAGCGCCGCGGCGGGCACGACGAGACCGTCCGCGATGAGGCCGGCGACCGCGCTGCGCGCCCCCGCGTCGAGGTCGTCGATCGCGAGCCCCTCGCGGATGCGGCTCCGCAGCAGCACCCGCTCCAGCGTCCGCGACTCCTCGTCCGGCCGCTCGCGGCCCGCCGCGGGAGACTCCTGCGCCGCGAGGCGCTGCGCGTAGGCGGCGGGATGCTTGACGTTCCACCAGCGCAGTCCTGCGACGTGGCTGTGGGCCCCCGGGCCGAAGCCCCACCAGTCGGCCCCCGTCCAGTAGGCGAGGTTGTGCCGCGACCGGTGGGCCTCTCCGCGCGACCAGTTGGAGACCTCGTACCAGTCGTAGCCGGCGTCGCCGAGCGCCGCATCCGCGAGCGCGTACATGTCGGCCTGCAGGTCGTCGTCGGGCGCGGGCGCCTCGCCGCGCCTGATCTGGCGGGCGAGCTTCGTGCCGTCCTCGACGATGAGCGCGTATGCGGACAGATGATCGGGATCGAGCTCGAGGGCCGCATCGAGCGAGGCCCGCCAGTCGTCGAGGGTCTCGCCCGGCGCTCCGTAGATGAGGTCCACGCTCACGTCGAGGCCGGCCGCTCGGCCCGCCTCCACGGCCGTGCGGACGTTCGACGGGGTGTGGGTGCGGTCGAGCGCGGCGAGCACGCGGGGCACGGCCGACTGCATGCCCACGGACATCCGCGTCACGCCCGCGTCGGCGAGCTCGTCGGCGACCTCCTGCGTGACCGTGTCCGGGTTCGCCTCGACCGTCACCTCCGCGCCGGGCGCGATGCCGAACGCGTCGCGGACGCCCGTCAGCATCCGTGCGAGGTCCCCGGCGGGCAGGAGGGTCGGGGTCCCGCCGCCGAAGAAGACCGTGCTGGCCGGGCGGCTCCCCGCCGCCTCCCCGAGGACCTCCCTGGCCAGCCCGACCTCCTGCAGCAGGACGTCCGCGTACTCGTCCTGGCGGGCGCCGCGCAGCTCGCCCGAGGTGTACGTGTTGAAGTCGCAGTAGCCGCAGCGGACCCGGCAGAACGGCACGTGCAGGTACACGCCGAAGTCCGTCGACGGGTCGAGCGGGAGGTCATGCGGCAGCCGCCCGTCGGCGGGAGCGGGATCGCCGACGGGAAGCGGGCCGGCCATCACGTCCCCGTGCTGAACAGCGGCGAGATCGCGCGCAGGTACGCCGCGAACAGCGCCTTGCGGCGGCGCCTCACGAGGCCGCGGAAGATCCGGTTCCCGAGCGAGACGGGGCGATCGAAGGCGCGGACGTCGAACCAGACCTCGTCGTTGTCGCGCCATTCGATCAGGAAGGACTCCTCGCCGCTCACGACCGACTCGCCCACCGTGCCGAGGGCGAAGCCGACGCGGCGCGCCTCCTCGATCACGAAGATGACGCGGAGCTCGGCGTCGGCCCGGGAGCCCCCCACCTTGCCGTGGACCGTGACGGTCGTCCCGGCTCCCACGAACGGCGTGCCGTCCGCGTCGAAGCGCTGGTCCTGGTCGGACCGGCTCGGCGCGACCGCGTTCCCCTCGTCGTCGAAGCTCACGCCCGTGTACGTCGGGCCGGGGGCAGGGCGCACATCCGTGAGCACGAGTCCGGCGCCCTTGAGCGCCCCCCACGAGAGGAGGGAGTCGACCGCCGTGCGGAACCGCTCCTCTCCGCTGCCGATCCGCCACGCGGCGGCGGCGGGGATGCTGCCCTCCGGCGGATACTGCAGCAGATCGGGCGCCTGCGTGGCCCCGACCGCTGCATAGTCGACCGTCTCGTCTCGGAAGGTCGCCCGGCGCATGGTGTCCACCCTAACCGCAGCCCCTGGCTACTTCGCGGACTTCGACTCGACGTCCCCGGACAGGGCGGCGATGAACGCCTCCTGGGGGACCTCGACGCGGCCGACCATCTTCATCCGCTTCTTGCCTTCCTTCTGCTTCTCGAGGAGCTTGCGCTTGCGGGTGATGTCGCCGCCGTAGCACTTGGCGAGCACGTCCTTGCGCATGGCGCGGATGTTCTCGCGCGCGATGACGCGCGCCCCGATCGCCGCCTGGATGGGCACCTCGAACTGCTGACGCGGGATGAGCTTGCGCAGACGCTCGGTCATCGTCGTGCCGTAGGAGTAGGCCTTCTCACGGTGCACGATGGCGCTGAAGGCGTCGACGCGGTCTCCCTGCAGCAGGATGTCGACCTTCACGAGGTCGGCCTCCTGCTGCCCCTCGGGCTCGTAGTCGAAGCTCGCATAGCCCTGGGTGCGGCTCTTGAGCTGGTCGAAGAAGTCGAACACGATCTCGGCGAGCGGCATCGTGTACTTCAGCTCGACGCGCTCCGCCGAGAGGTAGTCCATCCCCAGCATCGTCCCGCGACGGTTCTGGCACAGCTCCATGACGGTGCCGACGAACTCCTTCGGCGTGAGGATCGACGCGCGCACGATGGGCTCCGAGACCGACCCGATCTTGCCCTCGGGATACTCGCTCGGGTTCGTCACGACGATCTTCTCGCCCGTCTCCGTCGTCACCTCGTAGACGACGCTCGGAGCGGTCGTGATGAGATCGAGGCCGAACTCCCGCGAGAGCCGTTCCGTGATGATCTCCAGGTGCAGCAGGCCGAGGAACCCGCACCGGAACCCGAAGCCGAGCGCGACGGAGGTCTCCGGCTCATAGGCGAGCGAGGCGTCGGAGAGCTTGAGCTTGTCGAGCGCCTCGCGGAGGTCCGGGTAGTCGCTGGCGTCGATCGGGTACAGGCCGGAGAACACCATGGGCTTCGGGTCCGTGTATCCCGGCAGCGCGTCCGAGGCCGGCGTCCGCTGGTTCGTGACCGTGTCGCCGACCTTGGACTGCCGGACGTCCTTCACCCCCGTGATGAGATAGCCCACCTCGCCCGCCGCGAGGCCGTTCGACGGCGTGGGCTCGGGGCTCGACACGCCGATCTCGAGCAGCTCGTGCGTCGCGCGCGTCGACATCATCTGGATGCGCTCGCGCGGGGTGAGCCGGCCGTCCACCATCCTCACGTACGTGACGACCCCGCGGTACGCGTCGTAGACCGAGTCGAAGATCATGGCGCGCGCGGGCGCGTCGACGTCGCCCCTCGGGGCGGGGACCTCGCCGACGAGACGGTCGAGCAGCTCCTCGACGCCCTGGCCCGTCTTGCCCGACACGCGCAGGACGTCGTCGGGGTCGCCGCCGATGAGGTCGGCGAGCTCCTTCGCGAAGCGGTCGGGATCGGCCGCGGGCAGGTCGATCTTGTTCAGGACGGGGATGATCGCGAGATCGTTCTCGAGCGCGAGGTAGAGGTTGGCGAGCGTCTGCGCCTCGATGCCCTGGGCCGCGTCGACGAGGAGGACGGCGCCCTCGCACGCGGCGAGCGATCGCGAGACCTCGTACGTGAAGTCGACGTGACCGGGCGTGTCGATCATGTTGAGCGCGAAGGTCTCGCCGTCGAGCTGCCAGGGCAGGCGCACCGCCTGGCTCTTGACCGTGATGCCGCGCTCGCGCTCGATGTCCATCCGATCGAGGTACTGGGCGCGCATGTCGCGGTCGGACACCACCCCCGTCAGCTGCAGCATCCGGTCGGCCAGGGTCGACTTGCCGTGGTCGATGTGCGCGATGATGCAGAAGTTGCGGATGCGCTCGGGCGGCGTCGCGGCTGGCGGGAGCGGAGTCGTGGCACGGGGGGACATATCCGTCCGATTCTACGGGGCACGGCCCGGTTCCCGTGTGCGCACCGTCGAGCACGGGAGACGGCGACGATCCGTGACATCCCGGTAACCGCGTGTTCATCGTCAGCCGATGACATGGTGGGAGGGATCCGCCGCCGGCGACGCCCCTCTTCCCTCTCCGAAGGAGACCACCGTGCATCACCTCCCGCTCGCGCGTCGCGGCCGACGCGCGGTCGCCGCCGCCGCGGTGGCCGGCATCGCCGCCGCCCTCCTCGCCCCGGTCGCGGCACAGGCCGCGGTCGCGCCGGGCGCCGGCGTCCTCATCAACGAGGTGTACGGAGGCGGCGGCAACAACGGCGCCGCCTTCAGCCGCGACTTCGTCGAGATCGTCAACACCACGTCCGACGACGCGAGCCTGGACGGCTGGAGCGTGCAGTACGCATCGGCGACGGGGTCCGCCTGGCAGGTCACGCCGCTGGGCGACATCGCGCTCCCGGCCGGGGAGACGCTCGTCGTCGGCCAGGCGTACGGCGCGGACACGACGCTTCCCGACGTCGGAGCCGACGTGAGCGGCTCGATCGCGCTCAGCGCCACGCAGGGCAAGGTCGCGCTCGTGTCGAGCGCGACCGCGCTGTCGGGCGCGAGCGGGATGGCGTCCGCCGCGACCGTCGTCGACTACGTCGGGTGGGGCGCCGCGAGCGACTTCGCAGGCACGGCGGCGGCGCCCACGACGTCGAACGCGGTGTCCGTCGCCCGCGACGCGGACGGGACGAACACCGCCGACAACGGCGCGGACTTCACGACCGGCGCGCCGACGCCCGAGCCCCTCGGCGGCTCGACTCCCCCGCCCACCCCGGAGCCGACCCCCACTCCCACCGACACGCCCGTCGCATCCGCGACGATCGCCGAGATCCAGGGCACGGGCGCCACCTCCCCGCTCGTCGATCAGACGGTCACGACCACGGGCGTCGTCACGGCGCGCTATCCCACGGGCGGGCTCGACGGATACGTCATCCAGACCCCCGGGACGGGCGGCGCCGTCGACGTCTCCGCGGATCGGGCATCCGACGCGATCTTCGTCTACTCCACGGCGACCGTGTCGGAGGTCGCGCTCGGCGACACCGTGCAGGTCACCGGCCGGGTCACCGAGTTCTACGGGCTCACGGAGATCACCGTGGGCGCCGGCGGAGCGCAGGTCGTCGCCGACGCGGAGCCGGTGACGCCGGCCGTCGTGGGATGGCCGGCGACCGACGCGGAGCGCGAGTCGCTCGAATCCATGCTCGTGGCGCCCGACGGCGACTTCACGGTGGCCGACACCTACGACACGAACGTCTACGGGGAGGTCGTCCTCGCCTCGGGCACGACGCCGCTCCGCCAGCCCACCGACGTCGCCCTCCCGGGCAGCGCCGAGGCCGAGGCGGTCGCCGCGGACAACGCCGCGCGTCGTGTCACCCTCGACGACGGCACGACGGCGAACTTCTCGACCGCCAAGAGCCTGACGCCCGCCTACGTCTCGCTCGTCGAGCCGATCCGCGTGGGAGCGGCGGTCTCGTTCGCCGAGCCCCACATCGTCGACTTCCGAAACGACGCCTGGAAGCTCAATCCCACGACGCCCCTGGTCGGCGACGGCTCGGGCGTCGACGGCGTGCTGTTCGAGAACACGCGGACGGCGGCGCCCGAGGACGTCGGCGGCGACGTGAGCGTCGCGTCGTTCAACGTGCTGAACTACTTCACGACCCTCGGCGTCGACGACGCGAGCTGCACGGCGTACACGGATCGCGACGGCGACGGCGTGACCGTCCGCGGCGGATGCGACCAGCGCGGGGCGTGGGACGCCGAGGACTTCCAGCGTCAGGAGGCGCGCATCGTCGCCGCGATCGAGGGGCTGGACGCGAGCGTGGTCGGCCTCATGGAGATCGAGAGCTCGGCACGCCTGGGCGAGGAGGCGGACGAAGCCGTCGCGACGCTCGTCGACGCGCTCAACGCGTCCGCCGGAACGGAGAGATGGGCGTACGTCGCCTCTCCCGCGAACCTGCCGGACGCCTCCGAGCTGGATGTGATCAGCTCTGCCCTCATCTACCAGCCCGCGGTGGTCGCGCCCGAAGGGGCGTCGGCGGCGCTCGACACCACGGATGCCGAGATCGACGCCTTCCAGAACGCGCGCGAGCCGATCGCGCAGACCTTCGTCCCCGCCGGTGGCGGCGAGGCGTTCACGGTCGTCGTCAACCACTTCAAGTCGAAGGGCTCGGCGGGTCCGTGGCCCGGCGACGAGGACTCCGGCGACGGCCAGGGCGCGTCGACGCAGTCGCGCGTCCACCAGGCCGAGGCGCTCGCCGAATGGGTCGAGACCGACCCGACCGGCACAGGGGCCGAGGCCGTGCTGCTCGTGGGGGACTTCAACTCCTACACGCAGGAGGATCCGATGCAGGTCCTCTACGAGGCCGGGTACGTCGGTGTGGAGAGCGAGCTGGGAGTCTCGGAGAGCAGCTACGTGTACGACGGCCTCTCGGGTTCGCTGGACCACGTGCTGCTCAACGCCGCCGCCGCGGAGCTCGCCACCGGTGCCGACATCTGGCCCATCAACAGCGGAGAGGCGATCGCCCTCGAATACAGCCGCTACAACTCCCACGGCACGCTCTTCTACGAGCCGAACGCCTACCGGTCGAGCGATCACGACCCGGTGATCGTCGGCCTCGACGCGGCGTCCGACGCCGTGCCCGTGGAGACCGAGACGAAGCTGGGGGTCGAGTACTCGTGGTCGCTGCGACACGGTCTCACCCGTTCGCTGACGGCGACCGTCACGGCGGATTCGGCCGAGGCGCCGTCCGGCACGGTCGAGTTCGTCGTCCGGGGCGAGGTGGTCGGGACGGCGGAGGTGGACGACGGGCGGGCGACGCTGAGACTCCCGACGTCCGTCGGTCGAGGCCTGCACCGCCTCACCGCGAGCTTCGTCCCTGACACGATGGCGTTCCTGCCTTCCTCGAGCCGAGCGCGCACGGTGTTCTTCTGGTGATCTGGGTGACGTCCGAACGCCATCTCCACACGTGCCCGGTTTGGCAATCTGCGCGTAGGAACCCCTCAGACGGATGATTTCCGCATGGCTCGGCACGGATAGACAACGCTTTTCGACACCAAGGAGGAGCACAACGAGGCGGGCATGGTGCTCGAATCGGAGATCATGGCCGAGACGTGGGGCATTCTGCCGCTCTACAGCGGCCCTGGATCGACGCGGCGACGGAGGGGCTCGCGAATCTCTCGCCCGAGGGATACACCGGACTCGACCTCTACGGCGTGCAGCCTGTCGAGAACACGGGCTGGATGGCGACGGAGTAGTCCGTCCGTTCCTTCCTCGAAGGGGCCGGCGCCTTCCCAGGCTGCCGGCCCCTTCTGCGCCCGTCGCTAGCATGTCCCCATGCCCGACGTGCAGGTCGTCCTCGTCCATGGCATCCGCACGTCCGCCACGATGTGGCGGGCTCAGGTCGGCCATCTGCAGCGGCGCGGGATCACGGTGCATGCGATCGATCTGCCCGGCCACGGCTCGCGGATGGACGAGGGATGGTCGCTCGACGCGGCTCTCACGACCGTCGACGACGCCGTGAGGACAGCGGCGGCGAGCGGCCCCGTCCTCCTCGTGGGGCACTCCATGGGCGGGCTCCTCGCGACGGCCTATCTCGGGGTGGAGGCCCCGCCGCCCGTCGCGGGATTCGTCTCGGTCGGGTCGACGGCCCTGCCCCGAGGCGCGGGTCTACGGATCTACCGGCTCATCCTCCGCGGCATGCGCACGATGCCCGGCAACGGCATGTGGCTCGTGCGCCGCGTCCTCGCGGCCACCCTTCCCGACGAGACGCGTGTGGACTTCGGCGCGGGCGGGTACGCGCTCGCCTCCGAGGACGCGGCGCTCGTGAGCCTGTCCGGTCTCGACGTCGAAGCGGCGCTCCGGCGCATCGCGGTCCCGACGTGGTTCGTCAACGGCGAGTGGGATCAGCTCCGCGTCAACGAGAGGCTCTTCACCCGGCTCGTCCCCCACGCGGAGCTCCTCGTCGTCCCGCGGTCGACGCATCTCGTCACGGCCATGCGTCCACGCGTGTTCAACACCGTGCTCGACGTCGCCATCGCGACGGTGGCGGAGGCGGGCGCAGGAGCCTGACCTGATAGCATGGGCACTTGGCTTGCGTGTGGGGCCACCCACACAGCCGCACGACGCCCCTCTTCCGTCGCGCGGCACCTCCGAAGCACATTCGGACCATCCGAAACTCACTGAACGAAAGTCAATTCGACGTGGCAAACATCAAGTCGCAGATCAAGCGCATCAAGACCAACGAGAAGGCGCGCGAGCGCAACAAGGCCGTGAAGAGCGAGCTGAAGTCGCTCGTCCGCAAGACGCGGGAAGCCGTCGCCACCGGCGACAAGACCGCCGCCGAGGCCGCGTTCGCGAAGGCGTCGAAGAAGCTCGACAAGGCCGTGAGCAAGGGCGTCATCCACAAGAACCAGGCCGCGAACCGGAAGTCCGGTCTCGCGAAGCAGGTCATCTCGCTCTGAGCGCACCTCTTCGAAGCCCGTCCCGGTCCCGGGGCGGGCTTCTTCGTGTCAGCGGGTCGCGGCGCCGAACGGCGCGCGCGTCGCGATGACCGTCACCATCCGCTCGAGGGCGAACACCGGGTCGCGGGAGGCCCCCTTCACCTCGGCGTCGGCTCGCGCGATCGCCTGGATCGCCAGTGCGAGCGCCCGCTCGTTCCACCCCGACTGCAGGTCGCGGCGCGCACGGTCGACCTGCCAGTCCTTCATCCCGAGCCTCGTCGCGAGCGCCCGCGCCGGCTCGCGCGACCCCGCCACACGGGCCATCGTCCGCAGTTTCATCGCGAACGCCGCGACGAGCGGAACAGGATCGGCGCCCGAGTCGAGGGCATGACGGAGCGCGACGAGCGCCTCGCCGTAGCGGCCGGCGATCGCCGTGTCGGCGACCGTGAACGCGTTCGTCTCGACACGCCCGCCGTAGTAGCGCGTCACGACGTCCTCTCCGATGTCGCCCTCGACATCGGAGATCAGCTGCTGGCAGGCGGACGCCAGCTCCGCGAGCTCTCCCGTGAACGCCTGTGTGAGGGCCTGCAGCGCCTTGGGCGCGACGCGCCGTCCGGCCGCCCGGAACTCCCCCGCGGCGAAGTCGAAGCGGTCGCCGTCGCGCTTGACGGCGGGGCACGGGACCTCCACGCCCCCGCCGACGCCCGAGCGGATCGCGTCGAGCAGCTTCTTGCCCCGCACGGTCGCGCCGTTGTGCCGGAGCACGACGGTCGCCCCCTCCTGCGGGGCCTCGATGTACGCGAGCGCCTCCGCGAGGAAGGCGTCGCTGCACTTCTCGACGTTCGAGACGCGGACGAGCCGCGGCTCCCCGAACAGCGATGGCGAGGTCACGGCCAGCAGCGTCCCGGAGGTGTAGTCGGAGGCGGCGATGTCGGTGATCTCGAGCGACGGGTCCTCCGCCTTGAGGTAGTCGCGCACCCCCGCGATCGCGCGCTCGGCGCAGATCTCCTCGGGCCCCGAGACGAGCACGATCGGCGCCGGCTCGGGCTTGCGCCACGGAAGCTGCGGGATGGCCGACTTCGCGGGCGACTTGCGGGGTGCGGCGGCCATGCGTCCAGCCTATCGGCGCGCGCGGACATCCCCACGCAGCCCCTCCGCCGTCGTGACCTGCTCAGCCCTTCCCGGCGTCGGACGGCGTGCCGCCGGGGGCGGACAGCTCGAGGACGCCGCCCGCGTCGCGCAGGACGAGGTTCGGGAACTCCCCCATGACGACGGCGGCGAACTCCACGCTCGGCACGATCATGCGTGCGGCGACGGCCGTCGTCCCGACCGCCGCGGAGAGCATCTCGCGCAGCGCACGCCCTTCGCCCGCGCCGCGATCGAGCGCCACGTGATGGGAGAAGACCAGCAGGTCCTCCGCGGGACGACGGATGTCCACGGAGGCATCGCGCCGCGACGACAGCACGATGTCCCGGTTGCGCGACACCAGCCGCCGCGCGACATCGCCTGCGACGAGGAGAACGACCGCGGCGATGACCGACGACGTCGTCGCGACGGCCCAGAGCGCCGCGAGCCCCGCCGCCGGCGCGCCGAGCGCGCCCGCGAGGACGCCGACCGCCGCCACGGCGGCGACGCCGAGGAGGAACGGACGACGCACGCCGGGATGCCTGCGCAACGCGTCCTGCAGCGTGAGCCGGACGAGCAGCGGAAGGTCGGGCCACGTCGCGCGCCGCAGAGCGCTCGCTTCCGGCGGCCGGCGAGAGGCGTCGATCGCCGTCACGGCACGCACCGGACGTTGTCCACCGAGCCGGACACGTTCACGCGCGTGCCGGCCGAGGCGGTCGCGAGGATCGTGGAGCCGCTCCGCGCATGGAACTGTCCGCTCGTGCGCGCGTTCGCGATCGAGCGCACTTGCCCGAGTGCGGCGGTCGAATAGTTGCTGCATCCCGTCCACGACAGCATCGTCCCGGCGCCGGAGCCCTGCGCGAACGCGCACACCCTCCCCGACGCGCAACGCCCGACGGCCGCGCGTGCGGCCACGTCCGCCGGCACGGTCAGCTCCATCCCCAGCTCCGGCCACATCGCGTTCCGGCTGTCCAGTGCGACGCCGCCCGGCACGGCCGCCAGCGCATAGGCGACGTCGGGATGGAGGGGCTCCTCCGCCGTTGCCGGCTGAGCGAAGGCGATCGGGGAGATCGCCATCGCGATGATCGTCATGAGTCGTCTCATGCCATCCGTCCTCGGTGTCGTCGGCGCCCTGTGCTCCGGGTGCACGACGCCTCTCACTGAGGTTGTGTGTGCTGGCGGCAGATCCTGACACGTCGATTCCCTCGATGCCTCGTCAGGCCGTCGCGTCCCACATCACGTAGCTGATGACGGAGCCCGCGTCGAGGACCTCGTACGGCTCTGTGAGCGCGGTCTCGAGCCCCGTGATCCGTCCCGTCTCCGCGGACACGAGGAGCGTGAGCTCGTGGATGCCGTCCGTCCGCGCGCTGATCCCGACGATCGGACGACCCGCGCGGTCCTCGGCGCTCCCCTGCACGGCCAGGCCGTCCGCCTCCCGCAGCAGGTCGAGGAGGACGGAATGCTGGCGATCTGTCAGCGTCCACGAGAAGAACAGCGCATCGACCGCCTGCATGAGGTCCGCAGCCGAATACTCGTCGGGGAGCCCCACGCCGCGGAGCGCCTCGAGCATCTCTTCCCGGTCGTCGCCCGGAGGCGTCACGACCGACACCGGAGCCTGCCCCGCCGCGAATCGTTCGTCCCGGATCACGGTGCCGGGCGCCGGTGCGTCGTCGACGGGAGATTCCGAGCCGTCGCTCCCGTACGTCGCCGCCGCCGTGACCGTGAGCCTCCCGGCGAGCTCCTCATCCCAGGCGAGGTCGGTGATCTCCGGGGCGATCGCGACGACCTCGACGTCTGTGGCCGAGTGCGCGATGTCCAGATACCAGCCGAGTGACGTCCCCTTCCGCTGGGGCGCGTCGGAACCCGCGGACGCGAGAAGAGTCGCGTCCGCCGTCTCCACGACGTCGTCGACCGTCTCGTCCGTCGGCGCATACGGGAGGGGCGGCGGTGTGAGGGCGACGGCCGTCTGCCCGCCGAACGGCGCGACGAAGACCACGGCGAGGACCAGCGCCGACGCGGCCGCCGCCGCGAGGAGGGCCCGCCTCCAGAGGACGACCGGTCGCCGCGCGGCACGACGGCGCGCGTCGGCCGCCGGCGCGGAGGCCATGATGCGGTCTCGGACCGCCAGCGCGGATCCGCCCGCCGACCGCGGCGTCCGGGCCGGGTCCGCGGCGCGGATGAGACGGTCGAGCTCGTCACCGCTCAAGGGCATGCTCGGACCTCCCCTCGGATGCGTCGGCGTCCTCCGAGAGCGCCGTCCTCAGCCTCGCCCTCGCGCGGCTGAGGAGCTTCCAGACCGCCGCGACGCTGCAGTCGAGGACCTCCGCCACCTCGAGAGCCGAGAGCCCCTCCCAGTAGGTGAGCGCGATCGCCTCCCGCTCGCGGTCCGGCAGGTCCCCGATCGCGCGCCGCATGTCCATCCGCGAGCCGTCGTCGCCGGGATCCGCCGCCTCCGCCGCCTCGCGCTGCAGCGCGGCGTCCGCCCGGAGCCGGTGCTCCTCCCGTGCGCGGTGGTTCGAGATCTTGAAGGCCGCCGTCCGGTACAGCCAGGGAAGCCCCGGCGGATCCTCCGGATCGAGCTTCTGCCACACCACTTCGAAGGTCTCGGAGGCGATCTCCTCCGCTATCGCTCTGTTCCATACACGACGCTCCACATATCGGACGATCAAGGCGTAGTAGGACGCGAAGAGGTCGCTGAACACCTGGCGACGGCGCATGCTCTCCACCTCCGGTGCGTGCCCCTTCACCCCGTCTATGTGCGGTGCGGAGGAATCCTGACAGCCCGATCCGGCGTCCAGGCCAGTTTCCCATGTCGGCACGACGCCGGCCAATCGCCGCCGATCCGGAGCGGCGCTGCGGCACGGCTGGGATACTGGTCCCATGTCGACGCCCGTGCGCTTCGTGGCTCTCCTCTTCCCGCAGGTCACACAGCTGGATCTCACCGGGCCCGTCCAGCTCTTCTCACGGCTGCCGGACGCGGCCGTCGACCTCGTGTGGCATCGGATCGAGCCCGTCGGAACCGACTCCGGGTTCTCCATCCTCCCGACGACGACGTTCGCGGATGCGCCTCAGGCGGACGTGCTCATGGTCCCCGGCGGCCAGGGCGCGTTCGACCTCATGGACGACGCGGAGGCCATCGATTTCGTCCGCTCCCAGGCAGCCGGGGCCCGCTACGTGACGAGCGTGTGCACCGGCTCCTTCGTGCTCGGCGCCGCGGGCCTCCTCCGCGGCAGGCGCGCGACGACGCACTGGGGGTCGCACGCGCTGCTCGAGCTCCTCGGCGCCGTGCCCGAGCATGCCCGGGTCGTCCGGGACGGCGACCTCATCACGGGCGGCGGGGTCACGAGCGGCATCGACTTCGCGCTCTCCGTCGCCGCCGAGGTGTACGGCCCGCAGGTCGCCCGGCGCGTGCAGCTGGCGATGGAGTACGACCCGCAGCCCCCGTTCGACGCCGGCTCCCCGTCGCGTCCGGAGGCGGATCAGGACCAGGTCGCGCAGACGATCGCCGATGCACGACGGACCCGCGAGCCCCTCGTCGCCCGCGCCGCGGCCCGGCTGCAGCCGTAGAGGCCGGTTCCTCCTCTCGGGGCTCGTCCGCGGCCTCGTGCGCACGCCACACCCAGAGCTCCCCGTCCGAGTCCCCCGCGAGCACGAGACCGTCGGCGTCGGTGCGTGCGACCGTCGCGCCGAGGGAGCCGAGCTCGGCGAGGATGCTGTCGGCCGGGTGGCCGTAGCCGTTGTCGGCGCCCACGCCGATGAGGGCGAGGGCGGGACGGGCCGATCGGTAGAGCGCCGGCTGCTGGTCGGCGCTGCCGTGATGCGAGACCTTGACCACGTCGTACCGCCCCGCGACGGCGCCCGTCGCGAGGAGCGCGGACTGGGCCGACGCGGACAGGTCGCCGAGCAGAAGCGTCCTCGGCAGATCGCCGCCGGAGACCTCGACGACCACGCTCGCATCGTTCCCCTCCGGGAACGCCCTGCTGTCGGCGCGGGGCCACAGCACGCGCCACTCCGCATCGCCGAGCGTGCCGGTCAGGCCGAGCGCCGCGTCGATCCGGCGCGCATCGCCCGCCCGTTCGAGCCATCCGACGTCATCCGTCCCGAGCGGTCCGTGCAGCACCGTGCCCACGCGTCCTGCCACCGCCTGGATGCCGCCGACGTGGTCGAGGTCGAAGTGCGTGACGACGAGGAGATCGATCCCGCCCACGCCCAGACGCGAGAGGCACGCGTCGAGCCGGTCGGGATCCGGACCCGTGTCGACGAGCGCCGTCGCCTCCCCGGATCGCAGGACCACGGCGTCGCCCTGTCCGACGTCGCACATCGCGACCGTCCATCCGCTCGGGACGGTGAGCGGGCCCGCGATGCCGCCGAGCGCCGCCGAGCCGGCCGCGGCGCCGACCGTCGCGGCCAGGACGGCCGCGGATGCGCGTCGCAGACGGCGGGCCGCCCCACCGGGGCGGGGACGGACGACGACGACGGCGGCGCACGCCCCGACGACGGTCAGCGCCGTGACCCCGGGGAGTCCACCCCACCACGGCAGCGACGCCGCAGGCAGCCCGGCGAAGAGGAACGCGGTCTGGGCGATCCACGCCGAGGGCGCCCAGGCGACGCCGGCGAGGCCGGCCGCGAGGAAGGGGATGCCCTGCACGACGCACGCGAGCATCCCGATCACCGTCGCGACGGGCGCCGCGGGCGCGGCGATCATGTTCGCCACCACGCCGTAGACCGAGACCTCCGGGCTGAGCAGCACGATGATCGGCGCGCACGCGATCTGGGCGGCCAGCGGCACCGAGACCGCGAGCGCGATGGCCCGGGGCATCCACCGCGACAGCCCCGCCGCGAGCGGCCCGGCGAGGAGCAGCAGCGCGCCCGTCGCCACGACCGAGAGGACGAACCCGTACGACGTCGCCAGCCACGGGTCCATCGCGAGGAGCACGATGCACGCTCCGCTCAGCACGGCGACTCCTGCGCCGGTGCGTCCCCGCAGCAGCGCCAGCATCGCGATCACCGCCATGGTCGCCGCCCGGACGACGCTCGGCTCCGGTGTCACGAGCAGGACGAAGCCTCCGAGGGCGAGCAGCGCGAGGGCCGCACGCCCTGCACGGGGCACCCTCAGCAGCGCGGCCAGCCCGAAGACGAGGCCCACGACGATCGCGCAGTTCGCGCCAGAGACCGCCGTGAGGTGCGTGAGGGAAGACGCCTTCATCGCATGGTCCAGCTCGTCCGACACCGCGCGGGTGTCTCCGACCGCGAGTCCGGGCAGCAGCCCTGCGCCCGGCTCCGGGAGCCCCGCGACGACCTCGGTGACGAAACCGTCGCGCAGTGCGCTCATCGTGCCGAGCACGTGCGGCGGCGGACGGACGACCTCGCCGCCGTCCGCGAAGACGACGATCACCGGCCGGTCCCCCGCGTCGGCGGCACGCGCCGTCCCCCTGACCTCCACGTGGGCGCCGAGGTCGACGGCGTCCCGGCCTCCGAGGTCGGCCGGCTCGATCGCGATCGTCACCGGCACCCGCGATTCCGTGCTCCTCCCGCCGGCACGCAGCGAGACGACGTCCGCCTCGAACCAGAGGCGGTCTCCCACCTGACGGACCTTCGTCGACAGCGACGCCGTCATCTCGACGTGCCGTCCCTCGCCGACCGACGCCTCGCGGACCGCGTCGCGCTCGGGATGGACGAACGCCGCATGGGTCGCCGTCACCGCCGACGCCGCGGCCGCGACGGCGAGGAGGGCGACGCCGCCCGTCGATCGGCGCACACGCATCCATCCGAGGGAGGCGAGGAGCACGGACCAGAGCGCGATCGCGACGCCCGACGCCGCGACGGGCAGCATCACGGAGACGAACGCCGCCCCCCACGCGCCGACGGCCCCCGGGAGAAGCCGCAGGTCGCGCCGCGTCGCGCCCGTCACACCGTCACCAGCGGGCGGAGCGTCTCGAGCATCTTGTCGCCGATGCCCGACACCGCCAGCAGATCGTCGACGGTCGTGAAAGGACCGTTCTCCTCGCGCCACGCCACGATGCGCCCGGCGAGAGTCGGCCCGATGCGCGGAAGCGTCTCGAGCGCGGCGGCATCCGCGGTGTTGACGTCGACGACCCCGCCGGACGCGTCTCCCGGCACGGCGCCGGAGCCGCCCGCGCCCTCGACGACGGGGGACTCTCCCACCGCGGGCACGGCCAGCTGCTCGCCGTCGGCCACGGGACGGGCGAGGTTCACGCCCGCCTGGTCCGCGTCGTCCGCGAGGCCGCCCGCGGCGGAGATCGCGTCGACGACGCGCGCGCCCGCATCGAGGACGTACAGGCCGGGCTCGCGGACGGCGCCGAACACGTGGACGAACAGCTCGCCGCTCTCGACGGCCACCTCTGTCGGCCCCGGGGCGGATGACGACGTCACGACGTCCTCGACGGGCGAGGCGACGCCGCGCCACACGCCGATCCCGACGGTCACCGCCAGGGCGCCGAGCGCGAGCAGGACGACCCCGCCCACGCCCAGGCGTGCGCGCGATGATCGGAAGCCTGTCTCAGCGGTCACCCCGCCACGCTACGAGCGGACCTCCGAGGCCCGGCGCCGTCCGTGGGCGCTGTGGACAGGACACGCCGCATCGCAGCCCCTGTGCACGCGACGAGAAGGAGAATCGGCCCGATCCTCGGGCGAGGACGACCCGCGCGCCTACTTCGTGGAGAAGCTGACGACCTTGGGGGCGCGGACGATGGCGCGGGTGATCTCGCGGTCGCCGAGGGCGCGCGCGACGCGCTCGTCGTCCCGGGCCAGCCGCTCGAGCGACGGACCGTCGATCTTCGCGGAGACCTCCAGCGTCGCCCGCACCTTGCCGTCGATCTGGACGACCGCCGTGACCTTCTCCTCGACGAGCAGCGTCGGGTCGGCCGCGCGCCACGTGACGAGCCCCACGGAGGGCTGGTACCCGAGCGCCTCCCACATCTCCTCGGCGGTGTGCGGGGCGAACAGGTCGAGGACCATCGCCGTGACCTCCGCCGCCTCGCGGACGGCCGGGTCGTCGGCGCCCGCGCCGGTGTCGATCGTCTTGCGGATCGCGTTCACGAGCTCCATGAGCCGTGCGACGACGACGTTGAACTTCGTCTGCTCGACGAGCGTGGGGGCATCCGCCAGGAGCCGGTGGGTCACGCGGCGCAGCGCCACGTCGCCGTCGGCCCAGAGGACGTCCGTCGGGCTCGAGACCTCGCCGGCGATGCGGAGGGCGCGCGCGAGGAACTTCTGCGCGCCGGTCGTCGAGACGTCCTTCCAGTCCTTGTCGTCCTCGACGGGCCCCGCGAAGGCGAGGGCGACGCGCAGCGCGTCCGCGCCGTGCGACGCGAGCTCGTCGCTGAACAGCACGAGGTTGCCCTTGGACTTCGACATCTTCGCGCCGTCGAGGATGACCATCCCCTGGTTGATGAGGCTCGAGAACGGCTCGGTGAAGTCGACCTTGCCGAGGTCGAACAGCACCTTCGTGATGAAGCGCGCGTAGAGCAGGTGCAGGATGGCGTGCTCGACGCCGCCGATGTAGGCGTCCACGGGAGCCCAGCGGTCGGCGTCCCGTCCGTCGAACGCGACGTCCGCGTTGCCGGGCGAGAGGAACCGCAGGAAGTACCACGAGCTGTCGACGAACGTGTCCATCGTGTCGGGGTCGCGCAGCGCCGCCGCACCCGTCTCGGGGTCGGTCGTGGTGACCCACTCCGTGGCCGCGCCCAGGGGCGACGTGCCCTTCGGCTTGAGGTCGAGGCCCTCCGCCGCCGGCAGACGCACCGGCAGCTGCTCCGCAGGCACCGGCACGACGCGGCCGTCCTCGGTGTGGACCATCGGGATGGGCGTGCCCCAGAACCGCTGCCGGGAGATCAGCCAGTCGCGCAGGCGGTACTGCTTGGCGGCACGGCCCGACCCCGCGGCCTCCAGCGACTCGACGACCCGTGCGATCGCGTGCCGCTTGGAGAGGCCGTCGAGCGCACCGGAGTTGACGAGGCGTCCGTCGCCCGCGAGGGCGACGCCGGTCGTCTTCGGGTCGTCTGCGGGTGCGGGGTCGATCGGCACGCCGTCGTCGTCCACGTCGATCACGGGGATCGCCCCCGTGACCGAGGCGGACGTGTCGACGACCACCCGCACGGGCAGGTCGAAGCGGATGGCGAAGTCCAGGTCGCGCTGGTCGTGGGCGGGCACCGCCATCACGGCGCCGTGGCCGTAGTCGGCGAGCACGTAGTCCGCCGCCCAGATCGGCAGGCGCTCGCCGTTGACAGGATTGATCGCGAAGCGGTCGAGGAACACTCCCGTCTTCGGACGGTCGGTGGCCTGTCGCTCGATGTCGGTCTGCGCGCGCACCTGCTCCAGGTAGTCCTGGAACGCCGTCCGCACCTCGGGCGACGCCCCCGCCGCCAGCTCGGCCGCGAGGTCGCTGTCGGGGGCGACGACCATGAAGGTCGCGCCGTGCAGCGTGTCCGGGCGCGTGGAGAAGACCGTGACCTTCTCGGCCCGCCCCTCGATCTCGAAGTCGATGTCGGCCCCGACGGAGCGGCCGATCCAGTTGCGCTGCATCTGCAGCACCTTGTGCGGCCAGAAGCCCTCGAGCTGGTTCAGGTCGTCGAGCAGGCGATCGGCGTAGTCGGTGATCCTGAAGTACCACTGCGTGAGCTTCTTCTTGACGACGACGGCGCCGCAGCGCTCGCACCGGCCGTCGACGACCTGCTCGTTGGCGAGCACCGTCTGGTCGTTCGGGCACCAGTTGACCGGGCTCTCCTTGCGGTACGCGAGCCCGCGCTCGTGCAGCTGCAGGAAGAGCCACTGGTTCCAGCGGTAGTAGTCGTCGTCGCTCGTGTGGAGCACGCGGCTCCAGTCGAACGAGACGCCGTACCTCTTCAGGCTCTCCCGCTGCTGCGCGATGTTCGCATACGTCCACTCCCGAGGGTCGGTGCCCCGCTGGATCGCCGCGTTCTCGGCGGGAAGGCCGAACGAGTCCCAGCCGATGGGATGCAGCACGTTGTAGCCCCGGTGACGCCAGAACCGCGCGACGATGTCGCTGTACAGGTAGTTCTCCGCGTGCCCCATGTGCAGATCCCCCGAGGGGTACGGGAACATCGCGAGGACGTACTTCCGCGGACGCGTGTCCTCGGCGCCTCCCGCGAGGAACGTGCCGTGCTCGCTCCAGTACGCCTGCCACTTCGCCTCGGCGGCGTGGACGTCGTTCTCGGGGGTCTCTGGGGGGTTCTGCGACACGGTGCTATGGGGCCAATCGGGATCGAGCTCGCCGCGCGGGGTGCCGGGCGGCGGAAAGTCGGGAGCCTCCAGGTTAGCGCCCACGGTCGCCCCGTATGCTCGGGGCGTGTTCAACGACGTCCTCCTCTGGATCCTGGATCTCGTGGAGTCGGTCGACCCCGTGCTTCGGACGGTGCTCGCCGCCGTCGCGATCGCCCTCGAGACGAGCGTGCTCGTCGGGCTGATCGTCCCGGGCGACACGATCGTCATCGTCGCCGCGACGGGGGTGACCACGCTCGGGGAGGGTATCGCCCTCGGCGGCGCCGTGACGGTCGGCGCGCTCGTCGGGGAGAGCGTCGGCTTCGCGCTCGGCCGCTGGCTCGGCCCGAGGATCCGGCACTCGCGCCTGGGCCGGAGGATCGGCGAGCACAACTGGGAGCGCTCCGAGCGCTACCTGCGCCGTCGTGGGGGCATCGCGATCTTCCTCTCGCGCTTCCTGCCCGTCCTCCACTCGCTCGTGCCGCTCACGGTCGGGATGAGCGGGTACCCCTACCGTCGTTTCATCGCGTGGACCCTGCCCGCCTGTCTCCTCTGGTCGGGGGCCTACGTCTCGATCGCCGCGGGGGCCGCCACCGGCTTCCGCGAGATCGCCGACCAGGCGCACTATGCCGGATACGTGTTCGTCGGCGTCATCGCCGTCTTCCTCCTGATCGTCCTCCTCGGGAAGAAGGTGCTCGAGCGCATCGAACGCCGTCACCTCCACGTTCCCGCGGAGGACGAGACGGCGAGCCGCCCCGGGCCGGCCGACGAAGAACCCCTTCGCCGCATGGAAGACTGAGGGCGATGTCCCCGAAGACGCCCGCCCAGGACAAGGTCCGCTGGATCGCCCGTGCCGAGTACCGCTTCCACGCGTGGCGCGAGCGCGTCGCACGCCGAGGCGGGCGCGTGCCGACCGCCGTGCCGTTCCCCGGCTACGGCGGCGACGGGTGGATCCGCGTCGTCGGCCGGGTGCTGATCGTCCCCGCGGACAGGCACGAGTCGGAGGGCGATTCGGCGAGCGTGCGCGGATGGCGGTCCTTCGCGGGGATCCCGATCGCGTACGCGCCGGTGACGGTGACGGTGGGCGACACGGCGCACGAGGTCGTCGCGGACCGCGGCGGCGTCGTCGACACCGTCATCCCGGCCGATCTGGAGCCGGGCTGGCAGACGTTCCAGATGTCCGTCGAGGGCGGGGCGCCGACGGCCGGCCGGGTCTTCGTCGTCGACCCGGCCGTGCGGTTCGGCATCGTCTCCGACGTCGACGACACCGTCATGGTGACGGCGCTCCCCCGTCCGCTGCTCGCGGCCTGGAACTCGTTCGTGCTCCACACCCATGCGCGCCAGCCCGTCCCCGGCATGGCCGTGCTCCTCGAGCGCATCGTGCGGGAACGGCCCGGCGCGCCGATGGTCTACCTCTCGACGGGCGCGTGGAACATCGCCCCGGCCCTCACCCGCTTCCTCTCCCGGCACCTCTTCCCCCTCGGATCGATCCTGCTCACCGACTGGGGTCCGACGCACGACCGCTGGTTCCGCAGCGGCTCTGAGCACAAGCGCACGAATCTGCGGCGGCTCGCCGAGGAGTTCCCGGACGTCGAATGGCTCCTGATCGGCGACGACGGGCAGCACGACGACGAGATCTACACCGGCTTCACGCGGGAGTTCCCGTCCTCGGTGGCGGCCGTCGCCATCCGCCGTCTCTCCCCGGCCCAGGCCGTCCTCGCGGGCGGGCGGACGGCCGTGGACGACCACAGCGCGTCGGGCATCCCCTGGGTGACGGCCGACGACGGCGCGGGCCTCGCGGAGCGCCTCGAGGCCGTCGGGCTCCTCCGGGCGTAGCCTGCCAGCGTGTGCGGACGCTTCGTCGTGGCCCGGGTCGGGTCTGAGCTCGTCAGTCGCCTGCGCGTCGATCTCGTCTCGGACGACCTGCCCGCTCCGTCGTTCAACGTCGCCCCGACGGACTCGGCGGCCGTCGTGCTCGACTCGGCGAAGACCGACCCCCCGACCAGGCGCCTGGAGCCCGCGCGCTGGGGACTCGTGCCCTCGTGGGCGAAGGACCCCTCGATCGGCTCCCGGGCCTTCAACGCCCGCGCCGAGGAGCTCGAGGAGAAGCGCATGTTCGCCCCGGCGCTCGAGAAGCGGCGTGCGGTCGTCCCCGTCACGGGCTACTACGAGTGGCAGGAGACCGACGGCGGCAAGACGCCGCTGTTCATCCATCCCTCCGACGGCGAGGCGCTCTTCCTGGCCGGCCTCTACGAGTGGTGGCGGGATCCGTCGAAGGGCCGGGACGACCCGTCGCGGTGGCTGCTGAGCTTCACGGTCCTCACGCGCGAGGCGGTCGGGCCCCTCGGCGCGGTCCATCGGCGCATGCCCGTGTTCCTCGACGAGGACCACGCCGACGCCTGGCTCGACACGGACGTCGACTACCCCCTCGACATCCTCGACGCGGCGCTCGACGACGCCCCGCGCGTCGCGGAGCGCCTGACGTTCCGCCGCGTGTCACCGGCGGTCGGGAACGTCCGCAACGACTCCCCCGAGCTCATCGCGCCCGTGGACGACGACCTCGCCGGCGAGCTCCGCGGCTGACTACGCTGGAGCGATGACCGTTCCCGACGCCGCGCGCGCCCACGTCGACGACCTCGCCGCCTTCATCACGGCGTCCCCGTCGTCCTACCACGCCGCAGCGGAGGCCTCCCGCCGTCTCGTGGACGGCGGCTTCGTCCGCCTCCACGAGACGGACGCGTGGACGCTCGAGCCGGGCGGCCGCTACGTCGTCGTCCGCGACGGCTCGGTCATCGCCTTCGCCCTCCCCGATGCCGCGCACGCCACGACGCCGTTCGCGATCGTCGGCGCCCACACCGACTCCCCCGGCTTCAAGCTGAAGCCCAAGCCGACCTCCTCCGGCCCGGGCGGATGGCTGCAGGCCGGGGTGGAGGTGTACGGCGGCCCGCTCCTCAACTCGTGGCTCGATCGCGAGCTCGAGCTCGCGGGACGCATCGTCGACGTCGACGGCGCCGAGCATCTCGTCCGGACCGGGCCCCTGCTGCGCATCCCGCAGCTGGCGGTGCATCTCGACCGCTCCGTCAACGAGGGCCTCGCCCTGGACAAGCAGCGTCATACGCAGCCGGTGTGGGGCGTCGGAGAGGACGACGACGCGGACGTCCTCGCCGACGTCGCGGCCCTCGCCTGCGTCCCCGCAGAGCGCGTCGGCGGCTACGACCTCGTCGTCGCCGACACCCAGCCGCCGCGCGCCTTCGGCGCCGGCGAGGCCCTCTTCGCCGCGGGCCGTCTCGACAACCTCCTCTCGACGCACGCGGCGCTCCTCGCCGTGCGGGATGCGCGGCCGTCCGGCGCGATCGCGATGTTCGCGGCGTTCGACCACGAGGAGATCGGCAGCGCGTCGCGCTCGGGCGCGGCGGGGCCGTTCCACGAGGAGGTGCTCGTACGCATCTCCGCGGCGCTCGGCGCCGGCCCCGAGGAGCGCGCCCGTGCGTACGCCGCCTCGTTCCACGTCTCGAGCGACGTCGGCCACGCCGTGCACCCCAACTACGCGGACCGGCACGATCCCGCCAACCGCCCCGTGGCCGGAGGCGGTCCGATCCTCAAGATCAACGCGAACCAGCGCTATGCGACGGACGCCCATGGCGCGGCCGTCTGGAGCGCGGCCTGCGCCGCGGCCGACGTCCCGTCGCAGGAGTTCGTCTCGAACAACGCCATCCCGTGCGGCTCGACCATCGGCCCGATCGCCGCCACGCGCCTCGGCATCCGCACGGTCGACGTGGGCGTCCCGATCCTCTCCATGCACTCGGCGCGCGAGCTCGCATCCGTCGTCGATCCCTGGTACCTCACGCGCGCCATGAGCGCGGTCCTCGCCCGGTGACCATGGCTCCCGACGTCGCGACACGGCCGTTCGCCCGTCTCCCGCGCGCGCAGTGGAAGGCACGGGAAGAGGCCCACGTCGCGCGCGCGGACGCCCTGACGGCCTCCCACCGGACGCGGGCGGCACGAGGCGAGAAGCACCCCGTGTGGGACTTCCTCTTCACCTACTACTCGTACAAGCCCGCCGTCCTCCGCCGTTGGCATCCGGGCCCCGGCGTCGAGCTCGGCGACGCCGGGGAGGAACGCGCCGGATGGCGCTGGTACGTCGCCGGCCCCACGCACGGGAGCGTGACGGTCGACCGCGCCGCCTTCGAGGCCGCCCGGCCCCAGCTCGTCCGGCTCGTCGAGACGATCCTCCGGCGCACGGCGTCCCGCCCCGGCCAGTTCGGGTGCTTCGGCCTGCACGAGTGGGCGATGGTCTACCGTCAGGACGAGCGCCGGCATCCCCAGCCGCTGCGGCTCGGGAGCGAAGGGACGGACGCCGTCGTCGAGGGGCACGACCTCCGGTGCACGCACGTCGACGCGTTCCGCTTCTTCACGCCGGAGGCCGCGCCGCGCAATCGCGAGCGGCTGTCACGCCTCGATCAGCCCGACCGCGAGCAGCCCGGGTGCCTCCACGCCGGGATGGACGTCTACAAGTGGGCGGTGAAGCTCGGCCCGCTCGTGCCCGGCGAGCTCCTGCTCGACGCCTTCGAGCTCGCGCGCGACATCCGCCGACTCGACATGGAGGCGTCCCCGTACGATCTCGCCGACTGGGGATTCTCCCCGGTCGCGATCGAGACGCCGGAGGGCAAGGCCGAGTACGTGCGCAGACAACGGGCGTTCGCCGAGCGCGCGAACGCGCTTCGCGCGCAGATCCTGGTGGCCTGGCGGGGCGCGCCGGCGTCAGCTCTCGGGGGCGAGGCACTCTCCGGTGCACGGCAGGAGTGAACGGCCGTCGCCGGCGAGGCGGAGCCGGAGCTCGACGACCCGCGTCGCCGCCTCGGTCAGCCTCGCCTCGTCGAGGGCTCCCGCCGACACCGCGGCGGCGATGCCCGCCGCCATGTCGGGGGCCGTCTGCGAGGTGGAGCTGGCGACGGTGAGAACGAGGTCGGCGCCCGCCGCGATGGCGGACACGGCGTTCCGGACCGGATCGGCGTACTCCGGCAGCCCGCTCTGGACGAGCATGCCGAGGTCGTCGGTCACCGCGACGCCGTCGAAGCCGAGGTCCTCGCGCAGGATCCGGTACCACTCCGGAGACAGCGATGCAGGGCGCTCGTCGACGGCCGTGTACGCCAGGTGACCCGTCATCACGATCGGCGCCTCGGCGGAGATGCCGGCCGAGAACGGCCGAGCCGCCTGTGACTGCCACTGGGTGAGCGACATGTCGGTCGTCGGCACCGTGTAGTGCGAGTCCTCCCGAACAGCGCCGTGGCCGGGGAAGTGCTTGAGCGCAGACAGCACGTACGGAGCCTCGCCCGTGACCGCCGCCGCGACGCGCGAGGTGGCGCCGCTCGCGGTCTCGCCCAGCACCCGACGCCAGATGAAGGATCCCGTGTCGTCCGTCACATCGGCGACGATGCCGAAGTTCACGCCGATTCCCGCACGGGCCACGAGGGCGCCGCGCGCGGCGAACGCGTCCTCGGTCACGCCCGGGGACTCGTCGCGGAGCGTGCGGGCGGACTCGGCACGGTCCCAGTACAGGCGCGAGACCGACCCGCCCTCCTGGTCGACGGCGATGAGCGGGGGCAGGGCGGGGTCGACCACCATGGCGTCCGTGAGCGATCGCACCTGCTCCTCCCAGCCGACGTTCGCGCCCATCAGCAGGAACCCGCCGAGATCGCCGTCCGCGAGGTATGCGCGCACGGTCTCCGCGTCCCGAGAGGGGATGTGGCCCATGACGACGGCGCCCGCGCGCTGCTCGGGGGTCATCCCGGCGACGATCTGCGCCGCCCGCGCGGCGTAGACGTCGCCCGTCGCCGGCTCTACGCGCACCGTCGCGTCGCCCGCGGGCGAGGAGGGCTCCGGTGCCGCGGACTCCGCCGTCGCGGGCGGAGCGACCAGCATCGCCGTCGTCGCGACGAGCACGGCGGTGGCCGGCCAGAGCCGTCTTCTCACACTCCGCCGTCGCCCCCACGCTCTCCCCATGAGGCCATGCTAAGTCGACGTTCCCGTGTGACGGTCGTGTAAACACCCCGCGCCCACGGACTTCGCCGGGCTTCGCCTGGAAGCGGCCTGTGAAAGTATGCAGAGGTCAGCGCCGACGACCGTTCGGCGCCCCGCTTCGATGCGTCCTGCATCAAGAAAGAGGAAAGCTCCATGACGACTGTCCGACACGGCGCCCGTCGCCGATACCCGGTCGCGGCCCTGTCCGCGATCGCCGTCCTCGCCCTCTCCGGCTGCGCCGGCGGCTCGGGCGACGACGACGCCTCCGCCCCCGAGGGCGACAACGTGATCCTCCTCGGCACGACCGACAAGGTGACGACGCTCGACCCCGCGGGCTCGTACGACAACGGCTCCCTCGCGGTGCAGACCCAGGTCTTCCCGTACCTCGTCAACACCGCGCCCGAGAGCACCGAGGTCGTGCCCGACCTCGCCGAGACGGCGGAGTTCACGTCGCCGACCGAGTACACGGTCACCCTGCCGGAGGGCCTGACCTTCGCGAACGGCAATCCGCTCACCTCGAGCGACGTGAAGTTCTCGTTCGACCGGCAGATCGCGATCGCGGACCCCAACGGCGCCTCCTCGCTGCTCTACAACCTCGACTCGATCGAGACGCCCGACGAGACGACGGTGGTCTTCACGCTGAAGACCGAGAACGACCAGGTGTTCCCGTTCATCCTGACGAGCTTCCCGGGAGCGATCGTCGACGAGGACGTCTTCGCCGCCGACGCGCTCACCCCGGACGACGAGATCGTCGAGGCCGAGGCGTTCGCCGGTCCGTACTCGATCACGTCATACACCTTCAACGAGATCGTCGAGTTCACGCCCAACGAGTCGTACGCGGGCCTCCTCGAGGCGCCCGCCAACGACGGGATCATCCTCAACTACTACGCCGAGTCCTCGAACCTGAAGCTCGCCGTGCAGCAGGGCGACGTCGACGTGGCGTACCGCAGCCTGTCCCCCGCCGACGTCTCCGACCTGTCCGGCGACGACGCGCTCACCGTGCACGAGGGCCCCGGCGGCGAGATCCGCTACATCGTGTTCAACTTCGACACGCAGCCCTTCGGGGCCACGACCGAGGAGCCCGACGAGGCCAAGGCGCTCGCCGTGCGCCAGGCCGTCGCGTCGCTCATCGACCGCGAGGCGCTCAGCGACCAGATCTACAACGGCACCTACACGCCGCTGTACTCCTACGTGCCCGAGGGCTTCGCGGGCGCGACCGAGGTGCTCGCGGACCTCTACGGCGACGGCGAGGGCGGCCCCGACGCCGCATCTGCCGCGGAGATCCTGTCGGCCGCCGGCGTCGAGACGCCCGTGTCGCTCAGCCTGCAGTACAGCCCGGATCACTACGGCCCCAACTCGGGTGACGAGTACGCGCTCATCGAGCAGCAGCTGGAGGCCGACGGGCTCTTCGACGTCTCGCTGAACTCCACCGAGTGGACCCAGTACTCCGAGGACCGCGTCGCCGACGTCTACCCGTCGTACCAGCTGGGATGGTTCCCCGACTACTCCGACGCCGACAACTACCTCACCCCGTTCTTCCTCACGGAGAACTTCCTCGGCAACCACTACGAGAACCCCGAGGTGAACGACCTCATCCTCCAGCAGGCCGTGACGCCCGACGTGGACGAGCGCACGGAGCTCATCGAGCAGATCCAGGCGCTCGTCGCCGAGGACCTCTCGACGGTCCCCTACCTCCAGGGCGCGCAGACCCTCGTCAGCGCGTCCGACATCGACGGCGTCGTGCTCGACGCCTCGTTCAAGCTGCGCTTCGCACCCCTGACGCGCTGACTCCCGCGAGGGGCGGCCCGGACGACCTCCGGGCCGCCCCTCCGGCATGAGGAGACCCCTTCCGTGACAGACACCACACTCACGTCGGCGGAGACGCCGACGGCCTCGCTCGTCCGGCGGGCGGCGGGCGGCGGCGGCCTCTGGCGCTACGTCGTCGTCCGCTTCCTGCTCATCTTCCCGACCGTGTTCATCCTCGTGACGACGGTCTTCGTGCTCATGCGCGCCACGGGCGACCCGATCACAGCGGCCCTCGGCGGCCAGCTCACTCCCGCGCAGCTGCAGGAGCGCATCGCGGCCGCGGGCTACGACCGCCCCCTCTACGTCCAGTACGCCGAGTACCTCGGGCGGATCGTCGTCGGCGACTTCGGCACGACGCTCGACAACCAGCGCGTCGTCGACGTGCTGCTGCGCTACGGCGGGGCGACGCTCGAGCTCGCGATCTACGCGCTCATCGTCGCCTTCGTCGTCGGGATCCCGCTCGGCATGATCGCCGCCGCCGTCCGCGATCGCTGGGGCGACGCCGTGCTGCGCGTGTTCGCCATCCTCTGCTACGCGACTCCCGTGTTCTTCGCGGGCATCCTGCTCAAGCTCGTCTTCTCCGTCTGGCTCGGCGTCCTCCCGACGTCGGGACGCGCGTCGCCGCGCGTCGAGATCGCGCTGAACCGTCTCGACGGCGCGACGGGCATCTACACGATCGACGCCATCCGCACGGGCAACCCGGCGTACATCGCCGACGTGCTCTCCCATGCGGTGCTCCCCGGCCTCGCGCTCGGGCTGCTCACGGCGGGGGTCTTCCTCCGTCTCGTGCGGACCAACGTCATCGGCACGCTGTCCATGCCCTACATCGACGCGGCACGATCGCGCGGCGTCCGCGAGACGCGCCTCGTCGCGACGCACGCCTACCGCCCGGCGCTCATCCCGATCGTCACGGTCATCGGGCTGCAGATCGCGATGCTGCTCGGCGGCGCCGTGCTCACCGAGACGACCTTCGAGTGGACGGGGCTCGGCTTCCAGCTCTCGGAGTTCCTCAAGGCGCGCGACTTCGTCGCCGTGCAGGGCATCGTCGCTCTCCTGGCCGTGATCGTGGCTCTGTCCAACTTCGTCGTCGACATCATCGCGGCCTTCATCGACCCGAGGGTGAGGTACTGACATGACCCGTGACAGCATCCTCACCCGACTGCCCGTCGTCCGGTCCTACCGCCAGGCCGTCGGCCTGCAGCGCGGCATGCTCACGGCCGGGCTCGTCATCTGCGCGGTGTTCGTCCTCGCGGCCGTCCTCGCGCCCGTCATCGCGCCGTACGGGTTCGCCCAGCTGTCGGACGACGACGGCACGTTCGGCGCACGTCAGGCCCCGAGCGCGGAACACCTCCTCGGCACGACCGCCGGGGGCTTCGACGTGCTGTCGCGCGTCGTCTGGGGCAGCCAGACGGCCCTCATCGCCATCGTCGTCTCCGTGGCGATGTCGATCTTCGTCGGCATCCTGCTCGGCGTCGTCTCCGGCTATCTCGGCGGCTGGCTCGACCGCGTGCTCGTCGTCGTCTGCGACGCGATCTACGCCTTCCCCACCCTGCTGCTCGCGATCGTCGCGGCCATCGTCATCTCGGGCGGCCAGTCGAGCCTCGTCGGCGGGGTGCTCGCCGCGGCCATCTCGATCACGGTCGTGTTCATCCCGCAGTACTTCCGCGTCGTGCGCGCCGAGACGGTGCGCATCAAGACGGAGGCGTTCGTGGAGTCGGCGAAGGTCGTCGGCGCCTCGACGTGGCGGATCATGATGCGCCACGTCCTGCGCAACGCGACCCGCACCCTGCCGCTCATCTTCACGTTGAACGCCTCGGAGGCGATCCTCACCCTGGCCGGTCTCGGCTTCCTCGGCTTCGGCATCGAGCCGACGGCCGCGGCCGAGTGGGGCTACGACCTCAACCGGTCGATCGAGGACGTCACGAGCGGGATCTGGTGGACGTCGGTCTTCCCCGGGACCGCCATCGTCCTCGTCGTGCTGGGGATCACGCTCGTCGGGGAGAGCCTCAACGACCTCGCCGACCCGCGCCTGCGCACGCGGCGCGCCGCGCGCACGAGGGCGGCGGCCCCTGCCGCCGCCGAGGAAGGAGCGTCCGCATGAGCGACGACGACCTGGCGGTCCGCATCCGCGACCTCGACGTCACGTTCGCCACCGACGGGGGCGACGTGCATGCCGTCAACGGCATCGACCTCGACGTGCGCGTCGGCGAGGTGCTCGCCGTCGTGGGCGAGTCGGGCTCCGGCAAGACCGTCACGGCGCGATCGGTCCTGGGGCTCCTCCCCGAGACGGCGCAGGTCGACGGGGCCATCGTGCTGTCGGGCACGGATGTGGTGGAGATCTCCCGGGAACGGCTGCGGAAGGTGCGCGGCACCGAGGCGGCGATGATCTTCCAGGAGCCGATGACGGCGCTCAACCCCGTGTTCCCGATCGGCTGGCAGATCGCCGAGGGGCTCCGCGCCCACACGAGGATCGGCCGTTGGGAGGCGCGCTCGCGTGCCGTCGACATCCTGCGCCGCGTCGGCATCCCCGACCCCGAGCGGCGCGTGGACGACTACCCGCATCAGTTCTCGGGCGGGCAGAAGCAGCGCATCGTCATCGCTCAGGCGCTCGTGCTCGGCCCGAAGGTGATCATCGCCGACGAGCCCACGACGGCGCTCGACGTCACGGTGCAGGCCGAGATCCTCGATCTGCTGCGCCGCGCCCGCGACGAGTTCGGCACGGCCGTCCTGCTCATCACGCACAACATGGGCGTCGTCGCCGATCTCGCCGACCGCGTCGCGGTCATGTACCGCGGCGACATCGTCGAGACGGCCGGCACGGTCGAGCTCTTCGCCGCGCCCCGGCACCCGTACACGCAGAGCCTCCTCGCCGCCGTGCCCCGGCTCGAGATCGCCGATCGCGCCTACGCCGGCGATCCGGGCGGCGCGCCCGTCGTCCGCGCGGACGGCCTCGAGATCGAGTACCCCGGACGCTTCGGCTCACGCGGCTTCCGCGCGGTCGACGGCGTCTCGTTCGAGATCCGCCCGGGCGAGGTGCTCGGGCTCGTCGGCGAGTCGGGCTCGGGGAAGACGACGATCGGCCGGGCGATGGCCGGGCTGGCACCCGTGACGGGCGGCTCGCTGCGGGTGCTGGGAGCCGAGCTGAACGGGATCCGCGAGCGGGACTTCCGCGCGAGGCGCCGCGACATCGGGTTCGTGTTCCAGGACCCGGCGTCGAGCTTCAACCCGCTGCTCACCGTCGGCGCGTGCGTCGCCGAGCCGCTCCTCGTGCACGGCGTCGCCCAGGGCGAGGCCGACGATCGCGTCGCGGACCTGCTCGAGGCCGTGCGCCTGCCGCGGGACTTCGCCAGGCGGTACCCGCACGAGCTCTCGGGAGGGCAGCGGCAGCGGGCGAGCCTCGCCCGGGCGCTCGTGCTCGAGCCCAAGCTCGTCATCGCGGACGAGCCGACGAGCGCGCTCGACGTGTCCGTCCAGGCGCGTGTGCTCGAGCTGTTCAGCGAGCTGCAGGAGCGCTTCGGGTTCGCCGCCCTGTTCATCACGCACGACCTCGCGGTCGTCGATCTGCTCGCCCACCGGGTCGCTGTGCTGCATCGCGGGAGGATCGCCGAGCAGGGCCGCACGGCGGATGTGCTGGGGGCCCCGCGCGACGCGTACACGCGGCGCCTGATCGCCTCGCTGCCCGTGCCCGACCCCGTCGTCCAGGCGCAGCGCCGAGCCGAGTGGGAGCGCATCGCGCGGCCGGCGTCGTAGCCCGACGGGATCGCCGCCCCCTCAGCCGCCGATCGCGTTCATGCCGCGCGCGGGCTGGAGGAAGGAGGGGTCGTCGATCGCGTGGCCGGGGAGCTTGCGCAGGATGCAGCCGCGGAGCATCGCGTCGAGACGCTCGCTCTCGTCGTCGGGCCGCTGCCCCGCGCGCAGGATGGGCAGGAGGTCGAACTCCGTCGTCGAGAACAGGCAGTTGCGCAGCTGTCCGTCGGCGGTCAGGCGCAGGCGGTCGCACGCGCCGCAGAACGGCGCCGTCACGGAGGCGATGACGCCGACCGAGTGAGGGCCGCCGTCGAGCAGCCAGGTCTCCGCCGGCGCCCCGCCGCGGCCGGGGACGGGCGTGAGGTCCCAGCGCGCCGACAGCGCGTCCAGGATCTCCTCGCGCGTCACCATGCGCTCCCGCGACCAGGTGTGCCCGGCGTCGAGCGGCATCTGCTCGATGAAACGCAGCTGCGCGTCGTGCGAGACGGCGAACGCCGCGAGGTCGGCGAGCTCGTCGGCGTTCACGTCGCGCATCGCGACGGCGTTGAGCTTGAGCGGACGCAGCCCGGATGCGGACGCCGCGGCGATCCCCGCGAGCACGTCGTCGAGCCGGTCGCGACGGGTGAGCTCGCGGAAGCGCTCCCGGTCGAGCGTGTCGATGGAGATGTTGAGGCGGTGGAGCCCCGCCTCGACGAGGCCGGGGAGCAGCTCCGGCAGCCGGATGCCGTTCGTCGTCATCGCCACCTGCACGGGACCGGCGGGGCCGCGCAGCCGCGCGAGACGCCCGACGACCTCGACGATGTCGGCGCGCAGCAGCGGCTCCCCGCCCGTGAGCCGGAGCGTCGTGATGCCCGCCGCGACGGCGACGCGCCCCACGCGCTCGATCTCATCGAGGGTCAGGATGCTCGTGCGAGCGAGCCATTCGTTGCCCTGCTCGGGCATGCAGTACGTGCACCGGAGCGAGCACCGGTCGGTCAGCGAGATGCGCAGGTCGCGATGGACGCGGCCGTGCGTGTCCAGGAGCGGCGGAGCGGTGCGCATGCGACAAGCGTATGCCGCGCCGTCCGCGTCGGCTCCGGCCGGGCCCCGGGGCGTCCGTTCCGTCTAGCCTGGTCTCATGCCGTTCCCCCCTCTCGTCGCGCCGGTCGACGCGCTCGGCGAGCATGAGCGCAGCCGCACCGCGCGCCATCGTGCCCTCGCCGCCCTGGGCGACGAGGGCCAGCGGCGCCTCGCGGCCGCCCACGTGGCGATCGTGGGGGCCGGAGGGCTCGGATCCCCCGCCGTGCTGGCTCTCGCCGCCGCCGGCGTCGGAACGCTCACGGTCGTCGACGACGACGTCGTCGAGCTGTCGAACCTCCAGCGCCAGGTCATCCACCGTGTCGCCGACGTCGGCGCGCCCAAGACCGGCAGCGCGGTCCGTGTCGCCGCGGAGCTGGCCCCCGACGTCCGCGTGTGCGCCGTGCGGGAGCGGCTGACCCCCGTCAACGCGGCCCGGCTGCTCGCGGGAGCCGACGTCGTCCTCGACGGCTCGGATCTCTTCGACACGCGCGGCGTCGTCGCCGCCGCTTGCGAGGCGTCCGGCGTCCCGCTCGTGTGGGGGACGGTGCAGGAGACCGACGCCCAGGTCACGGTGTTCTGGTCGCGGCCTCCCGGAGGCGTCGAGCCGGTCGTCCTCGACGACCTCTTCCCGTCCGCCTCCGTCGGGGAGCCGCCGTCGTGCGCCGACGTCGGCGTGCTCGGCGCACTCTGCCTGCAGGTCGGATCGATCATGGCCGCCCAGGCGATCGCGCTCGTCGCGGGGATCGGCGAGCCCCTTTTCGGCCGCCTGCTGCTCATCGACGCGCTCCGCGGCCGGCACCGGGAGATCCCGCTGCGCCCGCGGGCGCATACCGGCCCGCCGCCGGCCGCCGCCGCGCCGCGGCTCGTCTCGGTGGACGAGGCGGTCGCCGCGCTCGCCGGATCGACGCCGCCTGCGGTGCTCGACGTGCGGGAGACGCACGAGATCGCCGGCGGCACGCTGCCGCATGCGCACCACGTCCCGCTCGCGGAGGTGCTCGCCGCCCCCGGCGCGGTCGCGCGCGCGCTGGCGGCGGAGGACGTCCTCGTCGTGTGCCAGGCCGGCGGCCGGGCGCGCGCGGCGGCGGCGGCGCTCGCTCCGCACGCTCGCGCCGCCGTGCTCGACGGCGGCTATGCGGCCTGGGACGCGGCGGCGAAGGCGACCGCCGGATGAGCGCGGCCACAGGCCTCAGAACGGTCGAGGAGCATCTCGACCTCATCCTCGCCGAGGTGCGGAGGCTGCCGGCTCTCGACGTCCCGCTCGCCGAGGCCGCCGGGCTCACGCTCGCGCGGCCCGTCGCCGCGCGGATCGACATCCCGCCGTTCGACAACTCGGCGATGGACGGCTTCGCGGTGCGATACGACGACGTCGCCGCCGCCGACGCGGCGCCGCCGACCCTGCGCGTGATCGCCGACCTCCCCGCGGGCACGGCGGAGGACCCGGCGCTCCGTCCCGGCGAGGCCGCGCGGATCATGACCGGCGCTCCCGTCCCGGCGCACGCCGACGCGATCGTCCCCTTCGAGGACACCCGCGATGGGCTCGCCGGCCGGCTCGCGCCCGTCGTCGTCGAACGCGCTCCCGCAGCGCGCGGCGCGTTCATCCGTCGCCGGGGCGACGATCTCCGCGCCGGGGACGAGGTCCTCCCGGCGGGCGAGCCGCTCGGCGCCCTCTCCCTCGCCGCGGCGGCCGCCGCGGGAGTGGCCGGCACGGTCTCCGTCGTCCGGCGCCCCCGTGCCGTCATCGTCTCGACGGGGGCCGAGCTGGCCGAGCCCGGAGCGGCGCTGTCCCGGGGCCGCATCCCGGATTCGAACGCGACGCTCCTCGCCGCGCTCGTCCGCGGCGCGGGCGGCGAGGTGGTCCGCATCGCCCGCGTGGGCGACGACACGGCGGGCCTCCGGGCCGTCATCGCCGACGCGGCGTCCGCGGACGTCGTCATCACGTCGGGCGGCGTGAGCGAGGGAGCGTACGAGGTCGTCAAGACCGTCCTGTCGGGACGCGTCGAGTTCGCGAAGGTCGCGATGCAGCCGGGAAAGCCCCAGGCCTTCGGCCGCCTCGGCGGAGGGCCGCTCGTCTTCGGCCTGCCGGGCAACCCCGTGAGCGTGGCGGTGTCGTTCGAGGTGTTCGTCCGCCCCGCGCTGCTCGCCATGCAGGGCCGGAACACCGTCCTCCGTCCGGTGATCAGACTCGCCGCGTCCGCCGGCTGGCGCACCCCGCCCGGCCGACGCCAGTACCTCCCGGCCGCGGTCGACCGCGACGATCCCGCACGGTGGACCGTGCGCCCCGCGACGGCCGGCGGATCGGGCTCGCATCTCGCGGGCGGGCTCGCGCGAGCGGAGGCGTATGCGGTCGTCCCCGCGGACGTGGCCTTGGTCGCGACCGGCGACCCGGTCGATGTCATGCTGTTGTCATGAGCTCCGCCGCATTCGCCCACCTCGACGAGGCCGGTCACGCACGCATGGTCGACGTCACCGCGAAGCAGCCGACCGTGCGGTCGGCGACCGCGCGCGGCTTCGTCCGCTGCGCCGCGGAGACGGTCTCGGCCCTGCGCGACGGCACCGTGCCGAAGGGCGACGTGCTCGCCGTGGCGCGCATCGCCGGGATCCAGGGAGCGAAGCGCTGCGCCGAGCTCCTCCCTCTCGCCCACGTCATCGGCGTGCACGGTGCGTCCGTCGACCTCGCGATCGAGGACGACGGGGTCGCCGTGGAGGCGACGGTCCGCACGGCCGATCGCACGGGCGTGGAGATGGAGGCCCTCACCGCCGTCACGGTGGCCGCCCTCGCCGTCATCGACATGGTCAAGGGCGCCGACCGCTCCGCGCTCCTCGAGAACGCGCGCATCGTCGCGAAAGCGGGAGGCCGGTCCGGCTCGTGGACCCGAGAGGGAGAGGACGGCGCCGCCGGATGATCACGGTCCGGTACTTCGCCGCGGCCGAGGAGGCCGCCGGCACCGCGGAGGAACGGCGCGAGGAGACGACGCTCGACGTGCTGCGCCTCGCCGTCGTGGCGGAGCATCCCGCACTCGGCTCGATCCTCCCCCGCTGCGCCGTGCTCGTCGACGGCGCGCGTCACGACGCCGACGCGCCGCTGGGAGACGCGACCTTCGTCGACGTCCTCCCGCCGTTCGCGGGCGGCTGAGCCCCCGCGGGGCCGTCAGCCGCCGAGTCCCTTCCACGCGGTGGTGCCGTCGGCCTCCACCTGCCGCTTCCACACGGGGAGCTCCCGCTTGACGTCCTCGATGAGCTGGCGGCACGCGGCGAAGGCGTCTGCCCTGTGGGATGACGACACGGCGACGACGACCGCGACGTCGCCGACCGCCAGCCGCCCGATCCGATGGCTCACCGCGACCGTCGCACCGTGCTCGTCGGCGGCGCGCGCCGCGAGCGCGGCGAGCGTCGCCTCGGCGTCGGGATGGGCCGTGTACTCCAGGGCGACGACCGGGCCCTCGGCATCCGGATCGTGATCGCGCACGCGCCCGACGAAGGAGGCCTCGGCGCCCGCTCTCGGGTCGTCCACCGCCGTGAGATGCGCGGCGACGTCCAACGGCGCCGCACCGACCCGCGCGAGCGCCACGCGCGATGGGGACGTCACCGGTGATCCCCGCCGTCGAGCTGGGACACGACGTGCGCGGCGACGGAGAGGATGACCGGCATGCCGCTCTCGACCGCCCGTGGGGCCCCGGGCAGGTTCACGATGAGCACCCGCCCCGTCACTCCCGCGACGCCCCGGGACAGCATGCCCGCGGGCTTCTCCGTCGTCCCGAGTCGGCGCAGCTCCTCCGCGATGCCGGGGACCTCCCGCTCGACGACGCGACGGGTCCCCTCGGGCGTGCGGTCGCGCGGTCCGACGCCCGTGCCGCCGGTCGTCACGACGAGCCGCGCCCCGCCCTCGATCGCCGCGCGGAGCGCGTCCGCGACCGAGTCCTCGCCGTCCGGCACGATCCTCGCGTCCTCGCAGCCCCACCCCGCCTCGCGCAGCGCCGCGACCGCGACGGGCCCGGCGGAATCCGCCCGGCCGCCGTGCGCCGAGCGATCGCTCACCGTCACCACGGCCGCCCTCTCGTGTCTCACGGTGTCAGCTTACGGCCCGTGCGGACGCGCCTCCGGGATCCGCGAGGATGGGACGGTGACCTCTCCCCTCGGACTCCTCCTCGACGTCGACGGCCCCCTCGCGAGCACCGTGACCCGCACGCTGCGCGTCCCGTCCATCGCCCCGGATCTCGTGGCGCTGGCGCACGCCGGCGCCCCTGTCGTGTTCAACACCGGCCGCTCGCACGCGTTCCTCGTCGACCGGGTGATCCCCGTGCTGGCCGACGCCGGGCTGCGCCCCGACGCGCCGGTGTGGGGCGTGGGCGAGAAGGGCGCCACCTGGTTCTCGCTCGTGCCGGACGCGCCACGGCCGGAGGCGGGCGAGGTCGGCGCCGCGACCGAGCTGAGCCCGCCTCGCGCGCTCCTCGAACGCGTCCGCGCCCTCGCCGCGCGCGAGGACCGGCTGATGTTCTGGGACGAGACGAAGGAGACGATGATCTCGGTCGAGCAGAACGTCGACGTGGCGAACGAGGACTATCTCGCCGCGCAGCCGGAGCTCGTCGCCGCGTGCCAGGACGTCATCGACGATCTCGGGCTCGGCGACGAGTTCCACATCGTGCCGACGATCATCTCCGTCGACATCGAGCACGTCACGGCGGGCAAGGCGCTCGGCGCCGCACGCGCCCTCGAGCTCGTCGCGGCGCGGATGACCCCGCCGGCACGGTGGTTCACGGCCGGGGACTCCCCCGGGGACTACGACATGGCCACGTGGCTCCACGATCGCGGCGACGAGGTCACGCATCTCGACGTGCGCCCGACGGGCGCCGCCCACGACGTGCCCTACCCCGTCATCCGGGAGCTTCCGACCGCGGACCGCGCCGAGGACGACGTGACAGCCGCCCACCTCGCGCGCCTGCGCGCCGAGATCGGCGCCTGAGCCGGTCGTCCGCCTTAGTCTGGAACGGCGGAGGTGATCCCGATGGGGCGACAGGAGCCGGGCCCGGCCGAGGACCCGCGCGTCGCCGCCTCGCGGTACCGCATCGACCGCATCCGCGAGGACGTCGACGACGGCGCGCCCGACGAGCCCACCGGAGACGCGGGCTCGTCCACGGCGACCGATCGCACGGCCTACGTCGAGACGGTCATCCAGCAGGCCATCCGCCGAGGCGAGTTCGACGACCTGCCCGGCGCGGGCCGGCCCATCCCCGGCCTCGGCACGACGCACGATCCGGACTGGTGGATCCGGCGGAAGATCCAGCGCGAGGGGCTCACGGGCATCGGCCCGCCCGCGCTGCAGCTGCGCGTCGAGCACGCCGGGCTCCAGGAGAGGCTCGACGCCCTCACGCGCGAGTCGGACGTGCGCGAGTACCTCGAGGACTTCAACGGCCGCGTGCGGCACGCACGCCTGCAGCTCCTGGGCGGACCGCCCGTCGTGACGCCGACGTGCGACGTCGACGCCGAGACGGCCGGATGGGCCGCGCGCCGCGCGGAGCGGCTCGCCCGCATGGCGGCCCAGGTGGAGCGGCCCGCGCCGCGCAGACGCTCCCGGCTCCGGCGTTCACGGGGCGGACGCGGCCTCCCGTAGCATCGTCCCGATGACGGAAGACGCCAGCGGAGCCTCCCCCGCACACGACCCCCGCACGGCACGCCGCGTGCCCGAGACGCTCGACGAGCATCAGCTCCGCGAGCGCCATCCGGAGTATCGCGTCGACGTCGAGCGCATCCGCTTCTCGCCGTACTACTCGCGACTCTCCGCCGTGACGCAGGTGATCGCGCAGACGGGCGCCGGCCTGGCGGTCCACAACCGGCTCACGCACTCGGTCAAGGTCGCCGCCGTCGCCCGGGGCATCGCGGTGCAGCTGTCGAACGACACCGGGGACGCGGGCCGTCTCGTCGCCGGGCTCGGCGGATGCGACCCCGTCGTCGTCCAGGCCGCCTCCGCCGCCCACGACCTGGGCCATCCGCCGTTCGGCCATCTGGGGGAGCAGTCGCTCGATCGTCTCGCGAAGGACCGCTTCGGGCTCCGCGACGGGTTCGAGGGGAACGCGCAGACCTTCCGGATCATCACGCGCCTCGACGAGTACGACCGCGCCGGAGCGGGCCTGAACCTCACCGCCGCCGTCCGCGCCGCCGTGCTGAAATATCCCTGGCTGCGCGCCGAGGGCGACCGCTGGGACGGACGGGACGTCATGCCCCGGGGGATGGCGCCCGCCGCGCCCGGCTCCGGCGCCTACAAGTTCTCGGCGTTCACGCTCGACGCGCACGAGATGCGCGACGCCCGCGCCTCGTACCCGGCCATCGCCCCCCTGCAGCAGACCGTCGAGTGCTCCGTCATGGACATCGCGGACGACATCGCGTACTCGCTGCACGACCTCGATGACTTCTACCGGGCGGGCCTGCTCAACCAGTCGACGATCTCCGCCGAGTTCCGCGCGTGGCGACGGGACCGCGACGCGCTCCACGCCGCCGCCCACGGCGACCTCGTGCTGTCGGAGCGCACGCCGGGCCGTTCGCTCGAGCTGCTGTGGCGGCGCCTCGCCGCGAAGGATCCGTGGATCGCCGACGAGGACGCGTTCGCCGACGCCGTCGCCCGCGTCAACGACGAGGTGATCGACGGGCTCCTGGCCGTGCCCTTCGACGGATCGATGCTCACCGAGCGCACGCTCTCGCAGTTCACCGCCGTGTGGATCTCCCGCCTGCAGCACTCCGTCACAGTCAGCGCGGACCCGTCCATCCGCTCGGGGCACGTGAGCCTCGACCGCACCGCGTGGCACGACGTCGCCGTGCTGAAGTTCCTGCACCAGCGCTTCATCCTCGACCGCCCCGATCTCGCCGTGTACCAGCGCGGCCAGGCCAATGTGCTCGAGCGCCTCGTCGACGGGTTCGCCGCCTGGCTCGATGATCCGCTCGACGTGCGCCGCGCCCCGCGGCGCCTGCTCGACCTCGTCGATCTCGCCGCAGAGGACTACGCGCGCCTGCGCAGAGAGTCGCCGGAGCTCGTCGACGCCGCCGACGGGGAGGATCTGCGGCGCCGCGCGACGGGACGCGGCATCATCGACTACGTCGCGTCGCTCACGGACGCGCAGGCGATGCACATCGACGCGCTCATCAACGGCTCTCCGGAGCGGCTGTGGGACGCCGGGCAGGGGCTCTGACCGCGGACGCGAGCGGACCCGCCGCCCCTCACGCGCCGCGGACGGCGTCCGCGATCGGCGTCGCGCCGCTGCCGAAGGCGATCGTCCGTCGCCCGGTCGACGGGTCGGCGAGCACCGCCGCCGCCACGGCGGCGACGTCCGCCCGCGCGACACGTCCGTCGCCGGGGTCCGCCACGTCGATCAGGCCCGTCGGGTCGTCGAGGGTGAGGGGACCCGGGGCGAGGATCGTGTAGTCGAGGCCGCTCCCCCGCAGACGCTCGTCGGCCGCGGCCTTCGACTCCGCGTAGGCGAAGAAGGAGTCGTCCTCTGGCACGCCGTGGTCCGGGCCCGCGCCCAGGTACGACACCATCACGTAGCGCGGGACTCCCGCCTCCTGCGCCGCGTCGATCGAGCGGATGGCCGCGTCCCGGTCGACCGCGTAGGTGCGCTCCGGGACGCCGCCGCCCGCCCCCGCGGACCACACGACGGCGTCGTGTCCGCGGACGAGCTCTGCGAGCCCGTGGACGTCGAGCGACTCGAGGTCGGCGACCACCGACGTCGCCCCGGCGGCCGCGACGTCGTCGGCGTGGTCGGGGTTCCGGATGACGCCGGTCACCTCGTCCCCGCGGGCGGCGAGCAGGGGCGCGAGGAGGAGCGCGATCTTTCCGTGCCCTCCGAGGATCAGGATGCGAGACATCGTCTTCCTTCCGATAGCGGTCCTGCCCAGCCTAGGCACGTGCCGATCCCACGGGGCCGCCTCGGGAGGGGGCGAGGGTCCGCCCCGCCCCGAGGCGGAAGACGGACCCTCGGCCGTCGCGGCGTCAGAACCCGCAGGTGTCCGTGAGGTCGGCCTGCGCGTTCTGGAGGTCCGTCGACGAGGCCGTCATCGCCTCGGTCGCCTCGGTGACGGCATCGGTGTCGGTCACGTCGATGTCGGCCATGCCCTGCAGCTGGCTCGTGAGGTCGCTGAAGGCGGCGGCGAAGGCGTCGTAGCTCGTCTTGACCTCCTCGTTGGTGATCTCGTCGCCGATCGCCGAGATCTCGGAGTCGACGGCGGCGACCTGCTCCGTGAGAGCGTCGCTGTCCCCGCCCGTCACCGAGCTGCTGATGTCGGTCAGGCTCGAGTTGAGCTCGGCGGTGCCGTCCTCGACGATCGAGCAGGCGTCGGCGACCGACTGGCCGCCGGCGCATGCGGAGAGCGCCGGCAGCAGCGCGAGCGCCGTCGCAGCGAGGAGGGCGGTCTTGGTTGTGCGGCGGATGGCCATGGGATGCTCCTGTCGTCGGTTGCGGTGCGGGCCACGCAGACGACACCGCACCGTGCACGACGCCGGAGACCCCCTTCCCCGACCCTATCGAACAGCTGTGTCCGACGCCGCGTTTCGCTCCGTTACGGCTCGCGTGACACGGATGACTCCCCTGTCTAGCGTGGAGTGCACGCCGTACGGCGTCCTCTCCGTCCGAACGTCTGTCAGGAGCCCATGCCATGACCAGCCCGATCCGCGTCTCCGTCGAGCACACCGATGTGTGCCTCCACGAGGCCGGCGCCCTCTGCGCCGAGGTCGGACCGGGTCACGACATGCACATGCTCCAGCGTCGGGTGGTGGCGGCGACCCCGAGCCGATGGGTCGACGCGATCGCGGGAGCGACCTCCGAGGACGGCTGGCTCGACCTGCACGGCCTCGACGGCCGCGTGGTCACGCGCGTCTGGCACCACGAGTCCCTCCGGCGCACCGTGCTTCCCGGTGAGCCGGTCGCGCTGCACGCCGGCTATCACGTGCTGTCGGTCGGCGACACGTGGCTCAACGTGCGCGACGAGTGCGACTCCTGACGTCGGCGCCCGTCGCGGATCCGGGTGCGACGCCCGGTGGGGGGTCAGCTCACATCGCGGCCGGCATCATGCTCTTCATCATCGCGTCGCAGGCGTTCGCGCAGTCCATGCACGCCTGAGCGCACATCTTCATCGGCTCGCTCATCTCGGCGTGCTTCATGCACTCGTCGTGGCACGCCATCGCCATGGTCTTCATCGCGTCGAGCATGGCCATCATCGGGGCCATCTGCATGCCCATGGGGCGCATCATCATGCGCATCATGGTGTGGCTCATGTCGGCGCAGTTCATGCACATCCCGCGCGACATCGCCATGTCGCCGCCCATGTCCATGTCTGCGCACATCGTGCACGCCTGCTCGCACGCCATGCACGCCTCCATACAGGCCTGCATGAGCTCCTGATCCATCGGCATCATCGTGTCCGACTGTGAGTCGGCCATCATGTCGCTCATCATCATCTTCATGTCCATCGTCAGCCCGCTCTCCTCGCTCCGCGCGAGCCGACGCTCGACCCGATCGACGCGAAGCGTGTGTCTGTGACGAAATGTTACAGGCCGCTCTTCCCGGATGTCGATGCTCGAATCGATGGGCTCGGCATCGATCGGATGAACATGGACGGACCCGGTGCCATGACGGCCGTCGGCTCGACGACGTCGCTCACGGCGCCGAGGACGAGCAGGGGCGTCTCGACGGACGCGTCGCGCGGGCCTGCCCGCCGTATGCTGGGTGGCGGTGACCGGCGCGGAGATCTCACATTCCGGCGATGACGAGGTGGACCTCATCATCGACGCGTGGTCGACGATCCTCCCCGGCGTCGATCTCTCCCCGCTCGACGTCATGTCCCGCCTGCGTCGCGTCGCCCGCGATCTCCAGCGGGTCCGCGAGACGGCCTTCGCGTCGTCGGGCCTGCGAGCGTGGGAGTTCGACATCCTCTCGCTCCTGCGCCGTTCTCCCGGCGAGCAGTCCATGACGCCTTCCCAGCTCGCGACGTGGACGACTGCGACGAGCGGGACGATCACCTACCGCATCGAACGTCTGGAGGAGCGCGGGTACGTCGTCAGGACCGGCAACCCGGTCGACCAGCGGAGCCGAATCGTGACGCTGCTCCCCGACGGACGCGAACGCGTCGAGTCCGCCATGCGCGCGCTCGTCGCGGAAGAGGCCCGGCTCCTCGACGGCCTGAGCTGGACGCAGGTCGCCGCGCTCATCGACTCGCTGCGCACGATCGGCGGGTCGACCGGACGCGGCCGCTGAGCCCGCGGCGCCCGGCGCTCCCTGCGGATCCCCGTGATCTTCGCGACGGCGATGTCGTTCCGCCTCTCGGAAAAGTAAGCTGGCAGTCACCGCGAACCCGCGAGGAAGGTGAGGTGCAGACATGTCGGCCTCTTCCCCACGGAGCGTGACCGGCGTTCCCGACCCGCGCCGCGCCGTGTTCGCCTTCGATCAGGCCGTCGACCGGCTCGCCGAGGAGGCCGCCTTCGTCGGCGCAGGGGAGGACAGGCAGGCCGCGCGGTATCTCGCCGACGCCTGTTCCGCGCTCTCCGAGAGCCGCACCGCGATGCACGAGCTGGAGGCGCTCGCGTCCGACCCCGGGCTCAAGAAGCGCGCCCGGCGCCGCCTGCACGCGCTGGCCGTCGATGTGGCGCAGACGGGGCTCCGCGACGCGGAGCGCGTGGCCGGCACGGCTCGGCGACTCAGCGCCCGACTCGCCCCGATCGCGCAGATCGGATGGGGCGACGCGCTGCGCACGCAGACGGCGCGGGCCACCGCGTGGGGCGTGGAGAAGTGGACCGGCTCGCCCCTCGCCCGCGCGGAGCTGCGCAGCACGAGGACGGCGTCGGAGGCGCTCGCGACGCGCGACGTCATCGTCGAGCGCGGCCGGGTGCCGGCCGCGCATTCGCGACGGAGGCGGCTCTATGCCACGGGATCGGCGATCGCCGTCACAGCGGTCGGCACGGCGTCACTGGCCGTCTACGGCGCATGGAGCCTCATCGGGGTGCTTTTCGGTCTCGGCTGACGTCGTCCGCCGTCTCAGGCGGGCGTCAGGTGATCGCGCTGCTCGACGAGCGGGCAGCTGAAGACGTCGCGCTCCCCCAGCCCCACCCGGTTGATGTAGCGGACCACGATCGCGTACGACGCGAACAGGCCCGTCTGCGTGTAGGGGACGCCGTGCTGTCGGCAGTAGGCGGCGACGATCGGCGCGGCACGGCGCAGGTGCGGTCTCGGCATGGACGGGAAGAGGTGATGCTCGATCTGGTAGTTCAGCCCGCCCATGGCGGTGTCGACGAAGAGGCTGCCGCGGATGTCGCGGCTCATCATCGCCTGTCGGCGCAGGAAGTCGAACGTGAGGTCCCGCGGGACGACCGGCATGCCCTTGTGGTTGGGGGCGAACGACACGCCCATGTAGAACCCGAAGAGACCGAGCTGCACGGCGAGGAAGACGAACGCGATGCCGGGCGACAGCACGAGGAACACGAGCGCGCCCATCCCGCAGAGCCGGACGAGGAGCATGACGATCTCGACCCATCGGCGCGCGATGTGCTCACGCGAGAGGACCCGTCGGACGCCCGACGCATGCAGCGACACCCCTTCGAGCAGGAGGATCGGGAAGAAGAGCAGCCCCTGGTGTCCGCGCAGCCACGCCGACACGCGGCTTCGCGACGCCTCCCTCTGCTCGGACGTCAACGCGATGACCGGGAGTTCGATGTCGGGGTCCGCGCCCTCCTTGTTCGGATTCGCATGATGACGCGTGTGCTTGTGCTGCCACCATCCGTAGCTCATCCCGACCAGCAGGTCGCCGAGGATCAGGCTGATCCAGTCGTTCCACCGCCCCGAGACGAAGATCTGCCGATGGGCCGCGTCGTGCCCGAGGAACGCGATCTGGGTGAGGACGACGGCGAGGGCGGCGGCCGTGAACAGCTGCCACCACGTGTCGCCGATGAGGACGAAGGCGACGAGGCAGGCCGCGAGCACGGCGGGCAGGAGGACGAGCCTCGTCCAGTAGTAGCCGTATCGGCGGCGGAGCAGCCCCCGTGCGCGGATGTCGTTGGCCAGGGCGGTGAACTCGCTCTGCCCGCGACGGGGAGCCCCGTTCCGGGGAGTGGTCGAGCGGATGGCGGACACGAGGTCCTCCGCACAGGCAGACGGAGCGCGCTACCGCGTTCCGCCGCCTCCCTTACGGCTGACACGGCTTCTGATGACGCCGAAGACGACGGTGCCCACGAAGAGCACGATTCCGATGATCGCCAGCCAGAGCAGGCCTTTGAACGCGAAGCCGACGATCGACAGCACGAGCCAGGCAACGAGCAGGATCACGATGACTGTCCACATGCTCTCACCGTACGCGCGATCCGCGGCGCTGTGGGGTGGATGTCTCACGAGGTACGCGGCGGCGCGGGGGTCCGCGCGTTCCGCCGCGGGCCAATCGCGGGCCCGTGGCCTGATCGCGGCTCCCGGGGGTCGAGACGCACCTGCGGCGACGTATCGTCGAGGTCATGCACCGACCATTCCGTCAGATCGACGTGTTCGGCGAGGAGGCGTTCACGGGGAACCCGGTTGCCGTGATCGGCTCGGCCGAGGGGCTCTCCACCGAGGAGATGAGAGCCGTATCCCGTTGGACGAACCTCTCCGAATGCACGTTCCTCCTCCCTCCCACGCGGCCCGGCGCGGACTATCGGGTGCGGATCTTCAGCCTCGACGCCGAGCTTCCGTTCGCGGGCCATCCGACCCTCGGCACGGCACGGACGTGGATCGACCTGGGAGGGCGGCCTGCCCGCGATGGCGAGGTCGTCCAGGAGTGCGGGGCCGGGCTGGTGCCCGTGCGCTTCGACGACGACCGCTACGCGTTCCGCGCGCCGCCGTTGGTGCGCTCCGGGCCCGTCGACGAACGGACGGCGCGAGACGCCCTCGCGCTCATCGGCGTGGACCACGCCGTCGACATGGCCTGGGTCGACAACGGCCCGGGCTGGCTCGGCATCCTCCTCGAGGATGCGGACGACGTGCTCCGCATCGTCCCCGATATCGCGCGCAGGACCGCGACCGGGCTGGCGAGCATCGGCGTCGTCGGCCCGTATCCGGAGGGCTCGGAGGCCGCCTTCGAGCTGCGGGCGTTCTTCACCGACGAGGAGGGCGCGGACCTGCGCGAGGATCCCGTCACCGGCAGCCTGAACGCATCCGTCGCCCAGTGGCTGACGGGCACCGGCCGCGCGCGCACGCCCTATCTCGCCCGTCAGGGAACGCGCCTCGGGCGGCGGGGCCGGATCACGGTCGAGGGCGACGGGGACGACCTGTGGATCGGCGGGCGCACGGACGTGTGCGTGTCGGGCACGATCGACGCCTGACGCCCGACGCCCGACCCTGGCGAATCCGGGCGAGGCGGCGGCTCATGACGTCGAGGCCGGCGGTCGCTCGCGGCGTTTCGGCCGGATGAAGGCTCCGGCGACGGCCGCAAGGGCCGCTGCCGTGAACGCCGCCCGGGAGTCCATGCCCTCGGAGAGACCTCCGACGATCGGGGCGGCCGCGGCCTGGCCGAGGGACATGACGAGGAACGCGAGCCCGACCCCGGCCGCAGGGGCGATCGGGTACGCCTCGGTCCCCCAGATCAGCAGGAGTCCGGTCAGGGTCATGTAGACGGCGCCGAAGGCCGCCGCGGTGATCCATGCGACGACGGGGAGGTCCGGGAACGCGGCCAGGAGGGCTGTCGCGATGCCCATCGTCATCATGGCTGCCGCCCATCCCGTCGCGATCCCGAGACGTCGCGCGAGGTCGCCGGCGGCGGCGCCGAGCACGCCGGACGCGCCGAGAAGAATCCACGCCGTCGTGGAGGCCGCCTCGTCCATCCCTCCGACGCTGACGAGGACATCGCGTCCGAACGTCCACACCGCCGAGCTGGCGGCTCCCATCAGCGCGGCGGCCGCCATCAGCCGCCCGCTCCCGGCAGGAAAGAGCGGCCGGGGAAGCAGCGCGGTCCTCGGCGAGCGGCCCGCGGGCGGCGGCGAGCCGGAGGGAACGGCGAACGCGACGTACACGGTGACCGCGGCGCAGGCGATCGCGAAGGAGATCCAGGCGGACCGCCACTGCTCGTGGGTGAGCAGCGCGACCGGGCCGGCGACGGCGACGCCGACGCCGGCCCCCGCGTTGATCACGGTCTGCATCCGGTCGCGCACGCTCGTCCTCACCGTACGGGCGACGGCGTCGGCAAGCGGCGGCGACGCCACGCCCGTGCTCGACCCGGCCACGAGCACGCCGACGGCGAGCACCGTGGCGTTCGGGGCGAGGGCGACCAGGAGGATGCCTCCGGTCGCGATGCCCCCGGCGGCGACGGCCAGGGAACGCGCGCCGACGCGCGGGATCAGGATCGTGGTGAGGACGATCGCGACGCAGTAGGCCGCGTAGGAGCCGGAGGCGATCGCTCCCACGGTCGCGGCGTCGAGGCCGAACGCGGTGCGGAAGACCGGCACGAAGAAGCCGTATGCGTACCGGGCCAGGCCGTAGCACGCCGCGATCAGCATCACCCCGGCCCCGAGCAGCCGCAGCTCGCGACGCCCGACGGGCGAGGCCGCCACTCGGATCCCCGGCGCCCGACCACGATCACGCATACCCGCTCCAATCTCACAGATCTGTAAACCATTTTCAGCGTAGGTATACTGATCTGTGAAGTCAACGGGTGAGCCGTGGAGTCGACCACAGGAGGGAGCACGACGATGACGCCGGATCGAGAGCCTGACGAGGTGCTGCTGGCGCCCGCGCTCACCGCCGGGGCGCGGCGCATCCTGGAGGTCGCCTCCGATCTGTTCTACCGTCGCGGCATCCATGCGGTGGGGGTCGACACCATCGCCGCCGAGTCGGGGGTCACCAAGCGCACGCTGTACGACCGGTTCGGCTCGAAGGACGGCCTGGTCGAGGCGTATCTGCAAGCCCGGCATCAGCGGTGGTGGGAGCGCATGGAACGACGCCTGGCGGAGCACCCGGCATCGCGGGTGCTCGCCGTCTGGGACTCCTACACCCAGGACGCCGAGTCCTCCGATCGCGGCTGCGCGTTCATCAACGCCGCCGGGGAACTGCCCGTGGACCATCGCGGCCACCGGGTGATCCGAGCGCACAAGCAGGCCGTGCGACGTCGTCTCGCGGACCTCATCCGCACCGACCACCCCGAGGCGGGCGATGCGGACACGGCGGCGGACCTGGTGTTCCTTCTTCTCGAAGGCGCGATCGCCCACCGCGGCATCGACGGCGACGACGAGATGCTCCGAAGCGGGCGGGACATGACCGAACGTCTCCTCCGCGGCGGTCGCGCGGACTCCCCCGTGGAGGCCCGGCGTGCCGCAGCTCGACCCACCGGCAGGCCAGGATGATCGACGTGCGGAGACGGCTCTCGCCACGACGCGGGCGAAGGCGCACCACGAGCCTCCGATGAACGCGGGGGGCGCAACAGTGTCGCTGTCCGCCAGCACCGGATTCAGTGCGTCGGCGTCGGCGACGTCGACGTCGATGGCTCAGATGGTGAGCCGTTCATCGGGGCGTCGGGGAGAGCGCGACGATGTGGTGGCCGCGATCGTGGGCTTCGGTGACGATCGCGCCCCCGGCCATGCCGGTCGTGCCGAAGACGGCGATTCTCATGCCGGTGTTTCTGCGTTCTTTCTCGGCGGGGTGAGTTGACCGGCGACCATCGCGGTGAGCGCGACGGCGAAGCCGGTGAGCTGGACAAGGGTGAGGGCTTCGCCTGCGATGGCGGCGCCGAGGATCGCGGCCACGAGCGGGGACAGCAGCCCGAGCAGCGCGGTCGCGGTCACGGGAAGGCGGCGGACGCCGGAGAACCAGAGACTGTATGTGACCAGTGCTCCGATCAGGCCGAGCCAGAGATATCCGGCCACGGCGGGGCCGTCGATGCCGGCGGGGATGCCGTCGATCACCAGGGCCGGGAGGATCAGGACGAGCCCGGCGGCGGTGAGTTGCCATCCGGCCAGGCCGATCGCCGAGAGCCCCTCGGGGCGTCCCCACCGCTTGGTCAGGACCACCCCGGTGCCCATCGACACAGCCCCGCCGAGTCCGGCGAGGATTCCGATCGGGCTGAGGGCCGCGTCGGGGCCGAGCACCACGAGAGCGACGCCGATCATTCCGATCACTCCCCAGGCGACCCGCCAGGTGGAGAGTCGTTCGTAGAGGATCGCGACCGCCAGGAACGCGACCAGGATCGGTTGCGCCGCGCCGAGAGTCGCGGCGACGCCGCCTGGCAGGTGCTGCGCAGCGAGGAAGAGCAGCGGGAAGAACGCGCCCATGTTCAAAGCGCCCAGCACCAGGCTCTTCCACCACCACGACCCGTGGGGCAGGCGCCGCGCGATCAGAACGGCGATCACCCCGGCAGGCAGGGAACGCATCAGCGCCGCGAACAAGGGATGTCCTTCGGGCAGCAGATGCGTCGTGACGATATAGGTGGTGCCCCACGCCGCGGGGGCGATCGCCGTCAGCGCCGTCCACGACACTCGACCAGAGGGCGTGACCTGCAAGGCCGGGATCAGGGGTGTTGTGGTGCTCACCCCTCCATCGTGGGTGCCGCGCTTTTATGAGTCCAACACATTCTTGTCATGCCAGTGATGCACCTGCATCATCGGCATATGGAGCTTCAGCAGATGCGCTACGTCGTCGCGGTGGCCGAGGAGCGCAACTTCACTCGCGCGGCGGAGCGCTGTCATGTGGTGCAGTCCGCGCTCAGTCACCAGATCAAGGCACTGGAACGTGAGCTCGGCGTCACCCTGTTCGCTCGCACCAGTCGCCGCGTGGAGCTGACCGCAGCGGGTGAGGCGTTCCTGAGCGCAGCCAAGGCGAGCCTGGATGCGGCTGAGCGCGCCGTCGCAGACGCTGCCGCCTCCACGGGCCAGGTTCGTGGCACCCTGACCATCGGTGTCATCCCCACGGCGACCGCGATCGACATCCCCGCCGCACTCGGAGAGTTCCACCGCGCCCATCCGGCCGTGCGGATCAGTCTCCGCGGCGGCGGCAGCGACGAGTTCATCACCGCGATCACGGAAGGGAGCATGGACGTCGCCGTGCTCGGACTGCCCGACACCACGCCGCCCAAGGGCCTGAACACGCGTGTGCTGGCCCGTGAACGGCTCGTCGCCGTGGTGTCCGCCCGCCATGCGCTCGCCGGGCGACGCCGACTGCGGCTGGACGACCTGGTCGGTGAGACCTTCGTGGACTTCCCCGCGGGAACCCCCGGCCGCGCACCGTCCGATCTCGCGTTCCAGGCAGCGGGCATCCGACGCGAGGTCGCCTTCGAGGCGATGAGCACCGACCTCATCCTGGGCCTCGTCACGCACGACCTCGTGATCGCGCTGCTCTCACCGGCCGTCGTGCCCGACAGCGACGACCTCCGCGTCATCACGGTCGCAGACGGACCGACACGCATCGAGTACCTCGCCTGGAGCACGTTCAACCCCTCACCCGCCGCCCGAGCGTTCCTCGACGGTCTGCACGCAACACACTCCGAGAACGATCCTTACCGGGCCCCCATCTCGTGAACTGTTCGACCAGCAGCCGGTACGAGGCGAGCCGGTCGGCGGGGTCGCTGGCGAGGGCGGTGAGCATGATCTCGCAGGCCCCGTGCGTCTCGGCCAGGTCGGTCAGCTCGGCGTGCACCCGATCGGGGGTTCCGGCGAGGACCGCGGTGGCGCGGGCCTTCGCGCGGGTGCGCTCGGCGTCGTTCCACTCGCGCCGCACGGTGGTCTCGGCCGACGGGATCGGTCGGTCGTGGCCGAGATCCTTGCACGTCCGCCACAAGATGACGATCACCACCACATGCGGGATGCCGGAGAGCATCACACTCGCCCCCGGCGTGCCGTTCACGGTCACGAACCGCACGGCGTGACGGGCCTCGTGCAGAGCCGCCGCTCCGATGGCGAACCGCGCGACGGCCCGGAGAGCGCTTCCATGTCACCGTCCTCGCTGCGCGCAGAAACGCCTGCAGCAGCCTCGTCGTCTCGCGCTCGAGCACCTCGCCACGGGCGCCGTGTCCCCCGGCGGACGGGAGAAGGCTCGGGTCGTGCTCGACCGCACGGCCGTCGTCCGCGCCCATGCGCCGCCACCTCCGACGCCCCGCGTTCGACGAACGCCTCGCCTCCCACCCCCAGGAAACCGGCCGAGCTGACCGAACCGCAGACGGCTCCGGAATGAGAGCGACAAGCTCCCTGGCTGCGCACTTCGCCGATGCACTCAGCGTGCTGGTCGGCTGCGCGGCCCTCTACGCCCTCACCAACGGCATCGCGATCAGGGAAGACGAAAGGGCGACGATCCGACTCGCTGAGCCGCTCGCCACCCTGACACCCGAACCGGCATCAACTGATGCCGGGTGTTCTCGTACGTCTTCTATGGTGGAGGTGGGGCGAAGAAGTTCAAACACCGGAGCAACGCCAGAACGCCTGGCCAGAGAGGTTCGGCGCATCCGAAAGGGACTCTTGAGCTCGGTTCCAAGGCGACAGTCGGAGGATCAACGTGGCCCTGTGGCTGGGCATCGAACTCGCCGCGAGCTAGATCCCGAAGACTTGGAGATTGTAGTTTCGCGGTTTCGCGCCGGAGATCCAATGAAGCTGATCGCTGCCGACCTGGAGATCGACCGGCGAAAGGTCCGTCAGGTCCTGTACGAAGCTCGCGCGGCGCGGCCAAGAACACGTCTCACGCGTGCACAGATCTCCCAAGCTGCCTACATGTATGAGAGTGGCGCATCCTTGGCGAGCGTCGGGGAAAAGTTCGGTGTTTCCGCTGGCACAATGCGCACGAGGCTTCTGGACGCGGGTGTTGAGATCCGCGCAGGCGTGGGTGGCCCCGCACGCAGAAGCACGGCGCAATCATGACGGCAGTGCATGCCACGAGGGAACCTGCTCATCTCGGCTGCTCTGCAGCTCCGCTCCCCTGCCACAGTTTATGCGCTGGTCTGCAATCAGGCCCGAAGTCGAACTCGCGCCGGCACCTGAACTTGTTGGGTCAGAAGTTGGTAAAGGTCAGCCTGCACCAAGTGCTGGTCCTCGAGCGTCACCGCTAGCGCATACCGTTGCTGTTTGTACTGGGGATCATCGCGAGCCCACGTCTGCGCCTTGTGTGTAACAACGACGAAGAAGGTCTCGTCGTCATTGACAAAGGAGTTCTTTGCACTCCAACGCCGGACATGCAACGTGCTGTTTGTGAATGAGTTGCTCCCGGGCTCCAGGTTTAGTCGTTGCCGCCCCTTGATCGGTTCGTTCGGATCGTCGGGATCTTGCTTCTTGAGAATCTCAGCAAGCTCGTCCGGGTCGATGTCGCGATACACGTCAATCTTCATAGCACCTGCAAGGTACTCGCGGCGTTGCCGGCGTACAGGAGGATCAAAGGCGAGAGCGACAGTGATCGCCCGCTCACCGCCACTCCCGCGACGGAACAGTTCCGGGACAGGAAATGGATGAATCTGAACGGTGTCGGTTGACATCGTTCCCTCATACGTCATCGTGACTCGGTTCTGATCACTTGCGATCGCCCGTTCCCGGCGGGGCTTTCCGTAGCCATAGATCTTGGACCGGTTGTGCAGTTCGGGCAGCACGGCCGCCGGAACAGGGTGCGCTGCACTCGACGCCAGCAGTGCGCGGATGAGATTGGCTGACGCGTCGGGATACTCGTATGAAATATCGGCCGCGACCCTAGCTACAGCAGGCGCAGCGAAACTCGTTCCATTCACGACGGCAAACAAGCGGCCGTCTCCCGCACGATAAGAGGTACTTACAAGACTCGCTCCAAGGTCATTTCGAACAGCGTGCCCGGAGTCGTTGACAACAATGTTTCCGCCGTAGTGCGTCAATTCTGGTTTGTTCAGCCGTTTCTGTGCGGTGCCAAGTCCTGGGCCTGAACGACTGAAGGGAGAAGCCTCTTCTGCTTCGGCAACCGCCCGCGATCCGATGCGGCCGAGTTCGGCGGCCGCTCCGCTTAGGGCTATCGACCCGACTGTGACAGCGAGAGCTGCTGGTGCTGGCTCCGCGATTCGGTGCTCTGGGGTGAAGAAGTAGTCGGGCTTGTCGTCGATGATGTGATGGCCGCTCACAGTGCGAGCATCCAGCGTGATCCCGGCATTGCCGGTGGGTACGACGATGACGATGTCTAGTTCACGAATGAGATCGTCAAGAGTCTCGGTAAGCGGTCCGACATGCAGATCGCTATACGGTTCGGAATATCCGACCGACATGTTGAAAATCTTGACGCCGTAGGTGTCGTGAAGGTGGCGGATACCCTGGGCAACCACCTCGTGAGGCAGCGCATACGTCGGGAAGCGAGTCGCATCGCCGCCACGCTGAGGGTCAGGCTCAAGGACTCTAACGACGCGAACAGCGCCCACGGCCGTCAAAGCCGTCAAGTCACGAAGTTCCTCGTGCAGACGCGGGTACAGGACGCGACCAATCACCTCGGACCCGTGGCTTCCGCGTTGTTGCCATTGATAGTCCGGCGGCGCTAGAGAGTCGTCTGAAAGCACGAGACCATTGAGAAGCGGGTGTGCGGACTCAGGCGAGTCATCTAGTACTCCGACGACGGCACCTGACGTCTCGGCACGGCGGATATCTCCCACCCCAAGGTCTCGCCAGTCGCGGAAGTCCAGATACGGCACGGGTGGCGTGCGCACCGTCTCGACCACACTAGTCTCCAGTAGATCTCGCATGCCGTCAGACGTCACCGAGACCCGGAGATAGCTGCGCCGTGAACTCACCGATCGCAGCAGTATTCGTCCACTCGTAGCGGCGAGCACAGCTTCGATTATCTGGACTCGTGCTCGCGCTTCATCGAGTGTTCCTGCGGCCCATACGCTGACATCGAGAACCTGCTCTCCCGCAAAGCCATCGCCGATGTCGGCGAGTCCCGGACCTCGTCGATCTTCAGAACCGTAAGGCTCAATGTCATCTATCAGGTCGAAGAATGAGCGAAGTTCACCCGTCCGAACATACCGATCGATCGCCTGAGAGAGCGCTGATCCAGAATCATCGGCGAGCACAAAGTATGTGTAGTCCACGCTCTCGCCAAGCACGTGCAGACCGCGCCCCTCGAACGAAGTTTCCGTCGGACGAGAACGAGCATTGATCTTGAATACGAGCCGCGGATCGACACCCTGGTCAAGACGTCGCGGCAGACGCGTTGTCTGTAGCAGTTGCTCCTGCAGGTGCCGGCCATGCTCTCCGCGTTGGCGCTGCGGCCCACCTCCTCCCGCACCACTTGCGCGACGGGAGGGAAGCGGTCGTGGGTTTGGTAGAAGAAGGTGCTGGGGCATGTTTGGCACTCACCAAGGCCGACCAGTAACACCCAACAACACCGCGTTGATGTCCACTGCCTCTACCGTGTGCGATCCGCGCAGAATCGCCTGACGCCTGGCGTCTACGACCAGCTTCTCCGCCGCCGCGTGAGGAAGTCCCTTGAGTTTGCTCGCGATGAGGTCGATGTTGAGCCCATGATGTGAAACATGACGCAACCTAAGCCGCAACAGCCTGCGCAACTCGTGCACGTTCGGCTTTCGAAAGGTCAAGACCTCATCGAAGCGTCGCCATAGAGCCTGGTCAAGCAACTCAGAGTGGTTGGTCGCGGCCAGTAGCAAGCTGGGACCGCGGTACCGGTCCGTCATCTGGAGGAACGCTGTGACAACTCGCTTCATCTCACCGTGCTCCGCTTGGTCGTCTCGCGAGCGGCCGAGGGCGTCGAATTCGTCGAAGAGCACAACGAACGGTGCCTGGTCGGCGTAATCGAGGATCCGGCGGAGGTTGCTGGCTGTCTCGCCCAAGTAGGAGGACACGACAGCATCGAGGCGGACAAGTAGGAACGGCCGACCTAGTTCGGTGGCAAGCGCTTCGGCTGCGGTCGTCTTCCCGCAGCCTGGAGGACCTTCCAAGAGCAGCCTTTGCCGCCGAGGTATGCCAGCTGCGTCAAGTGTCGACCACTGACGGACTTCTTCGACGAGGCTATCAAGGGTCCCGACGAGTCGAGGGTCAAGAATAAGATCGTCGAGCAGGCGGGTCGGCTCCGTGACCTCGCCGAGGTCCCAGTCACCTTCGCGATCTTTCGGCGGTGCCGGAACGATGATGGTGGAGCCGGTGTCGAGTGGCGCTCCTCCAGCCACCAGAAGTCTCTTGAGATCCCGGGCCAGGGCGTTGTGATGCTTGGCTTCCTCTTCGTCGATGATCTCCATGGCCACACGACGGAAGGTCAACTCATCGCGCGTCTGGAACGCTTTGAAGATCTCCTTCAAGTGTCTGCCCGCCATGCTCCCATCGTAGGGGCCACCGCCCCCACGCGACGGAAGGCACCCCGGGTCCCTGCCGCAGAAGCGCGTGCGTCGTGAAGTGTGCCCCGCTCCGTCGCGAACCCAATCACCGTGAGCCGATCCAAACCGCGGACTCGCCTGCGCGGCGATGCAGGGCGACCACTGCTCGGCTACAGATCGATGACGTCGCGGCTGGCGGTTGATGCACTCGTTGTGTAGGCGCTAGACGAGTTCTGGAGGTCGCGGAGAGCGACGACCGCTCGTTCACGGTCGAGGCGTTGAAGATGAGCAACTGGCATGTTCCCGAGAGGATGTGGTCCTGTGACGCCATAGCGGTCTCGGTATGCCGCGATCATCGCGGCCACGGCTCGCCACGCCTCTTGCCTCCTAGACGCGGGCGGTTGAGACCCGAGTGCGCGGGTCCAAGGCTGGTCTTCTGCAATTGCCGTGGCCACGAGAGCGCGAGCTCGGGCTTCGATCGCTTCCTTCAACTCTGTCAGCGCGCGCCCCATGTCGGCGGGCATGGGACCGGTGGCTTCAGGAATCAGTCCGGCGACAAGGCGCTTTCGTCCCCGACGTCGGGTTCCTCCGGAGCGCGCATCGGCCAAGCGGCTGACGCGGTTTCGGAGCGCAGTCGCCAATTCTGGCTCCTGATCGAGGCCACCTGCCACGACCGCGCGCGAGATGAGCTGATCTGAAGGATGACCGTTGGCCTCAGCTCGGCGTAGTTCTGCAATGAGTGATCCGAAGCTCTCTGAGGCAATCACCTCGTCGAGTTGCGCGCGGTCCAGGCCGGCACGGGTCAGGAGATCGGTGACACGCTCAGCTTGGGCTTCTTGGGCGATCGTCTCGTACTGATCGGCCAGATGCCGGATCGAGGTCCAGGCGTGCTGCTCTGCGCTGATGGTCTCGTGGGTGGACTTCTCCGCTCCCTCGTGCTGGAGCACGCCATAGAGGACCGTTCTGGCGGTGACCTCTGTCTCGGTCTGCTGGTGGCGTTCGAGGTGCGCTTCGTCGGTGGCGACGTAGGCGATGTTCGATTCACGACCTCGGGTCATCGAGACGTAGAAGGTCTCTCGTGTCATCGAGGAGGAGTGGACGATCGCGTGCGCGGTGTCGACGGTGGAGCCCTGCGCGCGATGTGCGGTGACCGCGTAGCCGAGGTTCCCCAAACGCACTCACCTGTGATCGTGCGCGTGTGCGCGGTTCCACAATCTACCGGTGGCTCGGGCTGTATGACCCCGACCGCGGGTGATGTCGTTTGTCGTGCATCATTGTGATCGTGCGGCGTGCGGCGAGCGGCGAGCGGGTTGAGCTCTGGCCGTCCTGTACAGGTACCGCGTGTTCATCGTTCGGATGGCCGGTGTCGCATCCTCATGTAGACGCCGCCTTCTTCGAGTTCGCTCAGCATCTGATTGATCCGTTTGCTGCGTGTCTCGGGTCGCTTCGCGCGGTCGATCCATGCGAGGTAGTCGTTGCGTTGGTAGGCAGGACGCTCGTCGTACGCGCTGCGCACCCCGTGCTGGGCAACGAGTTCCGCAACGTCGTCCGGCATCTGCTGAGTCGGTCGTCGCGGCGTCATGATGCGTTCTCCGGCACTGCGGCCAGCGCTTCGATTTCCACGAGAACGCCGGGACGCGCAAACGAGGGGACGGTCAGCACCGTCACGGCGGCGGGATTCGCGCCCCACACCTCGAACGCCGAGGTGTATCCAGCTCCGGCGTCGGCCCCGGCTGCGAGATAGACCCCGAGCCGCGCGACGTGGCTCGCGTCGGCCCCCACTTCGGCGAGCACCGTGAGGACGTTCCGTAGTGCTTGCTTGGTCTGTTCACCGAGGTCGGCGGAGACGAGTTCGCCCTTCTCGTCGGTGCCGTGCTGGCCGCCGACGACGAGCAGCGCACCGCCCGTCACCAGGACGCCTTGAGAGAAGGCGGGGTTCTTGTGCAGAGCCGCGGGGTTGATGTGCGTGAGAGTCATGAGTCGTTCTCCTGTTCTGAACGGTGTGCTGGATCGTTGGTTCTGCCGGATGTCGCGCGGCGTGCGCGCAGCGCTCGCACTTTGTGTCGGTTGCCGCACCGCTGCATTGAGCACCAGGCACGATTGCCCGAACGTGATGTGTCCAGGTACATGACCGCGCAGTCGCTGGCACCGCAGATGCGCACGCGGTCGGTCTGGCTCAGCGCGGCGACAGCGGCTCGTCCGATGGCGGCCAGTAGGCGTTCGACGGTGACCGGTGGCTCCGCCATCAACTGAGGGGGCACATCGGGAAGCGCTGCCCACGCATCGATGACGGTAGCCGCCGCGACCGGAAGCTGTTGACCGTGGGATACCGCGATCACGGACTGTGCGATCCGTTGGCGTAGCTCGCGTGCCCGCGCGTAGTCAGCCGCGCTCACCGGAACATCGACTCCGAACCGTTCACGCCACCAGCTGGCGGCGTCCTCCGGCCCATGCCAGAACTCCCACTCAGGCGGGCCGGGGAAGCCGCCGGTGTAGGCGAAGTCGAACGCGATCGAGCCCGAATCGAACCACCAGCGTTGCCCGTCGTGGGCGATGAACCACTGTCCGGTTGGTGGATCGAAACGCATGTAACCATGATACTCAGTTACATGCAGCTTGCACCAGAGCGACTGACTGAACCCCGACACCAGCGCTGCCGCCTGGTGCACCAGTGACCGCCGCATCTCGGACGGCAGCGCCTCGCTTACTCACCGAGTCAACAAGCCCGAGACCGCGTTCAGACAGTGGCCAGGTTTCGAAATCGTGGTGTCGCCGATGCGCGTATAAGGCACATGCTCCTGCGTGATCTGGGGTCAACCACCGTGGCCCGTGTCACAGGCCGCGTCCTGGCCCGTCGCGGCCCAGATCATGGCGGCGCGGACCGCGGTCGAGCGGGTCGAGTTGCCGTGCCCGCTGCGCTGCCCGCTGTCGTATCTGTTCCTGCTCGGCGCGCTTGGCCTCGATGCGCCGTGCGGCATCGTTGGCAGGGAGACTGCGGAGTTCGTCGGCTTCGGCACGGGCCACGGCTGCTCTCGCGCGGGCATCCTGGGCGGTGCGGTTCGGGTTGATGGTGCGCATCCCGAACTGGTCGCGACGCGCCTCGTCGGCTCCGAGCTCGCTGACCAGCAATGCCAGGCGTTCCCGGTTGTGCCGCCGCTGCGTCGCTTCTTGTCCGGCGTGCGCAGTTTCGACGGCATGGTCGGCCTCGGTCACGCGGGGGTCGCTCTCGGCTCGGCGTGCCGCTGCCTGCGCCGCCCATGCAGAGAGCGATTCAGGGGTGCAGGGCAGCTCACCCCATGTTGCGCGCAAGCTCGCCCGAGCCGCGCCAGCCTGTGCGGTCGCGGCCTGGTGCTCGGCCCGCGCTCTACGCCTGCCGAACCTCCCTGCCGTGGCGAGCCGGGCACTTGCGTCCGCCTCGGTCTGCATGGTCGCGAGGTAGGCCGCGCCGTCGGTCTTGGCCTGCACGGTGAGCGGCCCCGCGACCTCGGCACGCACCCGCCCGGCCTCGTGCTCGACCTTGCGGAGTACGGTCGCGGTTTCGTCGTCCTCGGTTCGGTGCGCAGCGCGTTGGGTATCGAGGCGTGTGGCGATCTGCTCCCACCGTTCCGTCTGCCGCTGGGCGCGTTCGGCCTCCTGGTCAAGCCGAGCGAGTTCGCCGGTGACGAGCCTGACAGGACCTTCCCTGACAATGCCGCGAACGGCCTCGACTGCCTGAGCGGTGGCGTGATCGAGGCCCCGGTCTGCGGGGTCGCGTTGCATCGCCTCGATGAACTGCGCTCGCGCGTCCGCCATGCTCTCAGCGACGACATGCAGCCGGTTGGTCTCCCGGCCTCTCGTCATCCCGACGTAAACACCTGCCGCGCTCGTCGCCTCGGTCAGCGCCGTGTGCGAGGCGTCGACGGTTGCGCCTTGGACGCCGTACGCGGTCGCCGCATAGGACAGGTGCGCATGCTCTGCCACGTACTCGGCGGGCAGGGTGACGGTGCGGCGGTTCTTGCAACCACTGGCGGCTTCGCGCGCGTAGACGGTGCCGTCATCGATGACATGCTGCACGATCCACTGCTGCCGGTTCGCGACCCCGAGCGTGGTGTCGTTTCGCCGGGTCTGGATCACATCACCCCGACCGATGGGCAAGCCGTCGCTGCCAGTCGCCGTCACCGCGTCATCGACCTCACCTCGCTCGATCCGGCCGGTGCGGACGCGCTCGTTCAACGCCGCCGCCTCTTCGTTGGTGGCGACGGTGATCGCCTCACCATTGCGCGGATGCGCAGCGATGTGCTCGCGGACCTGCTCATCGTCGGCGTGCACGGTGACGAGCCCCAGCGCGCCGAGCCGGTCAAAGACCTCCCCGGGGCCCTCCCGGTCGCGCATCGTCAGCGTGAGCGCCGCGTACTCAGCATCACGGAAGCGGTGAAGTTCGGTCATGTCGTAGGTGCGTCCGCGAATCTGCGCGGCCATGTCGAGCACCCCGCCACGGCCGATTGCGGGGAGCTGGGCGCGGTCGCCGACCAGCGCGACGCTCGCCCCAGCCTCGGCAGTGATGGTGAGGAGTGCGTGGGCGGTGTCTTGGTCGAGCATCCCGGTCTCGTCCACGATCACGCGCATGCCTCTCGCGAGCCGCGCTCCCTCGGCTGGGTCGGTGTAGGTGCGCCCATTCTCGGGGTCGATGTCACCAGGGCTGAGGCGCGTCCATACGCCGTCGCTGTTCCACCGCCAGCCGTGTGCGTGGACGAGCGCCGCAACGCTCGTCGCTGGCACCCCAAGTTCTTTGTGCGAGACTTGCGCGGCTCGCAATGTCGGTGCTACCACTCGCGACGGCCTGCCGTGTTCGGCGGCGATGGTGATCGCGGTGCGTAACATCGTGGTCTTGCCGCTGCCCGCCGCGCCTTCGACGATCACGAGCGGATCGGTCGAGGCAACCGCCGCAGCCGCGACCGTCTGCCCCGCGTCCAGCCGGGCGGCTTGTGCAACTTTGGTCACGTCGGGGTGCTCCGGCTCCCGCTCCGGTGTCGCGGCGGTGAGCTGGTCGCGTAGCGCGGTCTCGGCAGCGACCACGCTGAGGCTGGTCAGGTGCGCGACGTGCTCCGGTGTCGCCGCGTCTGGCGGCAGGACGGAGAAGCAATCCGAGGCGGCAAGCTCGGTCGCCAAGTTGATGAACTCCCGCAACTCGCCGGGCGTCGCCTGCACGCCTTCCTCGGTGGTGATCCGGGTGACGTGCTCCTGGATGGTGTGCCGTGTCCACGTCGATGCGCTCGCTGCGCTGCGGTCCAGCGCCCGCGATGCAACCTCCTGCACGGCCAGGTCATCCAGGCTGACCGCCGGTTGTACGGCGCGGTGCTCAGAGGTTGCAGGGTCGTATCCGGCCTCGCGGAGTTCCTGCACCCACCATTGATCGTTCTTGAGGTCGGCGGGCTTCTTCTCGGGTCGCTGATGAGTCCAGGCGATTCCCTGTAACCGTGCCGTCATCACCGGGCCAAGCTCCTCACCCGGATGCGCCTGCTCCCACTCGGCTTCGAGACGTTCCAGGTTCTTCTTGATCTGCGCTGACCGCTTCGACATGACCCCGTTGAACGGCTCCAACTCGGTCACCTCGCCGCTGGCCGGATCGAGGGTGAGACCGTGCTTGGCGAGGGTCTGTGCGAGCTGCGGGTGCGCGGCGATCACCGCCGTACCCATCGCACGGATCGCACCCTGCTACTTGAACAGCGCCGCCGTATCCAGCGCCCGCCACTTCCCAGCCGCCCACACCCTCGTGCCGATCTGCATGTGAATATGCCGGTGCGGATCACCCGCCCGCGAGGTCTTATGCCGGATACCGACGACCTGCATGTGCTCGATAGGCACGACCTCCCGCGCGTCACGCGGCCCCACCCTGGTCACCGAGTGCTGACCGAGCCACCGCCGAATCTCCGCCAGCGCGTCGTGTTGAGCGGCGTCGAGTGCTTCGGAAACCTCGGGGTGCAGGGCAGCAGCGACCGACAGGGACTTGGGTGCGTTGATCGTCATGTCCGCGAACAACGGCGACCCCTTCGTACCTTCGGCGGCCGCGCGCGGGGTGCCCATCGACTCGCCCGTTTCTGGGTTGATCCAGTCCACCCATCCCTCGTACTCGACAGCCGACAGGAAACGGACGGCAGTGACCTCGCCTCTGCCGTTGAGTACCGCGTACTCGGCTACGGCGTCGTCAGCGCCCAGGTAGTACTCGTCGGCGCGAGAGCGGTCGGCCTCGACGTACCGGCGTGCGGCGGCCCCGCTGCCGTGAAACAGGATCACCCCGCCCTTCATCTGGGCCTCCCTCATGAGTCGTCTCATGAGGGAGGTGCGCACCACGGCCCCGCCGTGGCATACGTGCATGGTCTGTCGTCATGGTCTGTCGTCTGGTTAGCTTCGTGGGTCAGAGTCTCGGATTACTCGTCGTGATGTCGGCGGGCGATGGTGCGCGCGAGGTTGGTGATGAGCTTCCGTGCTTCTGGTGGGTCTGTGACTTCGATGTGATCGGTGAACTGCAGAAGCTGGCGCACGGCGTCGAGTTGGTCATAGCCGACGGTGATCAGCACCCGATCCGGATCATCCATCGGCTCGACGGACAGGAGCCGACTGCCGAGGATGCGCCGGGCCATGTCCTCTGTCTTCGTCTCAAGCGTTGCGGTGACGCGGATGGTGTGGCGTGTCTCCAGCCCGCTTACGAGGCTGGCAGCGATCTCGCTGAGTGCGAGGTCGCAGCGTGTCTGTCGTTCTTCGTCGAGCACCGTCCAGGACCGTAGGCGAGTGAGCGCGAACATGCGTGGCTCCTCGAACGCATCCGCGATGAGGTACCAGCGGCCACCACGGGAGAACAGGCCGTACGGATCGATGTCGCGTTCATGCCAGGTCGGTTGCCCGCTGGCGCGGTAGTCGATGCGCAGTCGCTTGCCGAGACGTACGTCACGAATGAGCGCTGCCACATCTGCGGGTTCGTCCGGGGTGAACCACCCGCTGTTGTCGATCGCGACGACCTGGTTCAGCGGGAGCAGCCCCGTGGAATCTGGTCTCCGCCAGGGCCTGCGAGAGGCTAGCTTCTGCGCTGCGCTGCGCGCGGCAGCCTCGATCCCGAGCTGTCTCGCGCGGTCGAGGTCGACTCCGATCAGTTCCAGCACCTCTGTCTCGCCTGTCGTGAGACGTCCGACGTCGATCTCCGCTCCGGGCAGCAGGCTGACGCCGCCGTAGCGGCCGCGTTCGGCGAGGACGGGGATATCGGCGTCGGCAAGTGCCTCGATGTCGCGCAGGACCGTGCGCTTGGACACGCCGAACTGCTCAGCGAGTTCCGCGGACGTCATCTGACGGTTCGCCTGCAACGCGACAAGAAGGGCGAGCAGCCGCTGCGGACGCTGCATCGAATACTCCTCCTAAAGATGACATGGAGTGTCTTCTATTGTTGCCAGTCTAGGAGACGAAGTGATCCGACCCAAAGGAGTAGCCGCCATGAGCGCACCCAACCTGTTCCTGATATACGTCTCCGACGTCGAACGCGCCGCCGCTTTCTATAGCGATCTGTTCCAGATCGAGCCTGTCGTCCGGACACCCCGATACGTACCTTTCGAGGTTGCGCCGGGTGTCCTGTTCGCGTTGTGGAGCGGGCGAGGAGAGAACGCGACGGCCGGAACACCGCGCACCTCAGAGGTCGGGCTCATGGTTCCTGGTACTGCTGCCGCCGTTGATGAGATCTACGCCGATTGGACGGCCAAGGATGTCACCGTGGTCGAGGACCCGCACGACGACGTGTTCGGGCGGACGTTCGTCATCGCTGATCCCGATGGCAACCTCATCCGGGTCAGCCCTGTCGATTGACAGGAGGACCAGCCGCAGCAGGGTGAGTTCCGACTCCGAATCGGTCGCCGACAGCACCGGCCACTGCGCGGACGAGCGGCACCTCTGCTGACGAGCGGCGGGTGTAAGGACGTGCTGGCGCGCGTCCTGGTTTGGGCGCTGGTGGCGCACCTCCCTCACGGGAGGCGCCACCGTGACCAAACACACCTCACCCGCCGAGAGCGACGATGCTGCGGCCCCGGCTGGCTCGGCCAGCCACGGATTCGAGAGCCCGGAAGGGCTGCGTGCGCTGCTGACCCGGCTCCATGAATCCGACTCCGGAGCCTGGCATCGTGATCGTGAAGCGGCCGAGCTGATGCGATACACCGCGGCCCGATACCGGCCGCTGGCCCGCAAGCACGGGCTGGACTCCTGGGAGATCGCCTCGGCAGCATTCGAGGTCATGCTCGCCCCCTCAACACGGAAGGCTGATGATCCGTGGGCGGTGGTGACTCGCGCCGTGCAGATCACCTGTGGCGTCGAGGTTCGGGCGGCGGGGATGCTGGTCTCGTCCGGCAAGGTCCGCCACATGTCCAGGATCGCCGGGTTCCACGACGCCATCGGGAATGCTGATGGTTTGGTTGACTCGTTTCCTTATGCCGCCAGGTCGGCGGTGGTGTTCATGATTGCTTCGTATTCGATGGGGGTCAACTTCCCGAGTTGGCGTTGACGGCGGCGTCGGTGGTAGCGGGCTTCGATCCAGTGCACGATCGCGAGGCGCAGTTCGTCGCGGGTGGCCCAGTGCTGCTGGTTGAGGACGTTCTTCTGCAGCAGGCTGAACCAGTTCTCCATCGCGGCATTGTCGGCACAGGCCCCGACACGGCCCATCGAACCTCGCAGATGATGTCGACGCAGTGCTCGCCGGAAGCGTCGGCTACGAAACTGACTGCCCCTGTCCGAGTGCACGATCACTCCGGTCGGGTTTTCGCGCCGGTTGATCGCGTCCTCGAGCGCGTTCACGGCCAGCCAGGCCTTCATCCTCGAGTCGATGGAATACCCGACGATCCGGTTGCTGAACACGTCTTTGACCGCGCAGAGATACAGCTTCCCCTCGGCAGTTCGGTGTTCAGTGATGTCCGTGAGCCAGAGCTGGTTCGGAGACTGGGCAGTGAAGTCCCGTCTCACGTGATCGTCGTGGACGGCCGGACCCGGCCGACGGTGTTTGCGTTTGCCCTTGCGTCGATGCGCGGCCGAGAACATGCCCTCTTGCGAACACACCCGCCACACTCGCCGCTCCGACACCTGCCACCCGTCATCGACGAGCTCGTCGCAGATGAGCCGATACCCCTGGCACCGGTCCTCGTCCCACACATCCCGGGCCGCGTTGATCAAATGCGCCTCGTCCCAATCGCGGTCACTGACGGGCTTCGCGAGCCATTGGTAGTACGCCTGCTTGGAGAAGCCGAGGACCCTGCACGCCCCCGCGACCGACACCCGGGAAGGAGCGTCGGTCGCGGCCAGTTCACGGACGAGCGGGAACACTATTTTGGGCTAGCAGACCCGATCTTCAGGTTCGCCTGCGACAGATACGCCGCCGCCCGCCGGAGCACCTCGTTCTCCATCTCCAACTCGCGGATCCGTTTCAGCATCTTCGCCTGCTCACGCTGCATGTCCACGTTCCCGGTTGGGGCGGGCTCGATCCCGCGATCCCGCAGCTGCGCGCCGCGGACCCATGCCTGCAGCGCGGATTTCGAGATCCCCAGATCCGCACACACTTGCTTCTGCGACATCCCCTGGGTCACCACGAGCGCGACCGCGTCCCGCTTGAACTCATCCGAATATTTGACCGGCATGACTGCCATCCTTTCCCGCCCAAGCCCGCAAGCTCAAGCAGTCCTGGAGTCAACCAAATCATCAGCATTCCCGGGCTGCGAGGACCCGCTGACGGCGATGATCCGCACTGCCGGCCTGTCCAGCTCGACGAACTTCGGGTCCGTGTCCGGAGGGGACTTCTGGCAGGGCAAGACCACTTCCGCCGTTCAAGGGCTCCTGCACGCCGCCGCGCTCGATCACCGGGACGCGGCACAGGTGTATCAGTGGGCGCTGAACCCGACCGCCGCCGGCGACGCCGTCCGCATCCTCCAGTCGAACCCGAACGCAGCCGAAGGGTGGGCCGAATCGCTGGAGTCGATGCTGCAATCCGACCCGCGCACCCGCGACTCGATCTGGCAGGGCGTGTCCTTGTCGTTCTCCGCCCTCGCCGACCCGCGCGTGCTGGACGCCGTCTCGCCACGGCCGGGTGAGGAGTTCGACCCCGAGACGTTCCTGACCCAGCACGGCACCCTGTATCTGCTCGCCACCGGCGCCGGGGCCGGTGCGTCCGCGTCGCTGGTGGCCGCGTTCATCGAAGACCTCATCGAGGTCGCCCGCAAGATCGCCGCCCGCTCACCTGGCGCGCGTCTCGAGCCGCCGTTGCTGCTCGCGTTGGATGAGATCGGAAACCTCGCCCCACTGCCGTCCCTGCCGACGCTCATGGCCGAGGGCGGCGGCACCGGCATCACGACCCTGCCTGTGTTGCAGTCACTGGCACAGGCGCGCGAGAAGTGGGGAGAGAACGCGGCGGCGGCGATCTGGGACTCCTCGATCGTGAAGATCGTCCTCGGCGGGGCCTCGAACTCCCGCGATCTGCAAGACCTCTCCACACTCATCGGGGACCGCGACGAGACCACCGACTCGGTGACCTACGGGGACCAAGGCTCCCGCTCCGCGCAGCGCTCCATCCGCCGGGTGCCGATCCTGCCCCCGGACGTGCTGCGCACGATGCCGTTCGGCGTCGGCGTCATCCTGCTGCGCACCGCCCGCCCGATCATCACCGACCTTCGCCCGTGGACGAAACGCACTGACGCGAAGGCACTCACCGATGGACGGCGCGAGGTGGAAGCCCAGCTCCGCGCCTGAGCGTCAGGTGGCATGGCCCTGGCGGCCGGGGTGCATGGCCCGCACCTGTTGTCGTGGAGGCAGCCAGAGGTGGCGCCTCCACGACAGTTGAAGGAGGTAGCCCGTGGCTATCAAGACATCATCGGCGATGAACGGCTTCATCTCTGACGACCCGCGCCTGACCTACGGCCAGGACGGAACGCCGCGCTTCTACGCGCGGGTCGGGGTGAAGCACTTCGAGCGCCTCGGCGACGGGAAGTTCAAACGGCTCTCGAACAGCTACCACGACCTGATCCAGTTCGGCAGCGCAGCGGAGCTGTCCTACGAGCGGTTCAGCAAGGGCGACGAGTTCGTCGCGCAGGGTCAGGTCCGCGACTACACCCGCGACGTGGACGGGCAGGAGCGCACCGACGAGCAGTTCGTCGCAACCCGCATCTCGCACGACCCGAACACCACCACCTACACCGTCGAACGCCGCGCACCGGACGCCGAGCGCGACGCCCCGCAGCGCGAGAGCGTCGACCGTGACGGCGCTGATCGTGACGGCGCCGACCGGCAGGCACGCCTCGGGTCGGCCGAGCCGGTCGCGCAGGACACGGCCGCGACGGCAGAGGCCGTCGCCCGGTAACCGGGCGACACCCACCGCTGACGGTGGCCGGGTCACCAGCCGGCCCGTTTCGCCCGCCCCGACTCCGCGGGCCAGACGAACCGGCCACCGTCAGCACCCCTCATCCCTGTTCTCCCCGTCGCCTCCGGCGACACGCATCACGAGGAACCCGCTCATGGCGAACAACGACATGCCCACTCCCGACGAGGGATCGAGCGACGGGACGATCGCGCGGCCCGAGGACGAACTGCTTCGCGACGTACCCGAGGCCGACGAGCCGGAGGAGGTCACCGTCGAACCGGGCGCCGACCTCGACGAGGACGGATACGGCGAAGATGGGTATCCCGAACCCCCGCGACCGGTGAACTGGCGCACCCTGACCGCCGAGGACGCCGAGCACGAATGGCTCGCCCTCAACGAGTGGGTCAACTGGCTGCGCACCGAGTTCGGGCTCCCCGCCGCGATCATCCCGCCGTACTGGCACCGCAACCCCGAACTGGTCTGGGAGCTGTCCGCGCTGCACCTGCGGTGGCTCGGCGCCTACGACCCTCAGCAGGACGCCGCGGGTCCGCTCGCGTTCATGACCGACTTCCACAACGCCCAGCAGCGGCTCCGCGAGTGGGTCACCATCTCGGGCACCCGGCTGGACCGCGACCGCCCGACCCGGCAGACGACCTGGCCCGGCGAGGACGCCGCACCCGAGACGAGCGAGACGCCGATCACCGACCGGGACGCGGACTTCGTCCAGCACGTCCTGGACGACACCGCCCGCCGCGCCGAAGCCGAAGCCGCATTCCTGCGCGGCGAGATCGCTGACCTGTGAGCGGCGCAGACAGCAGCCCCGCGGCTCCGCGCCAGAGCGGCGGCGGGAGCCTCGGCGTCCGCACCGTCGACAACAAGCCGCCCGAGGTGCGCGCACTCGCGAAGGCGTTCATCGGCGTCGTCCTCGCAGGCCGGCACGACGACCGCGACAAGGCCAACACGCAGATGGCGTCGTACCCGACACGGCACACCCCGGCTCCGAGACGGCGCGGCACCGGCCCGGTAGAATAGACCCAGAACACACCACACAACGTGTGTCGCCGACTCATCAGTTCATGCCCTCGGGCATCGCCCCGGCCGATCCGGCCGTGCCTTTCGTTCTCACCAGGAAACCGCGCGGCACGCGGCGACCATGAGGACGAAACTGATGATGAACCTGCTGATGCCCAGCGCTCTGCTCGGGCCGAACGACTTGCCGTGCGCGGTCACGTATCTGCGCGTCTCCACCAAGGAGCAAGCCCACCGAGGCGGCCGTGAAGAGGGCTACTCCCTGCCCGACCAGCGCAAGGCCGTGAACCGAAAAGGGGAGGCACTCGGCGCGGTCATCGTCGCGGAGTTCATCGAACCCGGCGAGTCCGGCAAGTCGCTCAAAAACCGCAAGGCGCTGCAGGAACTGCTCGCCTTTGTCGCCGAGAACCACATCACCTACTGCATCGTGCCGAAGGTCGACCGGCTCGCCCGGAACCGGCTCGACGATGCGCTGATCCACGCCGAGCTCGTCGCTCACGGCGTCACGCTCGTCTCCGCCGCCGAGCACATCGACGACACCCCGGCCGGGACGCTGAACCACGGCATCATGGCCGCGATCGCCGAGTTCTACTCCGCGAATCTCGCCACCGAAGTCACCAAGGGGCTGCGCACCAAGGCGACCACCGGCGGCACGATCGGCAGGGCACCTATCGGCTACCGCAACATCCGTGTGCTGACCGAGGCCGGCCACGAGCTGCGCACCGTCGAACTCGACCCCGACCGGGCACCGCTGATCAAGCTCGCGTTCGAGTCGTACGCCACCGGCGACTGGACGCTGAACACGCTCCTGGACGAGCTGACCGCGCGGGGGCTCACGTCGGCACCGACCCCGAAGCGACCGGCGAAACCGATCCACGTCTCCACGCTGCATCGGACGTTGCAGAACCCCTACTACAAGGGCGTCATCGTCTACGACGGACTCGAATACGACGCCACGCACGAACCCCTCGTCCCCGTGGACGTGTGGGACCAGGTCCAGTCCGTGCTCCGCGCGAACAACCTCGCCGGGGACAAGACCCAGACGCACGACCACTACCTCAAGGGATCGCTTTACTGCGACAACTGCGGATCGCGGCTGCTGCTGACTCATGCCAAGAACAAGCACGGCGTCGTCTACCCCTACTTCATCTGCGCCGGGCGGCACGCCAAGCTCACCGACTGCCGGCGCAAGGCCATGCACGTCGACCGGATCGAACAACTCGTCATCGACCACTACGCCCACGTCCAACTGGACCCCGCCACGCTCGGCGCGCTCCAGGCCACGATCAACGAAGAGTTCGCGATCATCAACGCACAGGCCAAGTACGAGGCCGAAGACCTCACCCGTCAACAGCGCGACCTACGCAACCAGCGCGACAAGCTCATGCAGGCCCACTACGCCGGGGCGGTGCCACTCGATCAGCTCAAGACCGAACAAGAGCGCATCACCGGACAGCTCGACTACATCACCACAAGGCTCGACGACGCGACCGCGAACTACGCCACGGCGCAGGCCGAACTCGACGACTGTCTCGACCTACTCACCGACTGCCACACGGTCTACCAGCAGGCGCCCGATGCCGTCCGACGCCTGTTCAACCAGGCGCTCTTCGCCAGGATCTACATCACCAACACCGACGACGTCCGAACCGAGAAAGCCGGACCCTTCGCGATCCTCCTCGACGAGGAGAACCAACGAAGCGCCCGGCTTCAACAGCGTGACAACGACCAGCCTCGCGTTCAAACACCCGCCCACCTTGAAGCGGACGGGTGTTTGAACATGAAGCGTTGGGTGGACCTGAGGGGACTCGAACCCCTGACCCCCTGCATGCCATGCAGGTGCGCTACCAGCTGCGCCACAGGCCCAGATGTCGCCCGGCAGAAGCCCGGGCAACTCGTCCAGCGTACAGCACCGTCTCCGGCGGATGAAATCGAATCAGTCCGCCGGGCGCGTCGCCGGGAGGTGGATGGGGACCACGGGGCAGTCCTTCCACAGACGCTCCAGCGAGTAGAACTCGCGCTCCTCCTGATGGAAGACATGCGCGACGATATCGCCGAAATCGAGGAGGATCCAGCGCGCCTCGGCACGACCCTCACGGCGCAGGCGCTTGTGCCCGGCCTCGACGAGCTTCTCCTCGATCTTGTCCGCGATCGCCGCGACGTTCCGCTCGCTGCGTCCCGTCACGAGAAGGAAGACGTCCACGAGCGGAAGCGGCTCCGACACGTCGAGCGCGACGAGGTCCTCGCCGCCGATCGAGTCGGCCGCGGCGGCGGCGATCTGCAGCATGTCGATGGAGGACTGTGTTGCCATCAGCCGAACACTCCTGACGCATAGGCGATGACGACGGCTCCCACAACGGCGATGCCCAGGGCGCCGGCGGTGATCCCGAGCGTCAGCACGAGCTTGTGGTTCTTCTCGGGAGCGGGCGGGCGGATGACCTCGCCCGGGCTCTTGGACGTCGACACGGCGTCGCTCGCGGCGATGGGCGTCGGCGACGACGCGAGAGGGATCTCGCCGTCGATGAGGACGGCGTCGATCTCGCGGCCGTCCGTCGTGCCCTTCGCCGCACCGCTCGACCCGAACCCGTCCGGCAGCTTGTGGGAGCTCGTGACGATCAGCTCGCCGGTGGCGGTGATCGGGGCATTGAGCGCCGCCGACGGGATCTCGTCGAGGATGAGGGCGCTGGGCGCCGATCCTGAGCCGCTCGACTCGCGCGGGTGCGTGAGCAGCTCGTCGAACGAGGCGGGCGCCGGAGGAACCGGCTTGACCGCGACGTTCTCGCCGAAACCGGGCCGCAGCCTCGGCGGCGCCGCATCCGCCGTGCGCATGCCGGAGGGGGCATCGACGGCCTGGTCCACGGGTTCCTCGTCCTGTGAGGCGTTCTCCGGCCCCGTCGCCGGCGCGTCCGGCACGACCTCGGCCTCGACCGTCTCCGGGACGGGGGCGGCGTGCGGGACCTCGTCGGTGACGATCGTCGCCTCGACGGCATCCGCGACGCCGTCATCGGACCGGCCGTCGGAAGGCGGGGGGACGATCACGGGCGCGACGCCGGTCCTCTGCCGCTCCTGCTCGCGCAGCTGACGACGGGTGAGCGGCGGATGGTGCTCCGACGGAGACGACGGCGGCTCGTCCTCCCGCGTCTCGGGCTCGTCCACGGCCTCCAACGTCACGACATCGTCCGGGATCGGCTCGTCGCCGCCGGGCAGTCCACCCTCGTCGCCCGTCGCCTCCTCCGCGTCGGATGACTCGTGTTCGGGCGCATCCTCCTCGGGCTCGCCCGCATCGGATTCCGGCGACTCCGCGACGCCGTCGGCCTCGGCGGGCGCGTCGGAGAGGTCGGCCGGCGTGTGCTCGTCCGCGGCGCCCTCCTCCGGAGTCCCGTTCTCGTCGTCCGCGATGATCGCGTTCTGCCCCGTCTGGCGCAGCTCACGCAGCTGACGTCGTGTGAGGGGACGACCGTCGGGTGTGCTCATGGCTTGCTCCGATACAGATGATGCTTCGCGATGTACTGCACCACGCCATCCGGCACGAGGTACCAGACGGGGAGGTCGCGACTGACGCGATCTCGGCAATCGGTGGATGAGATGGCCAGCGCGGGGATCTCGAGCCGGCTCACCACGCCTCCGGGCAGTCCGTCCGTGCTCAGCACGTGACCAGGACGCGAGACGGCGACGAAGTGGGCGAGCTCCCACAGTTCATGATGATCCCGCCAGCTGAGAATCTGCGCCACGGCGTCGGCCCCCGAGATGAAGAACAGCTCGGCATCGGGACGCTCGCGCTTCAGATCGCGCAGCGTGTCGACGGTGTAGGTCAGCCCTCCGCGTTCGATGTCGACGCGGCTCACCGTGAACCGCGGATTCGACGCCGTGGCGATCACCGTCATCTCATAACGGGCCTGGGCCGGCGAGACACGCTCCTTCTGCCACGGCTGCCCCGTCGGCACGAAGACGACCTCGTCGAGGTCGAACGACGTCGCGACCTCGCTCGCGGCCACGAGGTGACCGTGGTGGATGGGATCGAACGTGCCGCCCATCACCCCGATCCGTGGAGCCCGCGTCGTGGTCGTCACCGTCAGAGGCCTAGTGGCCGTGCTCCACCTCGCCGTGCCCGTACGCGGATTCGCTCGCGTCCGCCTGACGGTTGCTGACGTTGCGGTACGACGCGGCGACGAGAGCGAGCGCCCCGAACGCGGCGAGGGCGACCAGACCGAAGGGAAGGGTCTGGAGCGCGACGTTCTCCTGCTCGGCTTCGGCGACGACGGTCGCGATCGCGGTGGCGAGATGCATGTCAGGGCTTCCGTTCATAAGGTCGATCGAACCGTTCCAGCTTACCGTCAGCGCCGTACCTGACCGGAGCCACGCCCGACCCACTTCGTGCTCGTGAGCTCCGGCAGGCCCATCGGTCCGCGCGCGTGCAGCTTCTGGGTCGAGATCCCCACCTCGGCGCCGAAGCCGAACTCCGATCCGTCCGTGAACCGGGTGGAGGCGTTCGCGAAGACCGCTGCGGAATCGACCTCGTCCAGGAAGCGCTCCGCGTTGCGGACGTCCGCGGTCACGATCGACTCCGTGTGCCCTGTGCTGTATCGACGGATGTGCGAGATCGCGTCGTCGAGGGTGTCCACGACGCGCATCGCGATGTCGAGGCTGAGGTACTCGGTCTCCCAGTCCTCGTCGGTCGCCGGCACGACGTCCGCGGCCAGCGAGGCGACCGTCGCGTCGCCGTGCACCGTGACGCCCTCGCGCTGCAGCGCCGCGACGACCGGCCCCACGAGACGCTCGGCGCCCGCACGCACCACGAGCACCGTCTCCACGGCGTTGCAGACGCTCGGCCGCTGCACCTTGGCGTTGACCACGATGTCGCGTGCCCAGTCGTCCGGAGCCGACACGTCGAGAACGATGTGCACGTTGCCCGCCCCGGTCTCGATCACCGGCACCGTCGACTCGGTGACGACCGTCTCGATGAGGCTCGCGCTGCCGCGCGGCACGAGGACGTCGACGAAGCCGCGGCCGTGCATGAGGGCGCGTGCCCCGTCGCGGCCGAACGCGTCGACCGACTGCACCGCGTCGGCCGGAACCCCGTGCGCGGAGAGAGCTTCGCGCATGACCGACACCAGCACGGTGTTCGACGAGCGGGCGGCGCTCCCGCCCCGCAGCACCACGGCGTTGCCCGACTGCAGGGCGAGCGCCGCGATGTCGACGGTGACGTTCGGACGCGCCTCGTAGATGGCTCCGACGACCCCGAACGGAACGCGGCGCTCCTCGAGCATGACGCCGTTGTACATCCGCTGTCCGCGCACGAGCTCGCCCACGGGGTCGGGCAGCGCCGCGACCTGGCGCACGGCGTCCGCGAGCCCCGCGATGCGCGCGTCGTCGAGACGAAGGCGATCCCGCAGCGACGCCCCGATCCCGTCGTGCTCGCCGCGGACGAGGTCCTCGCCGTTCGCCTCGACGATCTCGGCGCGACGGGCGACGAGGGCATCCGCGATCGCGTGCAGCACGGCGCGCTTCTCGTCGCTCGTCAGCCGCGCCACGCTCCGCGCCGCGTCCTTGGCGCGCCGGAGGCGGTCCTGTGGCGTGTCGACCGGGGTCGGCGGCGACGTGAGGAGGGCGTCGGAGGTCATCCGCCCAGTGTAGCGACGGCCCCGGTGGCAGGAGGCCGCTCGTCCGACGGCACGAACCACGTGCCGATGGGCGCTCCCGCGAGGGCGTCGGCGACCCTGTCCGCGCTCGTCACGAGGACGCCGATGCCCGCGCTCGACGCGAGGCGCGCCGCGGACGCCTTGGTCGCCGCTCCCCCGGTGCCCACGCTGTTGACGACCTTCGAGCCGAACGCGTATCCGGAGAGGTCGTCGTCCGCCGCGATGACGTCGATGGGCTCGGCGCCCGGCTCGTCCGGCGGACGCGTGTAGAGGGCGACGATGTCGCTCAGCAGGACGAGGGCGTCCGCGCCGACGAGACGCGCGACGAGCGCGGCGAGGCGATCGTTGTCGCCGAAGCGGATCTCGTGCGTCGCCACCGTGTCGTTCTCGTTGATGATGGGGAGGATCCGCAGGCCCAGCAGACGCTCGATCGCCCGCCGCGCGTTGCTGCGGTGCGTGGGGTCCTCCATGTCGCTCGCGGTGAGGAGCACCTGGCCCGCGACGATCTCGAACGGCCGGAGCGCCTCCTGGTAGCGGTAGACGAGCACGTTCTGCCCCACGGCCGCCGCCGCCTGCTGCGTCGCGAGGTCGTTCGGCCGCGCGTCCAGCTGCAGATACGGCATCCCCGTCGCGATCGCGCCCGATGAGACCAGGAGCACCTCGGCACCGCGTGCGTGGGCGGCCGCCAGAGCCTCGACGATCACGGGGATCCGCCAGGCCGCCTCGCCGCTGATCGATGACGAGCCGACCTTCACGACGACGCGCGTCGCCGAGGCGAGCGCCGCACGGTCGTGCGCGGTCATCCGACCTCGTCCTCGTCGTCGAGGCGCGCGAGACGATGCTCGTCCTCGATCGCCCGCTCCGCCGTCCGGGCGTCCTGGCGCGCGTAATACTTCTCACGGCGCTCCGAGGTCGTGCGGCGGCGATTCGGGTCCAGACGGGCGTCGAGACCGCGCGGAGCCTGCACGAGCTCGGCGGCGGACGAGATCGACGGCTCCCAGTCGAAGACGATGCCGTCCTCGCCGATGACGACCGTCGAGCCCGGCACCGCGCCGACGCGGAAGAGCTCGTTCTCGACGCCGAGCTTCTCGAGGCGGTCGGCGAGGAACCCGACGGCCTCCTCGTTCTGGAAGTCCGTCTGCTGCACCCAGCGCAGCGGCTTCTCCCCCAGGACGTGGTAGACGTTGCCGTACGTGCCGCCGTCGACGCGCACCGTGAACTCCTTCTCGGAGCCCTTCGGGCGGATGACGACGCGCTCGCGGGGCGGCTCGACGGGAGCGGCCTTGCGGTAGGCGTCGATGACCTCGCCGAGGGCGAAGGTCAGCTCGCGCAGGCCGCGTCGTGCGACGGTCGAGATCTCGAACACGCGGTAGCCGAGGGCCTCGAGATCGGGGCGGACGAACTCCGCCAGCTCTTGCGCCTCCGGCACGTCGACCTTGTTCAGGACGACGATCTGGGGCCGGTCGAGGAGAGGCACCTGCCCCTCCGCGACGGGATAGCTCCCGAGCTCCTGCCGGATGATCTCCAGGTCGCTGAGCGGGTCGCGACCGGGTTCGAGCGTCGCGCAGTCGAGCACGTGGACGAGCGCCGTGCAGCGCTCGACGTGCCGCAGGAACTCCAGCCCGAGACCGCGCCCCTCGCTCGCGCCCTCGATGAGGCCGGGCACGTCGGCCACGGTGAAGCGGATGTCACCCGCCTGCACGACACCGAGGTTCGGGTGCAGCGTCGTGAACGGGTAGTCGGCGATCTTCGGACGCGCGGCGGACACCGCCGCGATGAGGCTGGACTTGCCCGCCGAGGGGAACCCCACGAGAGCCACGTCGGCCACCGTCTTGAGCTCGAGGACGACGTCGCCCTCCCAGCCGGGCGTGCCGAGCAGCGCGAATCCCGGCGCTTTGCGCTTAGGCGACGCGAGGGCCGCATTGCCGAGCCCGCCCCGCCCGCCGGGCGCCGCGATGAAACGCATGCCCGGCTCGATGAGATCGACGAGGGGCTCGCCGTCGGACGACTTGACGAGCGTGCCGACCGGCACGGGCAGCTCGAGCGGCTCCCCCGTCGCACCGGACCTGTGGTCGCCCATCCCGAAGCCGCCGTTGCCCGCGCTGCGGTGCGGCGAGTGGTGGTAGCTCAGGAGCGTGGTCGTCTGCGGATCCGCGACGAGCACGACGTCGCCGCCGTCGCCGCCGTTGCCCCCGTCGGGGCCGCCGAGCGGCTTGAACTTCTCCCGATGGACCGAGACGCAGCCGTTGCCGCCCTTGCCGGCGCGCAGATGGAGCGTCACCTCGTCGACGAACGTGACCATGTCTGATCCTGCCTCTCGCGGGCGGCGTCCGGGAACCCCGCCCGCATCAAAGAGAACGGGGCGGGCCGAAGCCCGCCCCGTTCAGATGCTGAAAGCGTCTGCGGTGATCACTCGCCCGCGACGATGTTGACGACCTTGCGGCCGCCCTTGGTGCCGAACTCCACGGCGCCGGCCGCGAGGGCGAAGAGCGTGTCGTCGCCGCCACGGCCCACGTTGGCGCCGGGGTGGAAGTGCGTGCCGCGCTGGCGGACGAGAATCTCGCCGGCGCTGACGGCCTGGCCGCCGAAGCGCTTCACGCCGAGGCGCTGAGCGTTCGAGTCGCGACCGTTGCGGGTGGAGCTTGCGCCCTTTTTGTGTGCCATTACGAGAGCCTCTTCCGCTTACTTGATGCCGGTGACCTTGACGCGCGTCAGGTCCTGACGGTGTCCCTGGCGCTTCTTGTAGCCGGTCTTGTTCTTGAACTTCTGGATGACGATCTTGGGACCGCGCAGGTTGCCCAGGACCTCGGCGGTGACGGTGACCTTCGCGAGCTTGTCGGCGTCGGTCGTCACGGCGTCGCCGTCGACGAAGAGGACGGCGGGCAGCTCGATCGTCTCACCCTCGGCAGCCTTGAGGCGGTCGAGCGTCACGATGGTCCCGACCTCGACCTTCTCCTGCCGGCCACCGGCGCGAACAACTGCGTAAACCACGTTCATACCTGTTTCATTGGGGAAGCGCATGGGCTTCCGAATCTCACGGGAAGACTTCGCTTGCTCTTCGCACGGGATGTGCGAGGTGCGTCTCGGGCAAGACTTTCGTCGCGCCGCCAGTGGGAGAGCGCGCGACAGGGGACGCACCAAGGATCGAGTTTACCCGATGGACGGCGTTTCGGGCAAAAGCGCCGGATCGGCGCGTCGCGGCGGTTTCTCCGTAGGGTGGATCTCCGTGACCGTTCTCGTCGACCAGGCCTTCTGGCCCGCCCATGGGCGGCTGTGGGCGCACCTCGTGAGCGATGCGAGCCTCGACGAGCTGCACGCCTTCGCGGCGGCCAACGCCCTGCCGGCCCGCGCCTTCGACCTGGACCACTACGACGTCGCGGAAGAGGCGCTCCCCCGGCTCATCGCGGCCGGTGCGCGCCCCGTGTCCGCGCACGAGCTCACGAGGGCGCTCATCGCCTCCGGGCTGCGCGTGCGCGCCCGGGACCGACGCTGACGGTCCCGGGCGCCGCTCGCCTCAGTCCCCTTCGGGCGCGCCGGGCGTCACGGCGACCGCCGTGCCCGTCAGCGCCGCCGTGGTCACGCGTCGGCGTCCGCGCCCCTGGCCCGGGGCCTTGGGCTCGGGCAGCGCCTCCAGCACGGAGTCGAGGAGCTGGGCCGCCTCCGAGGCCGGCGCCACCGACGCCGGCTTCTCGACGGTGCGCTTCTTGCGCGGACGCCGAGCACGCTCGCGGTCCTCGCTCTGCGCCTGGGGGGCGCTGCGCGGTCCCTCCGGCAGCGCGATCCCGAGCGACGTCACCGTCTGCGGCTCCTCGGCGGGGGCGGCCTCCTCGCTCTCGACCTCCTGCTTCGGGATCGTGGACGCCGCGATCTGCGCCAGCGCCGACTTCACGCCGTCGGTGATGACGTGGGCCGAGGCGGACGAGGGCGGGGCGGAGGCCGGGCCCTGCGAGCCCTGGGACGCGCGCGGACGCCGTCCGCCGCCGTTGCCTGCGCCGCCGGAGGAGCGATGCTTCGTCACGGGGTCGTGGTGCACGACCACGCCCCGGCCCGCGCACACCTCGCACGCCTCGCTGAAGGTCTCGAGCAGTCCGAGCCCGAGCTTCTTCCGGGTCATCTGCACGAGGCCGAGGGACGTGACCTCGGCGACCTGGTGCTTCGTCCGGTCCCGGCTGAGGCACTCCACGAGACGGCGCAGCACGAGATCGCGATTCGACTCGAGCACCATGTCGATGAAGTCCACGACGATGATGCCGCCGATGTCGCGCAGCCGCAGCTGACGGACGATCTCCTCGGCCGCCTCGATGTTGTTCTTCGTGACGGTCTCCTCGAGGTTGCCGCCGGTGCCGACGAACTTGCCCGTGTTGACGTCGACGACCGTCATCGCCTCCGTGCGGTCGATGACGAGAGAGCCGCCCGAGGGCAGCCAGACCTTCCGGTCCAGCGCCTTCTCGATCTGCTCCGTGACGCGGAACTCGTCGAACGGATCGCGATCGCCCTCGTAGTTCTCGACGCGGTCCAGGAGATCCGGCGCGACGCCCGTGAGGTAGCTCACGATCGTCTGCTGCGCCTCCTCGCCCTGGATGAGGAGCTTCGTGAAGTCCTCGTTGAAGACGTCCCGGATGATCTTGACGAGCAGGTCCGGCTCGCTGTGCAGCAGCGTCGGGGCGTTCCCCTTCTGCACGAGTTCGTTGATGTGCTCCCACTGCGCCGTGAGGCGGTTGACGTCGCGCGTGAGCTGATCCTCGGTCGCGCCCTCGGCCGCCGTGCGCACGATGACGCCCGAGGACTCCGGGAGCACCTCCTTGAGGATCTTCTTCAGGCGCGCGCGCTCCGTGTCGGGCAGCTTGCGCGAGATGCCGTTCATCGATCCGTTCGGCACGTACACGAGGTACCGGCCGGGCAGCGAGATCTGGCTGGTCAGGCGCGCGCCCTTGTGCCCGACGGGGTCCTTCGTGACCTGGACGAGCACGCGGTCGCCCTGCTTCAGCGCGAGCTCGATGCGGCGCGGCTGGTTGCCGGTCTCGACGGCGTCCCAGTCCACCTCGCCCGAGTACAGCACGGCGTTGCGGCCGCGGCCGATGTCGACGAAGGCGGCCTCCATGCTCGGGAGCACGTTCTGGACGCGGCCGAGGTAGACGTTGCCGATGAGCGAGGCGTCCTGGTTGCGCGCGACGTAGTGCTCGACGAGGACGTCGTCCTCGAGCACCGCGATCTGGATGCGCCCGCTCTTCGAGCGCACGATCATCTGGCGATCGACCGACTCGCGACGTGCGAGGAACTCCGCCTCGGTGACGACGGGGCGACGGCGTCCGGCCTCGCGTCCGTCCCGGCGACGCTGCTTCTTGGCCTCGAGGCGCGTGGAGCCCTTGATGCGCTGCGGCTCGGTGATGACCTCGACCACCCGCTGGCGACGACGCGGATCCTCCTGCGGAGCCTCCTCCGCCCCGTCCGAGCCGCCGCGACGCCGCCGGCGCCGCGCGGGGCGGCCGTTCGACGACGCCTCCTCCTCGGGCTCGGGCTCGGGCTCCGGCTCGGGAAGCGCGGGCAGCGACGCGGGCGCATAGAAGTGCAGCTCCGTCGACACGCGCGAGACGAACTCCGCGGGCAGGAGACCGAGGCTCACCGCCGTCGCGGGCTCGGACGCGGCGTCCGGGACCTCCTGCTCCTCGCCCGCGGGCCCCTGCTCTTCGCCCGCGGGCCCCTGGGCCGTCTCCCCCTCGTCCGGCGGGACGATCGCCGCATCGGCCGTGCCCTCGCCCTGCGTCACCCGCTCGTCGGGCGCCGCGGTGTCCGCGCCGCCGTTCGCCTCGGCGTCGAAGGTTCCATCTGTGTCGTTGTTCGATTCAGCCATCGCTGGCGTACTCCCTGGGGCGGATCTCCACCCGTGATTCTCGTGCGGCCCCGCATGATGGGGCCGCGAACTCCATCGGCATGCGACCGGCAAATCGCTCTGATCGCGCGGGGCAGCCATTGCCCCGAAGTCTTGTCCACCGACGACGTGCCGGCGTGGCCGGCACGCGCGTCGACGTCCATTATCTCACCACTCGCCGTCCACCCGCATCCACTCCGGCGCGCGGAGTCCTCGTGGCTCTCCGCCGGACGTCCGCGTTCGGCCCGCCCGCGGCTCTCCTGCAGGCGCCGATGCGATAATCCGGGAATGCCCGACACCCGCACGCGACCCACCGCCCTGGCGGTCTGGCTCGTCCTCGCCGGCATCGTCGGCTGGTGGGCGGCCTTCTCGCTCACGCAGGAGAAGTTCCATCTGCTGGAGAACCCGGGGGCGTCGCTCGGATGCGACTTCAACCCGCTCGTGCAGTGCGGCAAGAACCTCGACTCCTGGCAGGGCGCGGTCTTCGGGTTCCCGAACCCGATCATCGGCCTGGGCGGGTGGATCGCCCCCATCGTGGTGGGCGTCGCCGTCCTCGCGGGGGCCCGGTTCGCGAGATGGTTCTGGGCGCTCTTCGCCCTGGGGATGACGTTCGCGTTCGCGTTCGTCTGCTGGCTCGTCTCGCAGAGCATCTTCGTCATCGGCACGCTCTGCCCGTGGTGCATGGTCACGTGGGCCGTGACCATCCCGTCGTTCTACGCGGTGGCGCTCCATGTCGTCCGCATCGGCGCCGTGCCCCTGCCGCGCGCTGCACGCAAGAGCGCCGACGCCCTCATGGGCTGGCTGCCGCTCCTGACCGTGCTCAGCTACGTCGCCATTGCGGTGATGGCGCAGCTGCGGCTCGGCGTGCTCCAGATGCTCTTCTGACGCCCCGGCCGTCCTCGGGAGGGCGGGACGAGCCGGGGATCCGCCCGTCCCGCCGACGGCCTAGGAGAACCAGATGCCGAGCTCGCGGGCGGCCGACTCCGTGCTGTCGGAGCCGTGCACGAGGTTCTGCTGCACCGCGACGCCCCAGTCGCGCCCGAGGTCGCCGCGGATGGTGCCGGGGGCGGCCGTGGTCGGATCGGTCGTGCCGGCGAGGGAGCGGAAGCCCTCGATCACGCGATCGCCCGCGACGCGGACCGCCACGACGGGGCCCGAGAGCATGAACTCCAGCAGCGGCTCGTAGAACGGCTTGCCCTCGTGCTCGGCGTAGTGACGGGCGAGGACGTCGCGGCTCGGCTCGACGAGCTTGAGGTCGACGAGCGTGTAGCCCTTCGCCTCGATGCGCGAGAGGATCGCCCCGGTGAGGCCGCGGGCGACGCCGTCGGGCTTGACGAGGACGAGGGTCTCTTCGATGGCCATGGAACTGCCTTTCTGTGGGAGGGCGGGGGTCTGCGCGATCGTGGGGTCAATCGGACGCGGCGCCCGCGGCGCGCTGCGCCGAGACGCGCCGCTCGATCCGCGCCCCTCCGATCGTCGCATACGCCCACATGCCGCCGAACACGAGGGTCACGACGAGGATCGCCGGGACGAAGACGGCGCCCAGCGCCGTCACGGCCTGCAGCGCCCATCCCACCGCGAACGCCCAGCGATAGCGCAGCAGTCCGCTCGTGACGATCATGAGCACGGCGACGATGGCGCCGGCGACGACGCCCCACCACGGCGCGACCTGCTCGGGCAGCGCGCGCAGACCGAAGACGGACAGCCCCGCGAGGAAGACGACGATCGACTCGAAGCCGAGGACCACGGAGCCGATCTTCTCCGGCAGCGTCCGGTACCGGGGCCGGCCCGGCGAGGGCGCAGCGTCGCTCATCGCTCGCCCACCGGCTTCCACTCCTCCTCCTCGGCGAGCACGACGGCCTCGCCCGCGAGCACGACCGATCCGGCGACGACGACGGCCCGTCGCTCGCCCGACCGCGCCCAGTCGCGTGCGGCATCGGCCGCGTCGTCGATGCCGGGATGCACCGTCACGCGCAGTCCCGCCGCCTCCACCAGGTCGGCGAGCCGGTCGGGGTCTCCCCCGCGGTCCGACGCCGGCGCGGTGGCGAAGACGTGCGTCGCCACCGGTGACAGCTCCGCGACGATCCCCGCGGCGTCCTTGTCGCTCAGCACCCCGAGCACCACGCCCCACTCGTCGAAGTCGAACGCCTCCCGAAGCGCCGCGGCCAGGGCGCGCGCGCCGTGCGGGTTGTGCGCGGCGTCGACGAGCACGGTCGGCTCGACCCCCACCAGCTGCAGACGCCCGGGCGAGGTCACCTGCTGCAGCCCGTCGGTGAGGACGGAGCCGGCGATCCGCTGGGCGCCCGCCCCGATGAGCGCCTCGACGGCGGCGATCGCGAGCGCGGCGTTCTCGCCCTGATGACGCCCGTAGAGCGGCAGGTACTCCTCGTCGTACGCGCCGGCGAGCCCCCTCACCGAGATCAGCTGGCCGCCGACCGCGAGGCGATCGTCCGTGAGCGCGAAGTCCTGCCCCTCGAACACGGCCGTGGCGTTCCGCTCGGCCGCGACCCGGCGGATGATCGCCTCGACCTCGGGACGCTGGGCCGCCGAGACGACGGCCGCGCCCTGCTTGATGATCCCCGCCTTTACCTCGGCGATCTCCGGCACGGTCGCGCCGAGACGATTCACGTGATCGACGTCGATGGGGGCGAACACCGCGACGTCGCCGTCCGCGGTGTTCGTCGAGTCCCAGCTGCCGCCCATCCCGACCTCGAGGACGAGCACGTCGACCGGGGCGTCCGCGCACGCGACGAAGGCGAGCACCGTCAGCAGCTCGAAGAACGTCAGCGACGCGTCGCCCTCCGCCGCGAGCTCCGCGTCGACGAGCGTGACGAACGGAGCGATCTCGTCCCAGGCGTCGGCGACGGCGGCGTCGGAGATCGGCTCGCCGTCGATGAGGATGCGCTCGGTGAACCTCGTCAGATGCGGGCTCGTGAACAGGCCCGTGCGCAGACCGTGCGCCCGCACGAGGCTCTCGACGATGCGCGCCGTCGAGGTCTTCCCGTTCGTCCCCGTGATGTGCACGACGCGGTACGTGCGCTGCGGATCGGCGAGGAGCTCGAGGATGCGCCGCGTGCGCTCCACGCGCGGCTGCACCCACTGCTCCCCCGCCCGCCCCAGCAGCGCATCGTAGACGGCGTCCGCGCGTTCCCTGTCGCGTGCGCTCATGCGGCGCCTCCCACCCGTGAGACGGCGATCACGAGATCGCCGGCGTTCGCATATGTCCCGGCCGGCACCGTAACGGTGCGCTCGGCCGGCTCCGTCCCGGTCCCGTCGAGGACGACGTGCTCGACGGCGAGGGTCTCCCCCGCGACGTCCGCGACATCCCACGCCGTCCGGACGGACGCCGCATCCGAGGCGTCCGCGAAGGCGAGCTGCAGGCGGATGCGGTCGCTCACCTCGAAGCCCGCGGCCTTGCGCGTGTCCTGCACGGCGCGGATGACGTCGCGTGCCAGCCCCTCGGCCTCGAGCTCGGGCGTCGTCGTGGTGTCGAGCAGCAGGAACCCGCCCGACGGGAGGGTGGCGATCGCCTCGCCCTCGGAACGACCCGACGTGTCGAGGGCGAGGTCGAACTCGCCCGGCTCGAGCACGATGCCCCCGGCCGTGACGACGCCGTCGACCTCCGACCAGTCGCCCGACCTCGCCGCCCCGATGACCTGCTGCACCTGCTTGCCGAGGCGGGGGCCCGCCGCGCGGGCGTTCACCGTGAGACGGTGCGAGATGCCGTACACCTCCGCCGTGCCTTCCGAGAGCTCCACGAGCTCGACGGCCTTGACGTTCAGCTCGTCCCGCAGGATGTCATCGAACCGCGCGAGGCCGTCCGCACCCTCCGTGACGACCGTGAGCCTCGCGAGCGGAAGCCGGACGCGCAGACCCTCCTTCTTGCGGAGCGCGTTCGCGACGCTCGACGTCTCGCGGACGGCGTCCATGGCGGCACGGATGTCCGCGGCGTCCGCGAACTCCGCAGCGTCCGGCCAGTCCTCCAGATGCACGCTGCGGCCGCCCGTGAGCCCCTGCCACACGCGCTCGGCCACGAGCGGGATGAGGGGGGCCGCGACGCGCGTGAGCGTCTCGAGCACCGTGTAGAGCGTGTCGAACGCCTCGCGGCTCCTCGGATCCTCCGAGACCCCCTGCCAGAAGCGGTCACGCGACCGGCGGATGTACCAGTTCGTGAGCACCTCGGCGAAGTCGCGCAGCCGCGCCGATGCCGTCGTGGAGTCCAGCTGCTCGAGGTCGGAGGCGACGTCGCGCACGAGATCCCCCGTGAGCGCGAGGATGTACCGGTCGAGCACATCCGTCGACGTCGTCGACCGGCGGGCCTCGTAGCCCGCGCCGTCCGCACCGCCCGGGCCCGCGGCGCGCGCCGCGTTCGCATACGTCGCGAAGAAGTACCACGAGTTCCACAGCGGCAGCAGGAACTCGCGCACGCCCGCGCGGATGCCCTCCTCGGTCACGACGAGGTTCCCGCCGCGCAGCACGCTCGACGCCATGAGGAACCAGCGCATCGCGTCCGATCCGTCGCGCTCAAGCACCTCCGACACGTCGGGGTAGTTGCGCAGCGACTTCGACATCTTCTGCCCGTCGCTGCCGAGCACGATGCCGTGGCACGAGACGCCCGTGAACGCCGGGCGGTCGAAGAGCGCGCCCGACAGCACGTGCATGACGTAGAACCATCCGCGCGTCTGCCCGATGTACTCGACGATGAAGTCGGCCGGCGCGTGCGACTCGAACCAGTCCTTGTTCTCGAACGGGTAGTGCACCTGCGCGAACGGCATCGAGCCGGAGTCGAACCAGACGTCGAAGACGTCCTCGATGCGGCGCATCGTGCTCCGCCCCGTCGGGTCGTCCGGGTTGGGACGCGTGAGCTCGTCGATGTACGGGCGGTGCAGGTCGACATCCCCCCGCTCGTTGCGCGGCAACCGCCCGAAGTCGCGCTCGATCTCGGCGAGAGAGCCGTACACGTCCACGCGCGGGTGCTCCGGATCGTCCGACTTCCACACCGGGATCGGCGAGCCCCAGAAGCGGTTGCGGCTGACCGACCAGTCGCGAGCACCCTCGACCCATTTGCCGAACTGTCCGTGCTTGACGTTCTCGGGCGCCCACGTGATCTGCTCGTTGAGCTCGACGAGGCGGTCCTTGATGTCGGTGACACGGACGAACCAGCTCGACACCGCCTTGTAGATGAGGGGGTTCCGGCACCGCCAGCAGTGCGGGTAGGAGTGCTCGTAGCTCGCCTCGCGCAGCAGCCGGCCGGCCTGGCGCAGCGACCGGATGAGCGGACGGTTCGCGTCGAGCCACAGCTCGCCCGCGACGTCCGACACCTGCGGCAGGAAGCGGCCGTCGTCTCCGAGGCTCACGATGGTCGGGATGCCCGCCGCGTCGGCGAGGCGCTTGTCGTCCTCGCCGTACGCCGGAGCCTGGTGCACGATGCCGGTGCCGTCGGTCGTGGTGACGTAGTCGTCGACGAGGATGCGCCACGCGTCCTGCGTGCCCCACGCCTCGGCGTCGGCGTAGTAGTCGAAGAGCCGGTCGTACGCCACGTCCGCGAGCTCGGCGCCGCGCACGGTGCGCTCGATCGCCGCATGCGCCGCCTCGGCCGAGGCGTAGCCGAGGTCCTTGGCGTGGCCGGCCACGAGATCGGCGGCGAGCAGGTAGCTGTGCGACGACGCCTCGAGGAGGTCGTCGGCGGCGCCGTCGGGCGCCCGGTGGACGTCGGCCGCCCCCGCCGGGCCCGCCGGCAGCACCGCGTACTCGATCGCGGGCCCGACGGCGAGGGCGAGGTTGGTCGGCAGCGTCCAGGGCGTCGTCGTCCACGCGAGCGCGCGGACGCCCGTGAGGCCCAGAGCCTCCGCCTTCGCGCCCACGAGCGGGAACGTCACCGTGACGGACGGGTCCTGGCGCAGCTTGTAGACGTCGTCGTCCATCCGCAGCTCGTGGTTCGACAGCGGCGTCTGGTCCCGCCAGCAGTACGGCAGCACGCGGTACCCCTCGTACGCGAGCCCCTTGTCGTAGAGCGACGAGAACGCCCACAGCACGCTCTCCATGAAGGTCGGGTCGAGCGTCTTGTATCCGCGCTCGAAGTCGACCCAGCGCGCCTGGCGCGTGACGTAGTCCTCCCACTCGCGCGTGTAGGCGAGCACCGACTCGCGCGCCTTGGCGTTGAAGGCGTCGATCCCCATCTCGAGGATCTCGTCCTTCTCCGTGATCCCGAGCTGCTTCATGGCCTCGAGCTCGGCGGGAAGCCCGTGCGTGTCCCATCCGAAGACGCGGTCGACCTTCTTCCCGCGCATGGTCTGGAACCGCGGGAAGAGGTCCTTCGCGTAGCCCGTGAGGAGGTGGCCGTAGTGGGGCAGGCCGTTGGCGAACGGCGGGCCGTCGTAGAACACCCACTCGTCGGCCCCCTCGCGCTGCGCGATCGACGCGCGGAAGGTGTCGTCCGCCGCCCAGAAGTCGAGGATCTCCCGCTCGATCTGCGGGAAGCGGGGGCTCGGCACGACGGGGGTCGTCTCGGCCGCGGGGCCGAACGAGGACTTCGGGTAGGTCATCTCACTCCAGCAGTTCCATAGGGACTGCGAGGACGACGCCCTGCCGTTCGTACGACAGGGGCCGCGGTACCACCCCGCGTTGCGTCGTCGACGACGCCACTCTCACAGCGGCTGTGACGGGCCTGCCCCGCGCGGTTCTAATGGGGTCCTTGCGTTCCCGTTCTTCCGCGGGCTCCCCGGTGATGGCCGGATCGATGCCGATGCGTCCATGCTATCGCGATGCCGCGCCGCGCGCGTGCGGAGCGCCGGGCGTTCGGGCAACTGCAGCGCCGAGGACCGGAGATCCCGCCGACGCCGGAGGGGTTCCGCGGCGTCGATCCGGCGTTCGAGGGATCTCCGGCGCTCGGGACGCGGGGGCGTCCGACCGCGACCGTACAGTCGGAGCATGGCCAGACAGCAGACGCATCCCATCGCGCCGCGGATCGGCGCGCCCGATCTGCCGTCGGAGCTCGAGGACGCGTCCGCGCGCCGCTCGGCGGATCTGCGGCGGGCGCGGGTCGTCGGCCTGGCGGGCGACGTCGACCTCGAGCACGCTTCTCTCGAGGAGTGCCGCATCCCGTCGCCGTCGGTGCACGCGCTCGCGCTGCGGGGCGCGACCCTCGTCGACGTCGAGATCACGGACATCCGCGCGGTCTCGATCTCCGCTCGCGACACGACCATCCGCCGCCTCCGCATCGCCGGCGGGCGGATCGGCACGCTCGACCTCACGGGCGCCCGGGTCTCCGAGCTCGAGCTGCGAGACCTCCGCATCGACTACCTGACGCTCGCGGGCGCCCGTGCGGAGGACGTCCTCATCGGCGGCAGCGCCATCCGCGCGCTCGACCTGCCGCAGGCGCAGCTCACGCGCGTCGCGTTCGACGGCTCCCGCGCCGACGAGGTCGATCCGCGCGGCATGCGGGCGTCCGACGTCGACCTCCGCGGTCTCGATGCGCTCGCCTATCTCGACGTGCTCGCCCTCCGCGGCACGACGCTCTCCGAGGAGCAGGTGCGGATGCTCGCCCCCGCCTTCGCGACGGCCACCGGCATCCAGGTGCGGGATTAGCCTCCGTGCGCCGTGGCTGGTTCCACGACACCCGAACGCATCCATCGACGCCGACCCAGAACCGGAGATCCCGCGGAAACCGGACGAGATACGGGGAACCGCTCCGGCGTTCGCGGAATGTCCGGCGTTCGCGGCCGGACGCCGCTCGACGCGGGAGGCGCGGTTCCCTCACGGCCGTGCGCGGTGAAGCCCCTGCGCCACGGCGCGGACGATGAGCTCCTGCACCGTGGCCCAGTCGAATCGCACCTGCCGGTAGCTCACGCGGATGACGTGGTAGCCCATGAGCCGCAGGCGCGCGTCGTGCTCGTTGTCGGAGTCCCGCTGTTCGCCGATATGGTGGCCGCCGTCGATCTGGAGCACGAGCCGGTCGCCGATCAGGAGGTCGACGGCGTGGCCCGCGATCCAGAACTGCCGACGCAGGGGCAGCCGCATCCAGCGGAGACGTGGCACGACGAGCGTCTCGACACCGGAATCGGCGAAGGGCATCGCATCCGCCACGAGCCTGCGCGCCGCGGGAGGCAGTTCCAGGCCGGCGAGGACCTCCATGTCGACCTTCCCCTTGCGCCACGCCGACTCCCAGATCGCGAGGGCGTTCTCATACGGCTGGCACACCGCCGCCAGCACGAGGACGTTCTCGACCGGATCGACCACATCGTCCGGATGGCGCGGAACGACCGGCGTGCCCCAGTGCACGTGCGCCGACGTCTCCCGCAGCAGTTTGCCGTTGGAGCGGATGCCGACGTGCCAGAGGCCGTCGTCGATCGTCCAGAGTCCGAGCCGGGCGGCTTCAGAGATGCAGGTGACGACGACCCCGACCTCCGCCGCCGCGATGAGAGCGGCGTCGGCGTCGGCGCGCGCGACCCATCCGCGACGCGGACGGACGACGTCGCCGGTCCGAGCGGCGCGTCTGATCTGTTGATCGCTCACCCCGCCGGCCCGCAGGGTCCGCACGCGCGCAACGCCGTCGCGGGTCGCCAGAGCCGAGAACAGGTCCATTCCTCCACGATCGCCGCCCGTTCGGGGCTGCGGGGACCTCACGTCGCAGATGTGGAGATCCGCGGCCGCGATCGCCGGCTGTGCACGAGACGTCGGGGGATCGCACCCGCGTTTTCCGCCGCCGGCCCGAAGCCCTCCGGTCCTGGGGACCGGAGATCCCGCGAACGCCGGACGAGATACGGGGAACCGCTCCGGCGTTCGCGGGATCTCCGGCGGTCGGTGCCGGAGCGCCCTGCCGAGCGCCCTGCCGAGTGCCGCTCCGCTCGACCCTCGGGACCTCCCGGCTACACTGGAACCCGCCACCACACTCAGGCACGCAGACACCGTGCCGCACATACCGCGCAAGGAGATCCCCATGGCCGCGATTCCCGACAAGCCCGCCCTCGAGGGTCTCGAGGCGAAGTGGGGCGAGACCTGGGAGCAGCAGGGCACGTACCTCTTCGACCGCGATGCGGCGAAGGCCTCCGGCCGCGGCGGCGTCTTCTCCGTCGACACCCCCCCGCCCACGGCGAGCGGAAGCCTCCACATCGGCCACGTGTTCTCGTACACGCACACCGATGTGAAGACGCGCTTCGAGCGCATGCGCGGCAAGACGGTCTTCTACCCGATCGGCTGGGACGACAACGGCCTGCCGACCGAGCGACGCGTGCAGAACTACTACGGCGTCCGCTGCGACCCCTCGCTCCCCTACGACCCCGGCTTCACGCCGCCGTTCGAGGGCACGACGAAGACGATCAGGGCGGCCGACCAGGTGCCGATCAGCCGCCGCAACTTCATCGAGCTCTGCGAGAGGCTCACGGTCGAGGACGAGAAGACCTTCGAGGATCTCTGGCGGACGCTCGGCCTGAGCGTCGACTGGACACAGACCTACCGCACGATCTCCGACGACACGATCCGCACGAGCCAGCTCGCCTTCCTGAACAACCTCGAGCGCGGCGAGGCCTACCAGAGCCTCGCGCCGACGCTGTGGGACGTCGACTTCCGCTCGGCGATCGCGCAGGCCGAGCTCGAGGACCGCGACCAGCAGGCCGCCTACCACCGGCTCGCCTTCCACAAGACGGACGGCTCCGGCGACATCCGGATCGAGACGACGCGCCCCGAGCTGCTCGCCGCGTGCGTCGCGCTCGTCGCGCACCCGGACGACGAGCGCTACCAGCCGCACTTCCACTCGACCGTGACGACGCCGGTGTTCGGCGTCGAGGTGCCGGTGCTGCCCCATCCGCTCGCGCAGCCCGACAAGGGCTCCGGCATCGCCATGATCTGCACCTTCGGCGATGTGACCGACGTCGTCTGGTGGCGCGAGCTCGACCTGCCGAACCGCACGATCATCGGCAAGGACGGACGCGTCGTGGCCGAAGCGCCCGAGGCGATCGCATCGGATGCCGGCAAGGCCGCCTTCGCCGAGCTCGCGGGCAAGACCGTGTTCAGTGCGAAGAAGCGGATGGTCGAGCTGCTGGAGGAGTCGGGAGAGCTGGAGAGCGTCTCGGCCCCCTTCACGCACCCCGTGAAGTTCTTCGAGAAGGGCGACCGCCCGCTCGAGATCGTCTCGACGCGCCAGTGGTACATCCGCAACGGCGCCCGCGACGCCGAGCTGCGCACGACGCTCGTCGAGCTCGGACAGCGGATCGACTGGCACCCCGAGTTCATGCGCGTCCGCTACGAGAACTGGGTGAACGGCCTCACGGGCGACTGGCTCGTGTCGCGCCAGCGCTTCTTCGGCGTGCCGATCCCGGTCTGGTACGGGCTCGACGAGGACGGCGAGCGGGACTACGCGCGCGTGATCGTCCCGGACGCCGCGAGCCTCCCCGTCGACCCCTCGAGCGACGTCCCCCCGGGATACACGGCCGAGCAGCGGGGCGTCCCGGGCGGCTTCGAGGCCGAGACGGACGTCTTCGACACCTGGGCCACGTCGTCGCTCACCCCGCAGCTCGCGGGCGGATGGCGGCGCGACGCCGAGCTCTGGGATCTCGTGGCGCCGTTCGACATGCGGCCGCAGGGCCAGGACATCATCCGCACGTGGCTCTTCTCGACGCTCCTGCGCAGCGCCCTCGAGGACGACCGCGCGCCCTGGGCGCACGCGGCGATCTCGGGCTTCATCGTCGACCCCGACCGCAAGAAGATGTCGAAGTCGAAGGGCAACGTCGTCACGCCCGCCGACATCCTGGAGAAGCACGGGTCGGACGCCGTCCGATACTGGGCGGCCTCCAGCCGCCTCGGCACCGACGCCGCGTTCGACCCGCAGAACCCCACGCAGATCAAGATCGGCCGGCGCCTGGCGATCAAGGTGCTCAACGCGGCGAAGTTCGTGCTGGGCTTCGAGGCGCCCGAGGGCGCGACCGTGACCGAGGCGCTCGACCTGTCGATGCTCGCGACGCTCGACGACGTCGTGGCCCAGGCGACGAAGGCGCTCGACGCCTACGACCATGCGCGGGCCCTGGAGGTGTCGGAGGCGTTCTTCTGGACGTTCTGCGACGACTACCTCGAGCTCGTCAAGGAGCGCGCCTACGCCGGCGGCCCCGCCGGGGACTCGGCGGCCGTCGCGCTGCGCACCGCGCTGACGACGCTCCTGCGCCTCCTCGCGCCGGTGGTCGTGTATGCGACAGAAGAGGCGTGGTCCTGGTTCCAGGAGGGCTCGGTCCACCGCGCCGGATGGCCGGAGGCGAGCGGACTGGGGGGCGACCCCGCGGTCCTCGTCGCCGCCAGCGAGGCGCTCATCGGCATCCGTCGCGCCAAGACCGAGGCCAAGGCGTCCCAGAAGACGCCGGTCGACCACGCGGCGATCACCGCTCCGGCCGCACAGGCGACCGCGCTCCGCCTCGCCGCCGACGATCTCCGGGCCGTGGGGCGCATCGCCGAGCTCGACATCGCGGACGGCGACGCGTTCGCCGTCACCCGGATCGCCCTCGCCGAGGCGGAGGCCCTCTGATGCGGATGGGCACGCGCTGGCCGGCGGGCTCCACTCCTCCGGCCGGCGTGCCCGCCGGGCTGCGCGACGAGATCGCACGCGTGGAGGCCGATCTGGCTCCGGAGGCGCCGCACCCCTCCTGGACGCTGACGTGGCTCGAGGACCGCCCCATCGCCGAGCTCGACTCGGGCATCGAGGTCGTGCTCCAGGCCGACGGCACCGCGATCTCGCGACCGATCCGCGACTGATCGCGCGCTCACGCGGTCGATAGGCTGTCAGGATGTCAGCCGTGCCCGCGTTCAACCCCCTTCTCGCGCCGTCTCCCCTCGCGTACGGGATCCCCGACTACGCCGCCGTCGAGCCCGGCCACTACCTGCCCGCGTTCGAGCGCGCCTTCGCCGAGCACAGGACGGAGGTCGCCGCGATCACCGCGAATCCCGATGCCCCCACCTTCGAGAACACGCTCGAACCCCTCGAACGAGCGGGCGAACTGCTCGACCGCGTCGCCCGTGCGTTCTACACCGTCAACTCGGCCGACGCGACCGACGCCATTCAGGAGGTCGACGAGCAGCTGGCCCCGCTCATCTCCGCGCACTCCGACTCGATCTCTCTCGACGGGGTGCTGTACGCGCGCATCGCCGCCGTGCACGAGCAGCTCGACTCCCTCGCGCTCACGCCGGAGCAGCGTCGGCTCGTCGAACGCCGCTACGTGGGGATGACGCACTCCGGCGCCGCGCTCGGCGCCGCCGCGAAAGCGCGGCTCACCGCGATCAACACCCGCCTGTCGACGCTGACGACGCAGTTCGAGAAGAACCTGCTCGCCGACGCCAACGACCTCGCCGTCGTCTTCGACTCGGCCGACGAGCTCGAGGGGCTCACGGACGGCGAGCTCTCCGCCGCCGCCGAGGCGGCGCGCGACCGCGGCCTCGACGGCAAGCACGTCGTCACGCTCACGCTCTTCACAGGCCATCCGTATCTCGCGTCGCTCGTGCGCCGCGACGCCCGCCGGCGCATCCTCGAGGCCTCCCGTTCCCGTGCGGCGCGCGGCAACGCCCACGACAACGCCGACGTGGTCCGGGAGATCGTCCGCCTGCGCGCCGAACGCGCCGAGCTTCTCGGATACGCGTCGCACGCGGCCTACGTGACGTCGGACGAGACCGCGGGGACGCCGGAGGCCGTCCGCGACCTCCTCCGTCGGCTCGCGGCCCCGGCGTCCGCGAACGCCCGGCGCGAGAAGGAGGCGCTGCAGCGCATCGTCGACGAGACGGAGCCGGAGCCGTTCCCGTTGGAGGCGCACGACTGGGCCTTCTACACGGAGAAGGTGCGCCAGGCCGAGTACGACATCGACGCGGCGGCGCTGCGCCCGTGGTTCGAGGCCGAGCGCGTGCTGCAGGACGGCGTGTTCCATGCGGCGCACGAGCTCTACGGGCTCTCGTTCCGCGAGCGCGCCGATCTCCCCGGCTATCACCCCGACGTGCGCACGTTCGAGGTCTTCGACGCGGACGGCTCCGCCCTGGGGCTCTACCTGCTGGACCTCTACACGCGGGACAGCAAGCGGGGCGGAGCATGGATGAACTCGCTCGTCGTGCAGTCCGAGCTGCGGGGCACGAAGCCGGTCGTCGTCAACAACCTCAACGTCGTGCGGCCCGGCCCCGGTGAGCCGACCCTCCTCACGCTCGACAACGTCACGACCCTCTTCCACGAGTTCGGCCATGCCCTCCACGGGCTCTTCGCGCACGTGACCTATCCGCATTTCGGCGGCACCGCCGTGCATCGCGACGTCGTCGAGTTCCCGAGCCAGGTGAACGAGATGTGGATCCTCTGGCCCGAGATCCTCGCGAACTACGCCGTGCACCACGTCACGGGCGAGCCGCTGCCCGCCGACGTCGTGGCGCGGCTGAGGGCGAGCGAGACGTTCGATCAGGGCTACGCGACGAGCGAGTACCTCGCCGCCGCGTGGCTCGACCAGGCCTGGCACGCGCTCTCGGCGGAGGACGCCGCCCGGGTCACGGACGTCGCGGCCTTCGAGGCGGCAGCGCTGTCGGACATCGGCCTCGACGAGCCGGCCGTGCCCTCCCGGTACTCGTCGACCTACTTCCAGCACATCTTCGCGGGCGGGTACAGCGCGGGCTATTACTCCTACATCTGGGCCGAGGTGCTCGATGCGGACACGGTCGAGTGGTTCCGCGAGAACGGCGGCCTCACGCGCGCGGGCGGCGATCGGTTCCGCGAGCGCCTCCTCGGCGTCGGAGGGGCGAAGGATCCCCTCGACGCGTACCGTGACTTCCGCGGTCGCGACGCCGAGATCGCGCCGCTGCTGAAGCGGCGCGGCCTCGCCGCATGAGCCCGCTCGACGGAGCGGAGGATCCCGGCTAGGGCCGGTAGCGGTAGCCGAGACCCGGCTCCGTGAGCAGGTGTCGCGGTCGTGCCGGATCGAGCTCCAGCTTCCGGCGCAGCTGACTCATGTAGAGCCGGAGGTAGGCGTCCTCCCCCGTGTACGCGGGGCCCCACACCGTGGTGAGGAGCTCCCGCTTGCCGACGAGCCGCCCCACGTTGCGCAGGAGCACCTCGAGCATCGCCCACTCCGTCGCGGTCAGATGCACCGACCGGCCGTCCCGCGTGGCGGTGTGTGCGACGAGGTCGACGAGGGTGTCGCCGATGCGATGCCCGTCGACGTCCTCGGGCGTCGCGGGCGCGGTCCGCAGCAGGGCGCGGATCCGGGCGAGGAGCTCGTCGATCGCGAAGGGCTTCGTCACGTAGTCGTTCGCCCCCGCGTCGAGCGCCGCGACCTTCTCGGCGGTCTGCGACCGTCCGCTGAGGACGAGGATCGGCATCCGGTGCGCGCCGCGCACGGTCGTGATCACCTCGATCCCGTCCAGCGCGGGAAGACCGAGGTCGAGGACGACGAGGGCGGGCTCGTTCGTCGCGATCGCCTTCACGGCGGCGTCCCCGTCCGCCGCTTCGGCGACCGCGTAGCCGCGCGCCTCGAGGTTGAGTGCCAGCGTGCGCCGGATGGCGGGGTCGTCCTCGACGATGAGGATGCTCATCCCTCCCCCTCCCCGGCGAGCCTCGTCACGGCGTCCGACACCGGAAGGGCCAGTACGCAGGTGAGCCCGCCTCCCGGCGTCGGGCCGATCGAGAGGGCTCCCCCCATCGCCTCCGCGAAGCCCCGGGACAGCGCGAGGCCGAGTCCGACCCCCGTGCCGCGGTCGTCCAGACGACGGAACGGGCGAAAGGCGTCCTCGAGGGACTCGGGCGGGATGCCCGGCCCGTGATCGACGACGGCGAGCTCGACCGCGGGCCGCGGCGATGCGCCCTCCGACCCGGCGCCCTGAACCGGACCCGCGACCCCGATGCGCATCTCGACCGCTCCCCCGGCATGCCGCAGGGAGTTGCCGACGACGTTGACGACGACGCGCTGCACGAGCACGGGATCCGCACGGGCATCCGGCAGCTCCGGCGCGATGCTCACGCTCACGGCGTCGCCCGCATCGCCGAACTCGTCGAGCGCGAGCGCGACGGCGTCCTCCACGCGCATCGCCTCGAGCGAGACCGGCAGGACCCCCGCGTCGAGCCGTGACGTGTCGAGCAGATCGTCGATCAGGCGCTCGAGACGTTCGAGCGCGCCGATCGTCGACGCCAGCAGCTCCGCACGCTGCTCCGTCGTCCAGACGACGTCCTCGCTGGCGAGGCTCGTCGCGGCCGCCGACGCCGCGGCCAGCGGGGTGCGCAGATCGTGCCCCACCGCGGCGAGGAGCGCCGTCTTCATCCGATCCGCGTCCTGCGCCGCGACCGCGCGGCTCTCGGCGGCGGTCGTCTGCTGCGCGAGCGCGAGACGCGCCTCCGACTGCCCGACCACGAGGCTGACGATGGCTCCGACGGCGAGGAACACCACGATCGCCACCGCGTGCGCGCCGTCGGTCACCTGCACCGTATGCACCGGATCGGCGAAGAAGTAGTTCAGCAGCAGCCCCGCCGCCGTCGCCGCGGCCAGCGCGACCACGAGCCCGCCGAACACAGCGGCCGCCACGACGACGAGCTGATAGAGCAGCGCGGCGACGAGGAACCCCTCCCCTTCCTCTGACGGCGCCACGGCGACGGTGACCAGCGCGAGCATCACGACGCCGGCGATCGCGGCTGCCAGCTGGCGCCGGACGGGGAGCATCGCGAATCGCTGCACGAGAGAAGTCTGACGCCCCCGGGCGCCTCCCGGCGACGCCGCGCGCAGCAGCCCGAAACCCTAACGGAATCCTGACGCCCGCGCCCGTCCGGCGGCCGGGCGCGGGGCTACCGTTGACTGGTTTGACCCCCGGAGAGGCGGAGAAGAGATGCTCATCGAGAGCGCGGAGACCATGTCGGCACCCGGACGTTCCCGGCACGCGAACACGCCGGACGGGCGCGGAGGGGCGTCCTGGTGGCGGGTCATGTGCCTCACGGGCGTCGACTACTTCTCGACGCTCGGCTATCAGCCGGCGATCGCCGCGCTGGCCGCAGGCGTGCTCTCCCCGATCGCCACGCTCGTCCTCGTCCTCGTCACGCTGTTCGGCGCTCTCCCCGTCTACCGGCAGGTCGCGAAGGAGAGCCCGCACGGCGAGGGGTCGATCGCGATGCTCGAACGGCTGCTGCCCTGGTGGGGCGGGAAGCTGCTCGTGCTGGTGCTGCTCGGCTTCGCCGCCACCGACTTCATGATCACGATCACGCTGTCGGCGGCCGACGCCACGGCCCACATCGTCGAGAACCCCTTCGTCCCCGCCTGGCTCGACGGGATGGAGGTGCCCCTCACGCTGTTCCTCGTCGCCCTCCTCGGGGCGGTGTTCCTGAAGGGGTTCCGCGGTGCCATCTCGATCGCCGTCGTCCTCGTGGGCGCGTTCCTCGCCCTCAACGCCGTGGTGCTCGTGGCGGCCTTCGCCGACGTCGTCGCGCACCCCGTCGTCGTCGACGACTGGCTCGGCGCCCTCACGGCCGCCCACGGAGACCCGGTCGCCGCGATCGCGATCGCTCTCCTGGTCTTCCCCCGGCTCGCGCTGGGGCTCTCGGGGTTCGAGACGGGCGTGGCGGTCATGCCCCAGATCCGCGGGGCCGCCGGAGACACCGAGGAGCGTCCCACCGGGCGGATCAGGGGCGCCCGGAGACTCCTCACCGCCGCAGCGCTGACGATGAGCGTCTTCCTCCTCGGTTCGGGCCTCGTGACGACGCTGCTCATCCCGCAGGAGGAGTTCCTCCCCGGGGGCGCGGCGAACGGGCGCGCACTCGCGTACCTCGCCCACGCGCTGCTCGGCGAGGGGTTCGGCACGCTGTACGACACCGCGACCGTCCTGATCCTCTGGTTCGCGGGCGCCTCGGCGATGGCCGGCCTGCTCAACCTCGTCCCCCGCTATCTCCCCCGTTACGGCATGGCGCCGCGCTGGGCGTCCGCGACGCGGCCTCTCGTGATCGTCTTCACCGCGATCGCGTTCCTCATCACGATCGTGTTCGAGGCCGACGTCGACGCGCAGAGCGGGGCGTATGCGACCGGTGTGCTCGTGCTCATCACCTCGGCGTCGATCGCGGTCGCCCTCTCCGCGCGCCGCCGGCACCGCCCGGGCGCGGCCATCGGCTTCGCCGTCATCGCGGCCGTCTTCCTCGCCACGACGATCGTGAACGTCGTCGAGCGCCCCGACGGCGTGCGGATCGCCGGGCTCTTCATCCTCGGCATCGTGACCGTCTCGCTCCTGTCCCGGGTGCCTCGCTCGTTCCAGCTGCGCGCGAGGTCGGTGACCTTCGACGAGCGCGCCCTCTCCTTCATCCGACACGACGCCGAGCGGCACCGCGCGGTGCGTGTCGTGGCCAAGGAGCCGGGCTCGGGCACGGCGACGGAGTTCGCCGAGAAGCTCCGCAACGAACGCCGTTTCAACGGCATCCCGAGCACCGCGCACGTCATCTTCCTGCAGGTGCACATCGGCGACTCCTCCGACTTCGAGGAGGATCTCGTCGTCGTGGGGGAAGAGCACGACGGGTACCGGATCGTCCACGTGCGCGGAGGATCCGTGCCGAACGCGATCGCCGCCGTCCTGCTCGCGATCCGCGACGAGACGGGTGTCGTCCCCGACGTCTACTTCGAGTGGAACGAGGGCAACCCCGCGTCGAACATGCTGAGGTTCCTCGTCTTCGGGACGGGCGAGATCGCGCCCGTCACGCGCGAGGTGCTGCGCCGCGCCGAGCCTCGCCGCGGGCTGCGTCCCGACGTGCACGTCGGCTGACGCAGGCGCGGTCCCGCGGCAGGAGGGGCCGGGGCTACGCGCTCTTCTTGCGCTGACGCAGCACGACGGTCGGCGCCGCGCCCTCTTCCACGGCGGCGCGCGTGACGACGACCTTCGCGACGTCGTCGGAGGAGGGGATCTCGAACATGATCGGCCCGAGCACCTCCTCGAGGATGGCGCGGAGCCCGCGGGCGCCCGTCTTCCGGCCGACGGCGAGGTCGGCGATGGCGCGGAGCGCGTCCTCCTCGAAGTCGAGGTCGACGCCGTCGAGCTCGAACATGCGCTGGTACTGCTTCACGAGCGCGTTGCGCGGCACCGTGAGGATCTCCATGAGCGCGTCCTGATCGAGCGGGCCGACGGAGGCGATGACGGGAAGACGACCGATGAACTCGGGGATGAGGCCGAACTTGTGCAGGTCCTCCGGGAGCACCTCCGAGAAGAGCCAGCCGTCGTCGCGCTTGTCCTGCAGCGGCGCGCCGAAGCCGACGCCGTGCCGCCCCACGCGCGAGGAGATGATGTCCTCGAGACCGGCGAACGCGCCGGCGACGATGAACAGCACGTTCGTCGTGTCGATCTGGATGAACTCCTGATGCGGATGCTTCCGCCCGCCCTGCGGGGGGACGGATGCGACGGTGCCCTCGAGGATCTTCAGCAACGCCTGCTGGACGCCCTCGCCCGACACGTCGCGCGTGATCGAGGGGTTCTCCGCCTTGCGGGCGATCTTGTCGACCTCGTCGATGTAGATGATGCCGGTCTCGGCGCGCTTCACGTCGAAGTCGGCGGCCTGGAGCAGCTTCAGCAGGATGTTCTCGACGTCCTCGCCCACATAGCCGGCCTCCGTGAGCGCGGTCGCGTCCGCCACCGCGAACGGGACGTTGAGCCGCTTGGCCAGCGTCTGGGCGAGATACGTCTTGCCCGAGCCGGTCGGGCCGAGCATGAGGATGTTGCTCTTCGCGATCTCGATGTCCTCGGCCTTCTGCTCGGCCGACTTGATCTCGCCGCGGGCGCGGACGCGCTTGTAGTGGTTGTAGACCGCCACGGCGAGGGCGCGCTTCGCGGGCTCCTGCCCGACCACGTACTCCTCGAGGAAGCCGAAGATCTCGCGCGGCTTCGGCAGATCGAACTCGGCGACCCCGCCCTCCGCATTGGACTCGGCCATCCGCTCTTCGATGATCTCGTTGCAGAGCTCGACGCACTCGTCGCAGATGTACACGCCGGGTCCGGCGATCAGCTGCTGCACCTGCTTCTGGCTCTTGCCGCAGAAGGAGCATTTGAACAGGTCGGCGCTCTCACCGATGCGAGCCATGATCCATCTCCTCCTGGGTTCCCGTGCGGGTCGTACTCGAGCCTAACCGCTGCCGCCGACACCGACGCGGATCGACGCGGCATCGACGAGGACGCCCCGGACCGCGCAGGCGGGTCCGGGGCGTCCTCGACGGTCCTACTTCGCCAGCGGCGTGCGCTTGCGGGTGGTCAGCACCTGGTCGACGAGGCCGTATTCGACGGCCTCGGACCCGCCCAGGATCTTGTCCCGATCGATGTCCTTGTGCACCTCGGCCTGCGACCTGTTCGAGTGCTTCGCGAGCGTCTCCTCGAGCCAGGTGCGCATCCGGAGGATCTCCGCGGCCTGGATCTCGATGTCCGACGCCTGCCCGTGTCCGGACTCCCCGACGGCGGGCTGGTGGATGAGGATGCGCGCGTTCGGCAGGGCCAGGCGCTTGCCCGGCGCGCCGGCGGCGAGCAGCACCGCCGCAGCGGACGCGGCCTGACCGAGCACCACGGTCTGGATCTCCGGCGAGATGTACTGCATCGTGTCGTAGATCGCCGTCATCGCGGTGAACGAGCCGCCGGGGGAGTTGATGTACATGATGATGTCGCGGTCGGGATCCTGGCTCTCGAGCACGAGGAGCTGCGCCATCACGTCGTCGGCCGACGCGTCGTCGACCTGGACGCCGAGGAAGATCACGCGGTCCTCGAAGAGCTTGTTGTAGGGGTCCTGGCGCTTGTAGCCGTAGGCCGTGCGCTCCTCGAACTGGGGCAGGATGTAGCGGCTGCTCGGGAGCTGGAGGCCCTGCGGCGATGTGCCGCCGGTATAGGGGGTGTTCATGCGTGTTGCGTCCTTGTCTCTCGCCTCAGTTCGCTTCGCGGTCGGTGCCGCCGGCGCCCGCCACGTCCTGCGCGTGCTCGCGGATGTAGTCGACGAAGCCGTAGGCGAGCGCCTCCTCGGCCGTGAACCACCGGTCGCGGTCGCCGTCCTCGTTGATCTGCTCGACGGACTTGCCCGTCTGCGCCGCGGTGATCTCGGCGAGACGGTTCTTCATCGAGACGATGAGCTCCGCCTGCGTCTGGATGTCGCTCGCGGTGCCGCCGAAGCCGCCGTGCGGCTGATGCAGCAGCACGCGGGCGTTCGGCGTGATGTAGCGCTTGCCCTTCGTGCCGCTCGTCAGCAGCAGCTGGCCCATCGAGGCCGCCATGCCGATGCCCACGGTGACGATGTCGTTCGGCACGAACTGCATCGTGTCGTAGATCGCCATGCCGGCCGTGATCGAGCCGCCGGGCGAGTTGATGTAGAGGTAGATGTCCTTCTCGGAGTCCTCCGCGGCGAGGAGCAGGATCTTCGCGCAGATCTCGTTCGCGTTCTCGTCGCGCACCTCCGAGCCCAGCCAGATGATGCGATCCTTCAGAAGCCTGTCGAAAGCACTCTGTGCCATCAGCGGTTCGGCCATTAACTCACTCCATTCGGTGATGCGTCGAGATCGACATTACCGGCGTGATTTCGCCGCTCCGTCCGTGTTCGCCCTGGGCATAGCCCGTGTCGCCGGACGCGAAGAGGGGGACGGATGCCACGGCATCCGTCCCCCTCCCCACGCGGGCGGGACTACTCGCCCTTCTCGGCCTCCTGGGCCTTCTTCGCCTTGCGCGTCGCGGGCTTCTCGGCCTCCGCCGCGGGCTCCTCGGCGTCGCCGTCGGTGTCGGCGTCCGACTCGTCGACCTCGTCGTCCACCGCGGCGAAGTCGGTCACGTCGACCGGATTGCCGTCGGTGTCGACCACGGAGACCTTGCCGAGCACGATCGCGATCGCCTTGTTGCGCGACACGTCCCCCATGAGCGCCGGGAGCTGGTTGCCCTCCTGCAGCGCCTGGATGAAGTCCTGAGGCGACATGCCGTACTGCCCGGACGCCTGGACGAGGTACTGCGTGAACTCGTCCTGCGAGACCTGCACGTCGAGCTGCTCGGCGATGGCGTCGAAGAGGATCTGCGTGCGGAACTGCTTCTCGCTCGCCTCCGTGACCTCTGCGCGGTGCTCGTCGTCCTCCAGGCGGCTCTCCTGCTCGAGGTGACGGTGGACCTCGTCCTCGATGACGCTCGCCGGCACGGGGATGTCGACGGCCTCGAGGAGCGTGTCGACCAGCTTGTCGCGTGCGGCGGACCCCTGGGAGAACGCCCCGCGCGACTGCGCCGTCTCCTTGAGCGACTCGCGCAGCTCCTCGATGGTGTCGAACTCGCTCGCGATCTGCGCGAAGTCGTCGTCCGCCTCCGGCAGCTCGCGCTCCTTGACGGCCTTCACGGTGACGGAGACCTCGGCCTCCTCGCCCGCGTGGTCGCCGCCGACCAGCTTCGAGCGGAACGTGGTGTCCTCCCCCGCGGTGAGCGAGTCGATGGCCTCGTCGATGCCCTCGAGCAGCTCGCCGGAGCCGAGCTCGTACGACACGCCCTCGGCGCGGTCGATCTCGGCGTCGTCGATCCGGGCGACGAGGTCCAGCTCGACGAAGTCGCCCTGGGCGGCGGGACGCTCGACGGGGACGAGCGTCCCGAACCGTGCGCGGAGGCTGTCGAGCTCCTCGTCGATCTTGGCGTCGTCCACCTCGACGGCGTCGACGGTGACGGTGAGTCCCTCGTAGGCGGGGATCTCGAAGTCGGGGCGCACGTCGACCTCGACGTCGACGACGAGATCTCCCGAGAAGTCCTTCTCGTTCGGCCACTCGACGATGTCGGCCTGCGGGCGTCCGAGGACCTTCACGTCGTTCTCCGCGACCGCCGCGCGGAAGAACCCGTCGAGGCCGTCGTTGACGGCGTGCTCGATGACGGCGCCGCGGCCGATGCGCTGGTCGATGATCGGAGCGGGAACCTTGCCCTTGCGGAAGCCGGGCACCTGCACGTCGCGGGCGATGTGCTCATACGCGTGCTCGAGGCTGGGCTTGAGGTCCTCGGGGCTGACCGTGATGTGAAGCTTCACCCGAGTCGGGCTGAGCTTCTCGACGGTGCTGTTCACCATGCTGGTTCGTTTCTCCTTGTGACGGACCCGCGCACGGTACGCGACGCGGGCTGAGGTCTGGACGGGCCGTTGGTCGGGGCGACAGGATTTGAACCTGCGGCCTCCCGCTCCCAAAGCGGGCGCTCTACCAAGCTGAGCTACGCCCCGCGGGATCCCCGCGATCGGGAACACGAAACGGCCCCCGAAAGTCTAGCCGACGATGGGCGATGACCTTGCCAGGAAGGAGGTGAGGGAGAGGGGCCGACGGGAATCGAACCCGCGTGACCAGTTTGGAAGACTGGGGCTCTACCATTGAGCTACGGCCCCGGACTGCGTCCGGCAGCGGGATCGATACTATCCCACGCGCGGGCTCGATCCGAACGCACGGGTCGCACGCGCGCCCCCGGCGCGTCGGCGCGGGCCCCGCGTCATGCCCCTTTCGCGGAGAGGGCCGCCTCGTGCCGCCGGGCATGGTCGAGATAGCTCGCCGCGTTCCGCGCGAGCGCGGCCGCCTCGTCGTCGGAGAGCGCACGACGCACCTTCGCCGGGACCCCCGCGACGAGACTCCGCGGAGGCACCACCGTGCCCTCGAGCACCACGGCGCCGCCGGCGACGAGGCACGACTCGCCGATCTCCGCTCCCTGCAGCACGACCGCCCCCATCCCGACGAGCGTGCCGTCGCCGATCCGACAGCCGTGGACGACGGCGTTGTGGCCGACGGACACGTCCTCGCCGATGATCGTGTCGAATCCGCCGCCGACGTGGACCGAGACGTTGTCCTGGAGGTTGCTGCGGGCTCCGACCCGGATCGCCCCGGTGTCGCCCCGCAGCACCGCGTTGTACCAGACGCTCGATCCGGGGCCGAGGACGACGTCGCCGACCACGCGCGCCCCGTCGGCGACGAACGCGTCGCGAGCGATCGCCGGGACCAGGTCGTCGAGGCCGAGGACGGTCGCATGAGGAGAGACGGTCATGCACGCGACCCTAGGGGGCGCACGATCCCGCCGCCATCGCCACTCGGGTACGGTAAGCCTTGCTTTCACACCTTGACCTGCGATTTAGCCGAGCCTCAACTTGGTTGCGGAATGTCCTGCCCCGAGTACCGTTGTAGTCAACGAGGGGCGTGGACCGCGCCCCGCTGACGAAGGAGAACACCATGACCGAAGTGCAGACCGTCTCCGCCACCGCCGCCGACCCGACCGTCGCCGCCGGCTCGGCACAGTTCCTCTCCCCCGTCGTCCTCGGCCTCCAGGCGCTCGGCGTCAACGGCAAGCAGGCGCACTGGCACGTGCGCGGCGCCAACTTCATCGGCGTGCACGAGTTCCTCGACACGCTCGTCGACCACGCCCACGGCTGGGCCGACCTCGCCGCGGAGCGCATCGTCGCCCTCGGCCTCCCCATCGACGCGCGTCTGGGCGCGGTCGCCGGCAAGGTCCCCGCCACCGGCGCCCCCGCGGGCTTCGCGCAGTCCGACGCCGTCATCCGCGGCGTCGTGTCCGACATCGACACCGTGATCGCCGACCTGCAGGCCGCGATCGACGGTCTCGACGAGGTCGATCTCACGAGCCAGGACGTCGCGATCGAGATCAAGGCGGGCCTGGAGAAGGACCGCTGGTTCCTCGCGGCCCACGTCGCCGAGTAGTCCCGGTCCCCTCTCCTCGTCGGAAGGCCCCGGTCCGCACGGACCGGGGCCTTCGGCGTGTCACGCCAGGTGGGTGATCCGGCCGCCGAGCAGGGTCGCGTGGACGGGCATGGCCCGCAGCCGCTCCGCGGATGCCGCCAGCGGGTCGTGCGCGACGAGCACGAGGTCGGCCCTGCCGCCCGGGAGGATGCGGGCTCCCCCGGTCGAGCCGCCGTCCGTCGACGCCGCCAGCGCCGTGCGGGCGTCCAGCGCCTGATGCGGACGCCAAGCCTCGCCACCGTCGCGCGCGCGGAAGACGGCGGCCGCCATCGAGATCCAGGGGTCCAGCGGCGCCACCGGCGCGTCGGAGCCGAGGAGGACGGTGGCGTCCGCCTCGGCCAGCTCTCGCAGCGGGTAGGCCACGGCCGTCTGGGCGTCCCAGCTGCGCTCGACGAGATCGCGGTCGTCGAGCGCGTGCTCGGGCTGGACGCTCGCCGAGACCCCGAGCCGCGCGAACCGCGGGAGATCCGAGCGCGCGACGAGCTGCGCGTGCTCGATGCGCCCCGGCACGTCCGCCGCCGCGAAGGCGTCGAGCGCGTGGCGGTTGGCGACGTCGCCGATCGCGTGGACGGTCGTGGCGATGCCGGCGCCCGCGGCCCGCGTCACGAGCTCGACGAGCTCCTCCGGCCCGACCGCGACGACGCCGTGGTCGTGACCGCCGGGGTACGGCTGCGACGTCGCGGCCGTGCGCGTGCCGAGGGAGCCGTCGGAGATGACCTTGAGCATGCCCGCCTGCACGAGCCCGCCGCCGTCGAGCGCCTGTCCGGTGACGAGGCCCTCCGCGATGGCGCGACCCAGGTCATGGGGGTAGACGTCGAAACGGACGCGCAGCGCGTCGTGTCCCCGCGCGACGCGGTGCCGCCACCGGTCGGCGTTCCAGGCGATCTCGAGGTCCTGGATCCCGACGACCCCGCGCGCCGCCGCCTGCCGCACCACGCGGTCGAGCGCCGCGTCCTCGTCCGGCTGCGGCACGGCGTTGAGGATCGCCTGGACCGCGAACGCCGGCTCCTCGCGCAGGATCCCCGTCGCGTCGGGCGGGACGACGCCCTCGCGCCGGAACGCCGCGGAGTTGAGCCACACGCTGTGGAGGTCGGAGTTCACGAGGTACGTCGGCACCTCGCCCGTCGCCTCGTCGAGCACGGCGAGGCTCGGCGGCTCCGTCCAGAGGCCGTCTCGCACCCGCACGCCGACACGGCGGCCGTCGCTGCGGACATCCGCTGCGCGCACCGCCCACGCGGCCTCACCGGGCGACGCCGCGTGCTCGACGGAGAGCCGCGTCTGCGCGAGCGCCCACTGCAGGGAGTGGACGTGATGGTCCCACAGCCCCGGCACGAGCCAGGCGCCCTGCGCGTCGAGGACCCCGCCCCTGCGCCGGAGAGCCCCGGCGGGAGCGATGTCGGAGATCCGGCCGTCGCCGACCCAGACGTCGTACACCCCGTCCGTCTCGACGTCGGGATGGGCCAGCAGCTCGCGACCCTCGCCGGCGATGCGCGTGTTCGCGACGACGTCGACGCGGTCGCCGCCGTTCATCCTCTGTCGCCCTTCGCCGCCGTGCGGGCGTCCTGCGCCCGGCGCATCTCCGCCGCGAGCCCGGGATTCCGGTAGGGGCCGTCGCCGTCGAGCCCGTGGATGATCGTCTCGATCACCTCGTCGGGACGATTCTGGCTGAGCTTGCGCTTGGCCACGAGCCTCGTCGGCGTGAGGCGGAAGCCCGTCGTCCCCTTCTCGAGCCGCTCGACGAAGTCCGCGTCGTTCGGCCTCTCCCACAGGAGGCGCGGATCCTCGGCCGTGTTCTCGAAGCGCGCGACGAGGCGGTCGAGCACGACGAGGTTCTCCTCCGTCGAGAGGATCTCGGGCACGCCGGAGAGGTGCGCCGTGACGAAGTTCCACGTCGGCACGGCCTTCCCCTCGCCGTACCAGCGCGGCGTGATGTAGCCGTGCGGGCCCTGGAACACGATGAGCAGCTCGCGCTCGCCCAGACCGTGGATGAGGTCGTCGGGCTTGCCGACGTGCCCGACGACGGTCAGGTCGTCGCGGTCGTCGTCGAGCAGCACGGCGTAGTGCGAGGCGACGAGTCCCTCGTCCGTCGCGCTGACGAGCGTCGCCCACGGGTTGCGGTCGACGAGCCGCCGGATCTCGGCGAGGTCGGTCATGGCGTAGGACGGGTTCTGCCTCATGGATCGATGCTATTGCCGCTCAGCGCGTCGGCGTCACCGCTGGCAGGTGGGGCACCAGTAGAGCTTGCGCGCCTGCATCTCCTCGAGCACGATCTCCGTGCCGCAGACACGGCATGGGAGGCCCGCGCGGTGATAGACCCAGTGCCGGTCGTCGCGACGGGCCATGGCACGTCGCCACGCCTCCCCGTCGAGCCCGTCCATCGTCATCATCTGCCCGGTCTCGACGCCGATCCGCAGGAGCGACACCCAGTCGCGCCAGAGCCCGCGCACGATCTCCTCCGGGACGACGTCGCCGGGCGTGTGCGGGTCGAGCCGCGCACGGAAGAGCATCTCGGCACGGTAGACGTTCCCGATGCCGCTCACGACGGACTGGTCCATGAGGAGCTGGCCGATCGCGACCCCGCGGCGGCGCACGGCCGACAGGAAGCGCTCCTCGCCCTCCGCCACGTCGCCGACGAGCGGGTCGGGTCCGAGCCTCGCGATGACCGCCGCGATCTCATCGGGCGTCTGGACCGCGCACGCCGTGGGTCCGCGCAGGTCGGCGCACGTCGCCTCCGTGAGCAGCCGCAGCCGCACCTGGCCCACGACGGGAGGCGGCCACGGCGCATCCTCGGGCGCGAGACCGTCCGCCTCGTCGATGCCCTTCGTCTGCTCCGACATCCGCACGTGCACCCGTGCCCTGCGCGGGGCGCCGATCGAGGACAGGGAGTTCTCCCCCGCGTCGTCGTGGATCGCCACGCCGCCGCCGGGCAGATCGGTGCCCCGCTGGTTCGTCTGCCCCATGCGCCCGTTCGCCGAGGCGATCGTGGGGTCGACGAGGATCTCGCCCGCGAAGTCCCAGGCGCCGTAGAGGCCCAGGTGCACGCGGAGCCACAGCTCCTCGTCGAACTCGAGGAACATCTGCTTTCCGACCGCCTGGGCCCTCGTCGGGACCCGGCCGTCGAGGAGCTTCGCGCCCTGCGCGAAGCGCCCCTGGGGGCTTTCGGCGTGCACCGCGCGCCCGACGAAGTTGCGGCCGAACTGCCGTGCGATCCGATGGACGGAGTGACCCTCTGGCATGCGCTCTAGGAGACCTTCCGCGGGCCCGGGCCGTCGACGAGCACCCCGTCGCGCTCGTAGGCGCCCACCTGCGCGATGCGCCGCACGTGACGCTCGTCGTGCGAGAACGGCGTGGCGACGAACCTGTCGATGAAGCTCGTCACGTCCTCGAACGTGTGCTGGCGCGCGCCGATGGCGATGACGTTCGCGTCGTTGTGCTCGCGCGCGAGCTCTGCCGTGGAGAGGCTCCACACGAGGGCCGCTCGGACGCCCTGGACCTTGTTCGCGGCGATCTGCTCGCCGTTGCCGGAGCCGCCGAAGACCACGCCGAGCGCCTCGGCCCCCGTCCGCTGGTCGTCGACGACCGCCTGGGCGGCGCGGATGCAGAACGCGGGGTAGTCGTCGACCGGGTCGTAGTCGACGGGCCCGTGGTCGACGACCTCATGGCCCTGCGCGGCGAGATGGTGCTGGAGCCGGGTCGAGAACTCGAGACCGGCGTGATCGGTCGCGATGTGAATGCGCATGAACTCGATTCTCCCTCACCGCGGCGGGAGCGCGCGCACGATCACGGCGCCAGGCCGGCGGCGGCGGGCCGGAAGCCCAGCCGCGCGTTCTCGCAGTCGCCCGGCCGCGAGACGTCGTACCAGGGGCCCAGCTCCGTGAGGTGCGGACGCTCGCCCGCGGGCGTGCCGTGCAGACGCTCCTCGACGAGGTCGACGAGACCCGCGACGAACGCCGGGTGGACGCCCGGCGTCCGGGTCCTCACCGAGCGGATCCCGGCCGCGGCGGCCGAGGCCGTGGCCTCGTTGTCGAGGTCCCACAGCACCTCCATGTGGTCGCTGACGAAGCCGAGAGGCACGATCGCGACGGCCTCCGCCCCCTCGCCCGGCAGCTCCGCGATGACGTCGTTCACGTCGGGCTCGAGCCACGGCTGGGAGGCGGGCCCCGATCGCGACTGGTAGACGAGCCTCCACCCCGCGCCGCGCGCGGCCGGGAGCTCCTCGCCCAGCCGTCGCATGATGTGCGCGGCCACCGCGCGATGCTGTGCCGCGTACGCTCCGCCCTCCGGCCATTCGCGGTCGCGCGGACCCGAGCGGTCGGCGTCGGCGGTGGGGATCGAATGCGTGGAGAAGAGCACGCGGATGCTCTCCGCGGCGGTCCCGTCCTCCAGGAAGCCGGCGAACGCGTCCCGCACGCCCTCGTAGAACGGCTCCACGAAGCCCGGGTGATCGAAGAAGAGGCGTACCTTGTCGATCGTCACGGGGTCCTCGCCCTCCCCCAGACCGGTCTCGGCGAGCACCCGGGCGTAGTCCTCGCGGTACTGCCGGTCGCCCGAGTAGGAGCTGTACGCGCTCGTGGCGATGGCGAGCAGCGTGCGGTGCCCGTCCGCGTGGGCCTCGCGGACCGCGTCGTCCAGGAACGGCGCCCAGTTGCGGTTGCCCCAGTAGACGGGGAGGTCGAGGCCCCGTCGGGCCAGCTCGGCCTCGAGCGCCGCCTTCAGCGCGCGGTTCTGCGCGCCGATCGGGCTCACGCCCCCGAAGTGCCGGTAGTGGACGGCGACCTCCTCGAGACGCTCGTCGGGGATGCCCCGCCCGTTCGTGACGTTCCGCAGGAAGGGGATGACGTCGTCCTGCCCCTCGGGTCCGCCGAAGCTGCTGAGCAGGACGGCGTCGTACGCCACGGGCGTCTCGACGAACGGATCGCCCGGCGCCGCCGCTTCGGATGCGAAGGGGACCACGGCCGGTGCAAGGGCGTCGCTGATGCTCACCCCCTCATTTTCGCACCTTCGTAGAAATGCGCGTGACCAGGGAACGTCCAGGCTCGACGGCCTCGTCCCCGTGGCGGTTTCCGTCAGCCGTCCGTGCTGAGCACGTAGGCTGTTCGGGTTGCCGCAGGCGTCACCCGAACGCCCGGAGATCTCGGTCCCCTATCCCATGGGAGTGAAACCAGTGCCAGGAGAGAACCTCACACGCGACGAGGCGCAGGAACGTCGCGCGATCGTCGACACGCGGACGTACGAGGTCGCGCTCGACCTGACCAAGGGCGGCGAGGTGTTCGGCTCGCGCAGCGTCGTGCGGTTCGGCGCCACGCCCGGTGCGCGCACGTTCGTCGATCTCATCGCACACGATGTGCGCGAGATCACGCTCAACGGCCGGGAGATCGACCCCGCCGACGCCTACGCGGACGCCCGCATCCGGCTCGACGGCCTCGAGGCCGAGAACGAGCTCGTCGTGGACGCCGACTGCCTCTACACGAACACGGGCGAGGGGCTGCACCGATTCGTCGACCCCGTCGACGACGAGGTCTATCTGTACTCGCAGTTCGAGGTGCCCGACTCCCGCCGCGTGTTCGCCGTGTTCGAGCAGCCCGACCTCAAGGCGACGTTCCAGTTCACGATCACCGCGCCCGCCGCATGGAAGGTGGTGTCGAACCAGCCCACGCCCGAGCCCATCCCGCACGACGACGGCGTGAACGCGACGTGGGGCTTCGAGCCGACGCCGCCCATCTCCTCGTACATCACGGCCGTCATCGCGGGTCCGTACGAGGAGGCGCGCTCCGAGCTGACCTCCGCGTCGGGCAGGGTGGTCCCGCTCGGCGTCTTCGCGCGCAAGAGCCTCTGGCAGGACCTCGACGCGGACTACGTCTTCGAGAAGACGCGCCAGGGCTTCGCGTACTACGAGGAGAAGTTCGGCTATCCCTACCCCTTCGCGAAGTACGACCAGCTCTTCGTGCCGGAGTTCAACGCCGGCGCCATGGAGAACGCCGGAGCGGTGACGTTCACGGAGACCTACGTCTTCCGCAGCAAGGTCACCGACGCCGTCAAGGAGCGTCGCGTCGTCACGATCCTGCACGAGCTCGCCCACATGTGGTTCGGCGACCTCGTCACGATGAAGTGGTGGAACGACCTCTGGCTCAACGAGTCGTTCGCCGAATGGGCGTCGACCATCGCCACGGCCGAGGCCACGGAGTGGACCGAGGCCTGGACCACGTTCAACGCCATGGAGAAGACCTGGGCGTACCGTCAGGACCAGCTGCCGTCGACGCACCCGGTGGTCGCCGAGATCTCCGATCTCGAGGACGTGCAGGTCAACTTCGACGGGATCACCTACGCCAAGGGCGGGTCGGTCCTGAAGCAGCTCGCGGCCTGGGTCGGCATCGACGCGTTCTTCCAGGGCGTCGGGGCCTACTTCCGCACGCACGCGTATTCCAGCACGACCCTGTCGGATCTGCTCGTCGAGCTCGAGCGGACGAGCGGGCGCGACCTGTCGCAGTGGTCCCGGAAGTGGCTGGAGACCGCCGGCGTCAACACGCTCTCGCCCGTCATCGACGACGATCACGACGGCCGCATCACGCGCTTCGCGATCACGCAGACGGCGCCCGCCGACTATCCGACGATCCGGCCCCATCGACTGGGCATCGGCTTCTACGACCTCGCGGACGGCGTCCTCGCGCGCACGCACGGCATCGAGATCGACGTCGACGGCGACCTCACCGAGGTGCCGCAGCTCAAGGGACTGCGCCGCCCCGCCCTCGTGCTGCTCAACGACGGCGACCTCGCCTACGCGAAGATCCGCCTCGACGACAGGAGCCTCGCAACCGCGGTGGACCACCTCGCCGACATCGCCGACCCGCTGGCGCGCTCCCTCGTGTGGGGCGCCGCATGGGACCAGACCCGCGACGCCGAGACCCCGGCGAGCGAGTACATCGATCTCGTCCTGCGCAACGTCGGCCGCGAGAGCGAGTCCACCACCGTCCGCACCACCCTCGGGCAGCTGCAGCTCGCCGCGAACAGCTATGTCGCCCCCGCCTCCCGCGAGGAGTCGCGCGCCAAGGTCGCCGACGGCCTGTGGTCGCTGCTGCAGCAGGCCGCTCCCGGAGGAGACCTGCAGCTCCAGCTCGCGACCGCCTTCGCCTCCGCGGCGTCGACGCCCGCGCACTGGGACGACGTGCGCCGTCTCCGCGACGGCGAGACCGTCCTCGACGGCCTGACGATCGACACCGACCTCTCGTGGCAGCTGCTCGTGTCGCTCGCGGCGGGCGGGGTCGTGGACGACGACGCGATCGACGCGGCGCTGGCAGCGGACAACACCGCCAAGGGCGCCGAGTCCGCCGCGCAGGCGCGTGCGGCGCTCCCCACCGTCGACGGGAAGGCCGCCGCGTGGGCCTCACTGATCGACAGCGACGCCCTGCCGAACACGATCGTCCGCGCGGCGGCGCTGGGCTTCGTGCACCCGGCGTCGCGCGAGCAGCTCGCGCCGTACGTGGAGAGGTACTTCGCGATGCTCCTCCCCGTGTGGGAGACGCGCACCTTCCAGATCGCGTCGTACCTCGTCGAGCGGCTCTACCCGGCGCCCCTCGCGAGCGAGGAGCTGCGCGCGGCGACCCGTGCCTGGCTCGCGGAGAACCCGGACGCGCCCGCCGCGCTGCGGCGCATCGTCGCCGAGAACCTCGCGGGGGTCGAGCGCGCGATCGCCGCGCAGGAGCGCGACGCCGAGTAGCGACACGCGTTTTCAGCGAGCCCCAGTGAGATCCAGAGGATCCGCCGGGGCTCGCGCCGTACGATCGAGGGGATGATGCTGCGCACGGACACGACCGACACGACACCCGATGTGACAGACCCGACCTTCTGGGAGGACCTCCTCACGGGCTTGGGCAACTTCGGGTTGCAGCTTCTCAGCGCCGTCATCGCGGTGCTCGCGTGCATCCTCATCGCCTGGGTGCTCCGCATCCTGATCCGCCGCGTCGTCAAGCGCATCGTCGACGGCGCGAAGAGCCGCGCGAAGGTCGACGACACGCGCGCCCTCGACCGGTCGCCGCTCGCGTCCGTGCGCCTCGTGCAGCGGACCCGCACGCTCGGCTCCATCCTCACCAACGTCGTCAACATCGCGATGGTCATCATCGCGCTCGTGCTCGTCGTGAGCTACCTCGCCCCCGACGTCCTCGCCTCCCTCTCGCTCCTCACGGCCGCCGTGGGCGCGGGGCTCGGCTTCGGCGCGCAGAACATCGTCAAGGACGTGCTCAACGGCATCTTCGTCGTCGCGGAGGACCAGATCGGCATCGGCGACGTCGTCGATCTGGGACTGGCGACGGGCGTGGTGGAGTTCGTCAGCGTGCGCATCACGCACGTCCGCGACGTCAACGGCGTGCTCTGGTACGTCCGCAACGGCGAGATCCTGCGCATCGGCAACATGACACAGGGCTGGTCGCGCGTCGTCCTCGACCTCACGCTGCCGAAGGACGTCGACATCGACGACGTCGAGGCGCTCCTCGGCACGACCGCCACCGATCTCGCGGCCGATCCGCGCTGGCGCTCGCGCGTGATCGGCGAGCCGGAGGTGTGGGGCCTGGAGTCGCTCGAGGGGGACACGCTCGTGATCCGCATCGTCATCAAGGCCAAGCCCACGGCGAAGGACGACGTCGCCCGCGAGCTGCGCCACCGCCTGCGCGACGCGATCGCGGCGGAGGGGCTGGAGCTCACCGGCATCGCCACCGCGCAGCTCGAGGGCGCGGAGGGGGCCCTGCGCGTGCGCGGCGCGAACCCGCCGACGCTCTCCAGCAGCCTGCCGGAGCGACCGTCGTGGCGGCCTCGCGCGGCGCCCGCGCCCTCCCGGCCCGCCGCAGAGACGCCCAGCTCGGAGACGACCCGTGCAGAGACGCCCGAGGACGGACAGGACCCGGAGAAGTGAGCGAATCGCACGGCCTCCGTCCGCCCGGAGTCGGGACCTTCTACGAGCAGGTCGGCGGGCGTCCCGCCTTCGAGAGGCTCGCCGCGGCGTTCTACCGGGGCGTGGCGCACGACGAGGTGCTCCGACCGATGTACCCGGAGGAGGACCTCGCCGCGGCGGAGGAACGCCTCCTCCTCTTCCTCGTGCAGTACTGGGGCGGCCCGACGACGTACAGCGAGACCCGGGGCCATCCCCGGCTGCGGATGCGCCACGCGCCGTTCCACATCGACCCCGACGCGCGCGACCGATGGCTGACGCACATGCGCGCCGCCGTCGAGGAGCTCCAGCTCTCGCCCGTCCACGAGGCGACGCTGTGGGACTACCTGGAGCGGGCGGCGCACGCCATGGTGAACACCTTCGAGCCGTCTCCGAAGGCGTGAGGCGCGTCAGCGCGGTCCCGTCTCCCTCACGGCCGTGAGGCCGACGACCGCCGGTCCCCGCGTGAGGACGTGGCCGCGCGCGAGGGTGAGGCGCGTCCACCGCCCGGACGTGGAGACGGACGCCTCCTCCTCCCCTCCGATGAACCCGAAGGAGAACGCCGCGAAGGCGACGCCCCGCGGGAGGCCGAGCAGCTCGTCGTCGGGCTCGCCCCAGACGTTCCCCCGCACGGACCGCACGACCTCCTCGCCGGGACTCTCCGGCATCGCGTGCGCGACGGCCGCGATGCCCCACTGCGCGCGGCTCGCGAGGGTCGCGGCCGCGATCGACCCGGCCCGGGACCACCCGCCCCGTGGAGGCGAGACCCCCGCCCACGCGGGGGCGAGCGCCGTGTCGGGCAGCGCGAGGGCGTTCGGATCCGCCGTCGCCGTCAGCGTCGAGACGGTGAGGTCGCACTCCAGCTCGGGGTCGGCGCCGACGACGCGCAGCGCGATGACCGTCGGCGTGCGGTCGAGCAGTCCCTGGGGCGCCAGGGCCGCCGCCGTCATGACGAGCACGCCGTTCGCGGCCTGCAGCCGTACGCCGCCGTCCCCGATCCGCGAGGCCCGCCCCGCGAAGGTCAGCGCGTCGCGCGCGGTCCGATCGTCGGCGAGCAGGAGGCGAGCGGTCACCCGATCTAAACTAGCAAGGCCCCCGGGGCCGCGGACCGTCGCGATCCCCCGGCCGGGTCCGCGAACGGAGAGCCAGTGACCATCGATCCCCGCACGGACGACCCGGTCCAGACGCTGCTCGACGTCATCGCCCTGGAGGAGACCGAGGCGCGCACGCGCGAGGACATCTTCCTCGGCCGCTCGCACTTCATGCCGACGGGGCGGGTCTTCGGCGGCCAGGTGCTCTCGCAGGCCGTGTCCGCCGCGGCGCGGACGATCCCGGAGGGACGGTTCGCCCACTCCCTCCACGGGTACTTCCTGCGTCCGGGCGACGTCACGAAGGACATCACGTTCGGCGTGGACCGCATCCACGACGGCCGCTCGTTCGCGCGCCGACGGGTCCAGGGCTACCAGGACGGCGTCCCCATCTTCTCCGGCATCCTCTCGTTCCAGGACGACGAGGAGGGCTTCGAGCACCACCTGCCGATGCCCGACGTGCCCGCTCCGGAGGATCTCCCGGAGAACGCCGCCGGGCAGGACCGCCATCCGCTCTCCCGCCGCCTGCTCGCCGCGAACCCGATCGAGGTGCGCCGCGTCGACGGCGACCTCGTCCTCGACGCACAGGGCGACCCGAAGCCCGCACAGGCGGTGTGGACGCGCGTGCGCCGTCCCATCGGCGACAGCCGGCTGCTGCACCAGGCGGCGCTCGCCTACCTCAGCGACTACACCATCCAGGAGCCGTCGATGCGGGGCGCCGGGCTCTCATGGTCATCGCCGGGGATCAACGTCGCCAGTCTCGATCACGCCATGTGGTGGCACCGTCCCGGGCGGGCGGACGAGTGGATCCTCTACGTGCAGGAGTCGCCCGGCGCCCAGGGGGGCCGGGGCCTGGCCTTCGGCCGTCTCTACACGCGAGACGGCGTGCTCATCGCCTCCGTGGCCCAGGAGATCATGGCGCGCCTGCCGCGGGGCTGATCGGCCGACGCTCAGCCCGCCTTCCTCAGGCCCGCCTCGAGGGCGACCCAGCCGAGCATCGCGCACTTGATGCGCATGACGTACTTCGACACGCCCTGCAGCGCGGCGGCGTCGCCGAGCGCCTCGGAGGGCTCGATCGTCCCGCGCGAGCGCAGCATGGTGCGGAACTCCTCGACGCGTTCGAGCGCCTCGTCGCGGGCGGCGTGCTCCAGGAGCCCCGTCATGATCGACGCGGACGCCATCGAGATGGAGCAGCCGTGCCCGTCCCACACGATCTCGCCGATCGCGCCGTCGGCGTCGAGCGCGACGCCGACGGTGATCTCGTCGCCGCACGACGGGTTCAGCTCGTGATGCGTGAAGGGGAGCCCGCTCGGGTCGCCCCTGCCCTCCGGATCGCGCGAGTGATCGAGGATGAGCTCCTGGTACAGGGTCTGCAGGTCGCCGCTCATCGATCCGCTCCGAAGAACGCGCGGACCTCGCCGAGCGCCGATCCCAGCGCGTCGACGTCATCCGGCGCCGTGTAGACGTATGCGCTCGCCCGCGTCGTGGCCGCCGTCCCGAGCCGGCGGTGGAGCGGCTGGGCGCAGTGATGGCCCGTGCGGACGGTGATGCCCCTGTCGTCCAGGAACTGGCCGACGTCGTGCGCGTGGACGCCGTCCACGACGAAGCTCGCCAGCGCCGCACGGTCCTCCCCCGGACGCGGTCCGACGAGCCGCACGCCCGGGACGGCCGAGACCGCGTCGACGAGCCGTCCGGCGAGCTCGGCGCCGTGCGCGCGCACGTCCCTCATGTCGAGACGGGTCAGATAGTCGACGGCGGCCCCGAAGCCGACCGCCTGCGTGACGGGCTGCGTGCCGGCCTCGAAACGATGCGGCGACGGCAGGAACTCCGCGTCCTCCATCGTCACCGTGGTGATCGCGGAGCCGCCCGTGCGGGCCGGCGGCAGCTCGTCGAGGAGCTCCGCCCGCCCGTACAGCACGCCGATCCCGGTGGGGCCGAGCATCTTGTGCGCGGAGAAGGCCGCGAAGTCGACGCCGAGAGCGCCGAGGTCGAGAGGCAGGTGCGGAGCCGACTGGCATGCGTCGAGGACGGTGAGGGCTCCGACGTCGCGTGCGGCGGCGGCGATGTCGGCCACGGGGGCGATGAGGCCCGTCACGTTCGAGACGTGGGAGAACGCCACGAGCGCCGTGCGCGGGGAGAGCCGCGCACGGAGGTCGTCCACCGTCCACAGGCCTCGATCGTCGACGGGGACCCAGCGGAGCGTCGCGCCCGTGCGACGCGCGAGCCGCTGCCAGGGGATGAGGTTCGCGTGGTGCTCCGCCTCGGTGACGAGGATCTCGTCGCCCTCCCCGATGGCGAGCCGCTCTCCCCCCAGGCCGCGCGAGGCGTCCGAGAGGCCACCCGCCACGAGGTTCAACGCGTCGGTGGCGTTCTCGGCCCAGACGATCTCGCGCTCGCCCGCCCCGACGAACGCGGCGACCTTCTCCCTGGCCGTCTCGAAGGCGAAGGTGGCCTCACCCGTCGCCATGCTCGATCCCCGGTGCACGGCGGCGTAGTCGCTCCGGGTGAAGCCCGCCTCCGCGGCGATGACCGCCTCGGGCCGCTGCGCGGTCGCAGCCGAGTCGAGATACACGCGATCACCGCGGCCGGCGACGCCGGGGAAGTCGGCGCGGACGTCGACGAGGGGATGCGGCGGCGTGACGTCGGACATCGATCAGCTCCCTGCGGGGTGAGAAGGGCATCTCCCAGTCTCTCATCCGTGAGAGCGCGCGGCGTCGCCGTCAGCGGCGGCTGAACGCGACAGGCTCCTCGACATACGGCTCCCACGCCGCGCGCATCTCGGGGGCGAGGCGCACGGGGCGACCGGATGACACGTCCACGAGCACGACGACGGCGTCGGCACGGGCATAGACCTCCTCCGCCTCGGCGCCGTTCCCGGCCGCGCCGCGGACCTCGTAGCAGACGTCGATGCTGGAGCCGCCCAGCCGCCCGATCCACAGCTGCACGTCGAGCGGTCGATGGCGATAGGGAACGGGCCGGAGGTACTCGATGCTCTGGCGCGCGATGAGCGTCGCCACGCCCGCCTGCGATCCCAGCACCTCCGAGCCGAAGACGGCCGTCGGCGGAGCGTCCTCGCCGGAGTCCTCGGCCCGGAAGAACGCACGGCACCGCGCCTCCTCGAGCAGGCGGAGCATCGAGGCGTTGTTGACGTGGCCGAAGGCGTCCAGATCTCCCCATCGCAGCTGGATCGGCACGTGCACACGGGTCATAGGTCTCCTCCTGCGGTGCTGTCCACCGGCTTGCGGTAACGATCGGATAACGGACTGGCGCCTCGCCCCTCGCCCGACGATACCCGCTTCTGCCCCGTCCTCATGCGGATCGACGCGGTGCCTGGCGCTCCACGCGCGCCGCGGCCGGACGGAGGAGCGTTGCTAGAGTGGGCGGGTTCGTCCCTCGACCGCAACACGAGGGCGAGCCTTGCACCGGCGGTGGAACAATCGCCCGGTGATCCGCCCAGGACCGCGGATGCCGCTCTCAGCGGCGTGCGTATGGCCGACGATCAGCCGCCGACCCGACGGCTGCGAGACCGGCGCCCTTTGGCCCGGCCGATCGCCTGCCCGGACCGCGACCGACGACCGAACGCGGATGTTGCGAGACACGACGCAGCCGCGCCCGGCACATGGAGAACGTGACCGAGAACGACGCATCCATCGCCCTGCGCGCCGAAGGCCTCTACAAGGTCTTCGGCCGACGCCCGCACGACGCCGTGGAACGCCTTCGATCAGGGACGCCGCGCGACCGGCTCGACGGCGCGACGGCCGCCGTGATCGACGCGTCCTTCGAGGTGAGACGCGGCGAGATCTTCGTCGTCATGGGGCTCTCGGGCTCCGGCAAGTCGACGCTCATCCGCATGCTCAACGGCCTGCACGACATCACCGCGGGCAGCGTGACGGTGGACGGGGAGCCCATCACGGGCATCCCCGCCGCACGGCTCCGCGAGATCCGCCGAGACCACGTCTCGATGGTGTTCCAGCACTTCGCGCTGCTTCCGCACCGCACGGTGTCCGCGAACGTCGCCTACCCGCTCGAGCTCCAGGGCGTCGGGCGCGCCGAGCGCGCCGCGAAGGCAGCCGAGATCCTCCAGCTCGTCGGTCTCGGCGGCTGGGGAGACAAGTACCCCTCGGAGCTCTCCGGGGGGATGCAGCAGCGTGTGGGAATCGCCCGCGCGCTCGCCGCGGACACGGACATCCTCCTCATGGACGAGGCGTTCAGCGCCCTCGACCCGCTCATCCGGCGCGAGATGCAGGACCAGCTCCTGGAGCTGCAGCAGAGGCTGGGCAAGACGATCGTCTTCATCACGCACGACCTCAACGAGGCGATGCTGCTCGGCGACCGCATCGCCGTGATGCGGGACGGCCGCATCGTCCAGATCGGGACGCCGGAGGACATCCTCACCGACCCCGCCAACGACTACGTCGAGCAGTTCGTGCAGGACGTCGATCGAGCGCGCGTGCTCACGGCAGGCAACGTCATGGAGCGCCCGCGCCCGGTCATCGCCGAGAACGCGGGACCGCGCACGGCGCTGCGCACCATGCGCGACGCCTACACGTCCGCGGCGTACGTCGTCGGGCGTGACCGCCGGCTCGCCGGCATGATCACCGACCGCGATGCGATGAAGCTCGTCCGCGCCGGCGAGAGCTCGCTCACATCGGTCCTGAAGCCCGTGCCGCAGGCCGTGAGCGAGAACGACGTCCTCATGGACCTCTTCATCCCCGCCGTCGAGTCCCCGCTCCCGCTGGCGGTGACCGACGACGGCGGCCGCCTCGTCGGCGTCATCCCCCGCGTGACCCTGCTCGCCGCGCTGGGCCCCGGCCCCGGATCCACGGAGGAGATCACCCTGCCTCAGCAGCCCATCCCCACGACGGTCATCGACCAGATCCTCGCCGAGACCGCCCCCGACGGCGCCCTCGAAGGCGATGCGCTCGACCCCGAGGAGGTGCGCTGATGGACGGGTTCATCCGGATCCCCCTCGGCGACAGGGTCGCGGACGGCATCCAGTGGATCGTCGACAACCTGGGAGGGCTGTTCGATGTGATCCGCGCGATCTTCGTCGGCATGTACGACGCGCTCTTCTTCGTGTTCAGCGAGCCGTCGTTCTGGGTCGTCGCGCTCGTCGCGGCGGCGATCGGCCTCCTCGCACGCGGCTGGGTCTTCGGGATCGGCACGGGCGTGGGACTGCTGCTCATCGCCTCGATGGACCAGTGGCAGAACGCGATGAGCTCGCTCGCGCTCATCATCGTCGCCACCGTGTGGGCGCTCGTCATCAGCATCCCGCTCGGCATCGCGGCCGCCAAGAGCGACCTCGTCTCGAAGATCGTCCGCCCCGTGCTCGACTTCCTGCAGACGATGCCCGCGTTCGTCTACCTGATCCCCGCCCTCCTGCTGTTCCGCGTGGGCGTCGCGCCCGGCATCTTCGCGACGATCATCTTCGCGATGGCGCCGGGGGTCCGCCTCACCGAGCTCGGCATCCGCGGCGTCGACCGCGAGGTGGTCGAGGCGGGCCACGCCTTCGGCTCGCCCGGCGGGCGCATCCTGCGGCAGATCCAGCTTCCGCTGGCCCTGCCCACGATCATGGCCGGTGTCAACCAGGTGATCATGCTCGCGCTGTCGATGGTCGTCATCGCGGGGATGGTCGGCGCAGGCGGGCTCGGCGGCGACGTCGTGGCGTCGCTCAACCGCCTCGACACGGCGCTGGGCGTGGAGGCGGGGCTCTCGGTCGTCGTCCTCGCGATCATCCTCGACCGCCTCACGGGGTCGTTCGGGAAGCGCGCGGGGCTCTTCGCGAAGCTGCAGTCGGCCGGTGCGGGGCGCCGGACGGCGCGGCCGGAGCCTGCCGAGGAGCAGGAGGTCGAGACGGCCTCCCCGCGTCGGGCGCCCGTCACCGCCGGACGCTGACAGCGCTCAGGACCTGCGGGCGCCGCACCGGCGCCCGTCGCATCGGAACCTACGCCGATGCAGACGGCGCGGAGAGACACTCCCGCCGAGGAAGGAAGACACAGCATGAAGAAGCGCATTCTCGCGTTCACCGCTCTCGCGTCGGCGACGGGGCTCGCCCTCGCCGGCTGCGCGTCCGGAGACGACGCCGACGCCGGCGGAGACGGCTCGCAGGGCACGATCACGCTCGCCGTGTTCAACGGCTGGGACGAGGGCGTCGCCACGTCCGAGCTGTGGAAGGCGATCCTGGAGGACAAGGGGTACGACGTCGAGCTCGAGTACGCCGACGTCGCTCCGCTCTTCACGGGGCTCTCCACGGGCGACTACGACTTCACGACCGATGTGTGGCTCCCGGTCACCCACGCGTCGTACATCGAGTCGTTCGGCGACTCGATCGAGGAGCTCGGCGCGTGGAACACGGAGTCGCGCCTCACCGTCGCCGTGAACGAGGACGCACCCATCGACTCGCTCGCCGACCTCGCGGCGAACGCCGACGAGTTCGGCGATCAGATCGTCGGGATCGAGCCGGGAGCCGGCCTCACCATCGCGATGGAGGACGCGGTGATCCCGGACTACGGGCTGGAGGACATGGAGTTCACGACGTCCTCGACCGCCGCGATGCTCACGGAGCTCGAGGCCGCCGAGCAGTCCGGCGAGAACATCGTCGTCACGCTGTGGGAGCCGCACTGGGCGTACGGCGCGTATGCGATCAAGAACCTCGAGGATCCGGAAGGCGCGCTCGGCGGGACCGAAAGCCTCTACTCCTACGGGCGCGAGGGCTTCAGCGAGGACTACCCCGAGGTCGCCGAGTGGCTGTCGGGCTTCGAGATGAGCCTCGACCAGCTGTACGACCTCGAGAACGTCCTGTTCGTCGAGAACGACACCGACGACTACGGCCCGCTCGTCGAGCAGTGGATCGAGGACAACCAGGAGTACGTCGACTCGCTCACGAGCTGAGCGCGGAGGAGACACGGAGAAGGCCGCCCCGGACCGGGGCGGCCTTCTCTCGTGTGCGGGCGGTCAGTCGCGCGTGAGCTTGCGGTACGCCGTGCGGTGGGGCCGCGCGGCGTCGGGGCCCAGCCTCTCGACCTTGTTCGCCTCGTACGCCTCGAAGTTGCCCTCGAACCAGTGCCAGTTCGCCGGCTTCGCGTCGGTGCCCTCGTAGGCGAGGATGTGCGTCGCGATCCGGTCGAGGAACCACCGGTCGTGCGTGATGACCACGGCGCAGCCCGGGAACTCCAGCAGGGCGTTCTCCAGCGACTGCAGGGTCTCGACGTCGAGGTCGTTCGTCGGCTCGTCGAGGAGCAGCAGGTTGCCGCCCTCCTTGAGCGTGAGCGCGAGGTTCAGGCGATTGCGCTCACCGCCCGACAGCACACCCGCCTTCTTCTGCTGATCCGGCCCCTTGAACCCGAACTTCGACACGTAGGCGCGCGACGGGATCTCGGTCTTGCCGACCGTGATGATGTCGAGTCCGTCGGACACGACCTCCCACAGCGACTTCTGCGGGTCGATGTTCGATCGGGTCTGATCGACGTAGCTGATCTTCACCGTCTCGCCGATCTTCAGCTCGCCGCCGTCGAGCGGCTCGAGGCCGACGATCGTCTTGAACAGCGTGGTCTTGCCGACGCCGTTGGGGCCGATGACCCCCACGATGCCGTTCGGCGGGAGGTTGAAGCTCAGGCCGTCGATCAGCTGGCGGCCGTCGAAGCCCTTCTGCAGGTCCTTCGCGTTGATGACGATGCTGCCCAGGCGCGGCCCCGCGGGGATCTGGATCTCCTCGAAGTCGAGCTTGCGCGTCCGCTCCGCCTCCGTGGCCATCTCCTCGTACCGGGCCAGGCGCGCCTTCGACTTCGCCTGGCGGCCCTTGGTGTTGGAGCGCACCCAGTCGAGCTCCTCCTTGAGGCGCTTCTGGAGCTTGGCGTCCTTCTTCCCCTGGACCTCCAGGCGCTCGGCCTTCTTCTCCAGGTAGGTCGAGTAGTTGCCCTCGTACGGGTAGAGCCGGCCGCGGTCGACCTCGGCGATCCACTCCGCGACGTTGTCGAGGAAGTACCGGTCGTGCGTGATGGCGATGACGGCGCCCGCGTACTTCTGCAGGTGCTGCTCGAGCCAGAGGACGCTCTCCGCGTCGAGGTGGTTGGTGGGCTCGTCGAGGAGCAGCAGGTCGGGCTTCTGCAGCAGGAGCTTGCAGAGGGCGACGCGACGCTTCTCGCCGCCGGAGAGGTTCTCGATGCGCGCGTCGCCCGGCGGCGTCCGCAGCGCGTCCATCGCCTGCTCGAGCTGCGCGTCGAGGTCCCACGCGTCGGCGGCGTCGATGGCCTCCTGCAGTGTCCCCATCTCGGCGAGCAGCGCGTCGAAGTCGGCGTCGGGCTCCGCCATCAGGGCGGAGATCTCGTTGAAGCGGTCGACCTTGCCCTTGATCTCGCCGACGCCGTCCTGCACGTTCTCGAGCACCGTCTTCGACTCGTCGAGCTCGGGCTCCTGCAGAAGGATGCCGACCGAGAAGCCGGGGGCCAGCGTCGCGTCGCCGTTCGAGGGCTGGTCCAGCCCCGCCATGATCTTGAGGATGGTCGACTTGCCGGCGCCGTTCGGACCGACCATGCCGATCTTGGCGCCCGGCAGGAACGCCATCGTCACGTCGTCGAGGATCAGCTTGTCGCCCACGGACTTGCGGGCACGCACCATTTGGTAGATGTATTCAGCCATTTGAGGTCCAGTCTAGGGGCCGCGCACGCACGGCGAACGGAGAGTCCGCCGGACGATGCGAGACGATCGCCGTCGTCGTGACACCTTCTGATGAGAGGCCCATCGCCGACGACCCTCCGGAGGACATCATGCGCAGCACCGAGCAGGACACCACGCCCGCGAGCAGGCCGGCCGCCGGGCCACGACGCGCGACCCTCGTCGCCGGCCTCCTCGCGATCGGCGGGCTGCTCCTGAGCGCCTGCGCGACGGGGGCATCCGCCCCGGGCTCCTCCTCGCCGTCGCCGGACGCGAGCCCGAGCGCGACGCCCGCGACGTTCGACGTCGTGCCGGGCGAGACGCTGGCGTGCGGCCCCGTGGAGTTCCCGTCGGACGCCCTGGTGAAGCCCGTGACGCTCGCACAGGCGGACGACGAGGTGCTCTCCGCCGCCGAGACGGCGCAGGACGACGGCTCGGCGGCCCGTCGGCTCGAGGGCGCCGAGGACGAGTGGATCGTCCTCAGCGCGGACGACCGCCAGATCGCCCTGCTGCACGCCGTCGAGTCGGACGACGGCAGGCCGGGCGAGTCCTTCGACCAGCTCACCCTCGTCTGGCGCGCGGCCGGCGCCGAGCAGCCCGCGGAGTGGGTCGTGTCGTCGTCGGGAGCGTGCACGCTGCGCGCGGACACCGGAGACCTCAACGACGCCGCCCTCGCTCTCGATCCCGAGACGCCCGCATCGCCGGAAGACACGACCGTGAGCCTGCTCGCGGTCGAGCAGGCGTGCCACGGGGGCATGGACGCGGCGGGACGGGTCGAGGTCGTCTCGCTCGTCGAGACCGAGGCCGCCGTCGAGGTCGTGATCGGCGTGCGGCCCGACGAGTCCGCCGACGCGTGGACCTGCCAGAGCAACCCGGCGACGCCCTTCACGATCGAGCTGTCCCAGCCGCTCGGCGACCGCGAGATCGTCGACGTCGGGGTGATCCCCGCCAAGGTGCTGGACGCCTCCGGCCCCGCGGCCGACGACGAGTAGCGACCTCGCGACCCACGATCAGAACGGCGTGGGCTCCGTCTCACCGAGCTTCGCGGGGTGCCAGGAGAGCGCCTCGTCCTCGGCGGTCTTCTGCTCCTCGTCGTCGTCGCCCGCCGGCTCCGCCTCGTCATCGCGCCGCGGCTCGTAGGCCGCTCCCGCGGCCGTGCGCGAGTACGTCGTGGTGCCGAAGAGCAGGTCGATGCCGAGGGCGTCGGCGGCGATCTCGACCTCGGTCCCGCGCGCCCCGCTGTCGCTCTGCCAGGGACGCACGCGGAGCCTTCCGCTGACCACCACCCGCTGCCCCTTCGAGAGCGAGGCCGCGCCGTTCGTCGCGAGCGAGCGGAAGGCGGCGACGGAATACCAGTTCGGCGCCTCCTCCACCCACTGCTCCTTCTCCCTGTCGAAACGCCGCCGGTTGCTCGCGAGACGGAACCGCAGCACGGCCGTGCCGTTCGGAAGCGTCGTCGGCGTGGGGTCGTTGGCGATGTTGCCGACGACGGTGATGTGATCTGTCATGGTCTTCCCTCCGGCCGGAGACCGTCCCCGGCGCCTCGTCTCTCCAGCACAGCGTCCGACGAGCGCACATGGGACGGGGCGACCACATCTGTGGAGACGACGAACCCCTCCGCACCGCTGTGCACGCGGCGTCGGAGGGGTTCGGCGGAGGATCAGGCCGCGTACTCAGCGAAGCGGGCGCGCACCTTGTTCACCTTCGGCGCGGCGACGGCGAGGCAGTACCCCTGGGTGGGGTTCTTCGCGAAGAAGTCCTGGTGGTAGTCCTCCGCGTCGTAGAACTCGCCGAGCGGCTCGAGCGTCGTGACGACGGCGCCCTCCGTCGTGCCGACCGGCGCATCCCAGATCTCGCTCGCGCGCTCGCGGGCCGCCGTGAACAGCGCCTTCTGCTCCTCGTCCTCGTAGAACATCGCGCTGCGGTACTGCGTCCCGCGATCCGCGCCCTGATGGTTCAGCTGGCGCGGGTCGTGCATGGTGAAGAAGGCGTCGAGGATGATCTCCGGCGCGATCGTCTCCGGGTCGAACGTCACCTTCACGGCCTCCGCATGGCCGGTCGCCCCCGTGCAGACCTGCTCGTACGTCGGGTGAGGACGCGCGCCGCCGGTGTATCCGGAGACCACCGACGACACTCCTCGCAACGCGCGGTACGCCGCATCGAGACACCAGAAGCAGCCCCCTGCGATCACGAACGTCTGGCTCATCTGAACTCCTCTGAACGAATGTCGGCGCCCCCGCCTATCGTCGCAGACGCACGGGAAGGAGCTCTCATGACCAACACCGCCGCCGTCCTCGGCATTCCCCTGGCGACGCCGCCGCTGACCGGTGCTCCCGAACGGCTCGTCCGCGCGGGAGCGGCGCTCTGGCGCGTCGTGGGCGCGGACGAACGCGTGATCGGCCACCTCCGCATCGTGGAGTCCGATCTCGGCGTCCGCTATCGCGCCGAGCGCTTCCACGCGGCCTCCGGCGCGCTGCGCACCGTGGGCGAGTTCTGGAGCGCCGACGAGGCCGTGCGGACCCTGCGCTCCTCGCGCTGAGGCTCCGAGGCCGCCGGATCAGACGAGCGCGTCCGCGCCGCGCTCCTCCAGGACGCTCCCCGGGCCGTCCACCACGTCTTCCCACGAGGCGGCGAGCACCTCCACCGCGTGCTCGAGCCTGTCGGCCGAGGCGGTGAAGGGGATGCGCAGATGCCGTTCGTGTCCTCCGCCCACGGAGAACCTCGGTCCCGCCGACAGCAGCACGCCGCGGCGACGCGCGGCCATCACGAGCGCCGAGCTGCGGGCGACGCCGAGGCCCACCCAGAGCGCCACTCCCCCGGAGGCCGTGTGAACGCTCCACTGCGGCAGCCGCCGGTCCAAGGCGGCCACGAGGGCGTCCCGGCCGGCCCGCAGCATCTCGCCGCGCTGGGCGACGATCTCCGGCATGAGCGGGACGAGGCGCTCCACGACGGCCTGTTCGAACTCGGGCGTGCCCAGGTCGAAGACCGGGCGCAGCGCGAGCAGGCGTCGGATGACCTCCTCGTCCGCCCGGATCCACCCGACGCGGAGCCCTCCCCAGACAGTCTTGCTCACGGAGCCCAGCGTGATCACCTCGGCGCCCGCGGGAGCGGCCGCCGCGAACGGCTCCGCGGGCGTGCCGCCGTCGACGTCGAGCTCGGCCGTGGTCTCGTCCACGATCACGACCGTGCCCGAGGCCCTCGCCGCCGTCGCCATCTGCACCGCGACGTCGTGCGGCATCGTCTCGCCCGTCGGGTTGTGGAAGGCCGGCATGAGGTAGGCCGCGACCGGCGCGGCGCGGCGGAACGCATCGTCCGCGCGATCGAGGTCCCAGCCGGACCCGGGGGTCACGGGCACGCCGACGAGCCGCGCTCCCGCCGCCGCGAACGACTCGGCGGCGTGGGGATAGGTGGGGGTCTCGATGAGGACCCGATCGCCCCGCGACAGCAGGAGCCGCGCGGTGAGGGCGATGGCGCTCTGCGCGCCGGTCGTCACCATCACCTGCGCCGCCGTCGTCGGGAGGCCCCGCTCGGAGTAGCGCTGCGCGATCGCCTCGCGGAGCCCGAGGCGGCCGAGCGTCTCATAGCCGGAGCGTGCGACGATCGTCGACGCGGTCGCGGCGACCTCGGCGTACACGGACGCCAGCCCCGGCCACGCGGGCGGACTGGCCTGCTGCAGATCGATCGCGCCCTCCACGTCCGACGCGCGTCCGAGGTCACGCTGCCCCAGCGGGAGCGTCACGCTGCCCGAGCCGCGCACGCTCTCGATGTGCGCGCTCTCCCGCAGGCTGCGGTACGCCGCCGCCACCGTCGTCCTGCTCATCCGGAGGCGCGCGGCGAGCTCGCGCTCCGCCGGGAGCGCCGTGCGCGGCGCGATGCGGTTGTCGAGGCAGAGGAGCCGGATCGCGTCGGCGAGCGCCTCGTACGCCGGTTCGCGTGTGCGCCACGCCCCGAGATGCTCGACGAGCGCGCGGGCGGAGAGCCGGGAATCCATCATGCAGACCACGGTAACAGGATTGGCATCTTGAGCCATATCCAATTTACCTGTGCGATGGGCTCATGCTCCCTCCGTCCCTCGTTCTGACCGCCCTGGCCGCTCTCGCCGCCGTCGCCGCCGTCTCCGCGATCATCTGCACGTTCAGAGATGGCTACCGGCCGCTGGCGACCGACCGCTCGCGCATCCCCGACCGGAGCCCGACGAGTTCCGTCGGGGACGATTGGACTGCTCCGTGAGCGCCTTCGACGGCCGCTCCGTGGGATTCCGCGTGGCGCGGCTCCTCATCGGCCTGCCGCTCTACGGCGCCGGCTGCGCGCTCGCCGTCGCCGCCGGGCTGGGCGTCGACCCCTGGACCGTCCTCGCCGAGGGCGCGTCGCTCCGGACCGGCGTGGCGACCGGATGGGTCACGAACATCATCGGCGCCCTCGTCCTGCTCGCGTGGATCCCGCTGCGGCAGCGCCCCGGCGCCGGCACGGTGCTGAACGTCCTGCTCGTGGGCACGAGCATGCAGCTCGTTCTCGATCTGCTGCCGTCGGTCGAGCATCCGAGCCTGCGCATCCTCGCGCTCGTCGGCGGGATCCTCCTCGTCGCCGTGGGATCCGGCGTCTACATCGGCGCGGAGCTCGGGCCCGGTCCGCGCGACGGGCTCATGACCGGACTGCACCGGCGGCTCGGATGGCCCATGTGGCGCGCCCGCGCGACGGTCGAGACCGCCGTGCTCGCGCTCGGGTGGCTGCTCGGCGGAACCGTCGGCGTCGGGACCGTCGTCTTCGCCGTCGGCATCGGGCCGTGCGTGGACATCACCCTGCGCCTCCTCGCACCGCGGCGACGGCGCTCCACGAAGCCCGCCGCCGGCCGCATGCCGTCGTCGGGCCCCCGCGTGTCGCCGTGACGCCTCAGTGGCGCCGGAACTCCGGCCGTTCCGCTCCCGGCTTCAGATGCGCCTGCAGTGCCCGTTTCGCGATCTCCAGCTCGGGATAGCGGCCGACCGGCGCATCCGCTCCGACCATCCGCACCTCGAACTCGCCGTCGTGCTCCCTGATCGACCCGACTGCGCCGACCGCGCCGTGCGCGACCCAGAGCCTGCGTGCCTGCGTCGTCGTCATCTTCGACTCCTTCCGCTTCGCTCCCCCGATGGAGACGCTACGTCCAGACGCGCGCGGCCGCCACCCCTTGACCACACGCTCGGCGGATCGGCGCCGGGCGCGGATGTCGGGGGCCGGCCGTCGCGTCGAGTCATGTACACCGTGCCGACCCTCCTGACCTCGGAGACCACGCGTCGCAGGAGGCCCTGATCATGTCTGTCAGCCCCGAGCGCGCCCGGGAGCTCCAGGCCCGCCATCGTCACAGGAATTTCGAGCGCGTGCTGGCCCGTCTCCGCGAACACCCCTGCGTCGACTGCGACGAGAACGACAACCGCCATCGGCGTCGAGGCGCCGAGCGAGGCGGGTTCCGGAAGCATCTCGCGGGGCGCGGCGATCAGGTCCCCGCACCCGCCGTCAGCACGCCTACGGACCGGACGGTGCCGCCCGGAGGAGGCAGCAAGGGGAGGAGAGGCTGCACCTGCGAGCCGTGCAGAAACCGTCGCAACGCCTGTGCGCGAGAACGCCGAGCAGCACGGAAGGACATCGCCGAGCCGAGCGGCGGCGGCGCACGCGCTACCCTTGAATGCGACCCTCAGTAGCTCAGCGGAAGAGCAACGAACTTCTAATTCGCAGGTCGCACGTTCGAATCGTGCCTGGGGGACCATGCAGCGCACTGTCCCCGCCCGTCGATAGGCTGGCGGGATGGTGAACGCCTCTGAGAACGACCGACTCGTCTGGATCGACTGCGAGATGACCGGCCTCGACGTCGCGGTCGACGAGCTCGTCGAGATCGCGATCGTCGTGACCGACTTCGACCTCCGCGTCCTCGATCCCGGCCTCCAGCTCGTGATCAAGCCGTCGCAGAAGGCCCTCGACCACATGGGCGAGTTCGTGACGTCGATGCATCGCGCATCCGGACTCCTCGACGAGATCCCCGAGGGGGTGAGCCTCGAGGAGGCCGAGCGCCGGTCGCTCGAGTACATCCGCCGCTTCGTTCCGCAGGAGCGCAAGGCTCCCCTGGCGGGCAACACGATCGGCACCGACCGCATGTTCCTCGCGACGTACATGCCTCGCGTGGACGGACATCTGCACTACCGCAACGTCGACGTGTCGAGCGTGAAGGAGCTCTCCCGCCGCTGGTATCCCCGCGCCTACTTCCAGGCTCCCGGCAAGGACGGCGGACACCGCGCGCTCGCCGACATCCTCGAATCGATCCGCGAGCTCGCCTACTATCGTCGCGCCGTCTTCGTCCCCGAGCCCGGCCCGGCCTCGGAGGAGGCACGCGACATCGCGACCTCGGTCGTTTCGTCATTCGGGCAGAACGTGTGACAGAATAGTGAAGTTGCCCCGAGCGTTCGGGACACCATGGTGGCTATAGCTCAGTCGGTAGAGCGCCTGGTTGTGGTCCAGGAGGTCGCCGGTTCAAGCCCGGTTAGCCACCCCATGGGAAGAAGCTCCTCATCCCCGCGGGTGAGGAGCTTCCTCCGTCTTCCGAGCCGAGCCGCCGATAGGATCGGAGGCCGATGATGCACATGGATGCCGAGGTCTTCGAGGCGCTCGTCGTGGACGAGCTCGATCAGCTCCCCGACGAGATGGTCGAGGGCCTCGACAACGTCGTCTTCGTCGTGGAGGGCCGCCCGGAGGACGGCACCCTCGGCCTTCTGGGTCTGTACGACGGGCTCGCGCTCACCGAACGCGAGCGCTACGGGATGGGCGAGCTCCCGGACCGGATCGTCGTCTACCGCGAGCCCCATCTCGCGCGGTGCGCGGACGAGGCCCAGCTGCGCGACGAGGTGCACACGACCCTCGTCCACGAGATCGCTCACTTCTACGGCATCGACGACGACCGACTCCACGAGCTGGGCTGGGCATGAGCGCCGCGCTGACGGCCTTCGCGTCGCCCGAGGTCGCCGAGGAGGTCGACGAGATCGTGGCCCCGGCCGCGGACGTCCCCTGGCAGACCGTCGTGTGGGACGACCCCGTGAACCTCATGAGCTACGTCGTCCGCGTCTTCCGCACGTACTTCGGCTATGACGAGGACCGCGCGACGCGGCTGATGCTGTCGGTCCATCACGACGGACACGCCGTGGTCGCGGAGGGCGCACGCGAGCAGATGGAGCTGCATGCCCAGGCGATGCACGACTACGGCCTGTGGGCCACCGTGAGAAAGGCCCCGATGTGAGGATCGCAGCGACATGACCGGACGGCTCGTGATCCTCACGCTGACGCGCATCGAGGCCGCGCACCTGCGCGCCCTCGTCCAGCAGTTCTCGTCGCTCGTCGAAGCGACGCAGAGCGAGCCCGACCCCGCGCTCGACCGGCTCGCGCCGGACGCGTATCCCGACGATGCCGATGCGGCGCGCGAGTTCCGCGATCTCACGCGCGGCGATCTGCTCGGACGCCGGTGGCACGACGCGGCGACCGTGCTGCGGGATCTCGACACCGTCGAGGAGGCCCGACTCGAGGAGGCGCTGTCGCCCGTCGACGTCCCGATCGAGGGAGACGCGCTCGACGCATGGCTGCGGACGCTCGCCGCGGTGCGCCTCGTCCTCGCCAGCAGGCTCGGCATCGAGACGGCGGAGGACCATGACGAGGAGGATCCGCGCTTCGCGCTCTACGACTGGCTCGGCTACCGCCTCGACGGGCTCGTCCAGGCCGCCGACGAGGGATGAGCGCCCTCAGATCACGCTGAGGGCGAGCTGCGCGAGACGGTCGGGGCGCTCTCGCGCGATGTGCGCGTCCTCCTGATCGGCCCACATCGACCAGTGGCGCTCGAATCCGCCGCCGTCCCTGACGAGGGCGCGGCGGCGGCGCTGCGCCTCGGGACCGTCCATCCACAGCGAGGCGTCGGCCAGCTCCGCGACGGTCTCGGCAAGAGCCCCGCACCCCTCCACGACGAGAGGGAGGGAGGGGTCGACCACCACGAGCGGTCCGGCGAAGGTGCCCCGCGCCCAGTCGAAACGGCGGTACGCCCCGGCCTCACCGCGATGGTGGGGCTCCAGGACCAGAGCGCGGGCGAGCGCCCCGCCCTCCCGCAGGCCGCCCCAGCCGGGGTAGAGCTCATCGAGCGACACGACCTGCGGCGCACCCGTCGACGGCCACTCCGCCGCGACCCGGCGCGCGAGCGTCGTCTTCCCCGCCCCGCTGCGCCCGTCGATGACGAGACGATCCGCCGCGCGCTCCGCGACCAGGGCGACGACGTCGCGGACGGCGGCCTCGAACGAGACCGTCCTCGAAGCGGACGTGCTACTTCTTGAGGGCACGGACGAGCTTGGTCAGCGCACGGCCGGCCACGCACACGAACGGCACGCCGACCGCGAGGAGCGCGATCACGTTCGGCTCGAAGCGCAGCTGGCCGTCGCGACGCACATAGGCGCCGATGGGGGCTGAGAAGCCACCGCCGCCGCCACCGCCGTTGCCCGCGTCATCCGATCCCCCGCCGAAGCCGGTCCAGGTGGCGGCGACGGGCACGAACTGCTCGCCGCCGACCTCCTGCGGCTCGCCGTACGCCGTGGTGACGCCGAGGCTTGCGGAGACCTTGCCGAGTTCGACTGCGATGTTGGGCATGACCCCACGCTACCGCGGCGGGGCCGTCCTGTCAGTCCGAATCCTCGGGCGGGCGGGGCGCCGCGGGCACCTGCGGGAAGCGCTCGGCCCTGCCGAGGAACGCCGCCCGCGTCACGACGCCGTCGCCGAAGCGCGCGGTGGCGTCGTCGAGAGTCCCCTCCAGGCGCTTCCAGTCCTCGTCCTCGTCCCACAGCGCGAGCGCCGACGAGCCCGCCGGACGCAGCCGCTCGGCCCTGACCCCGATGAGACGCACGGGCTGGCGCAGGTCGACGGCGGCCAGAAGCTCCCGCGCACCCTCCCCGATGCGCTGTCCTGACGCCGTCGGCTCGGAGAGCGCCTGAGAGCGCGTGATCGTCGCGAAGTCCGCGAAACGCACCTTGATCGCGACGCCTCCCGCCTCCAGTCCTCCGCGCCGCAGGCGCACCGCGACGCGATCGCCGAGCCGCAGCAGCTCGGCACGCAGCACGTCGAGGTCGTCGACGTCGGTGTGGAAGGTCTCCTCGTGCGAGATGCTCTTCTCCGCGCGAGAGGTCTCGACCTCCCTGGCGTCCTCGCCGCGGGAGAGGGCGCTGAGACGCGCAGCCCCCGCAGGCCCGACGGCGCGGGCGAGCACGTGCTCGGGAGTCTCCCGCAGATCGCCGATCGTCCGGATCCCGCGTCCCTCCAGCACCTCCGCGGCCTTCGGTCCGACGCCCCACATCGCCCGGACGGGACGCGCCGCGAGGAAGTCGAGCGTCTGCGCACCCGGCACGACGAGCAGTCCGTCGGGCTTCGAGATCGTCGACGCCATCTTCGCCACGTGCTTGGTCGCCGCCACGCCGACGCTGCAGGTGATCCCGGTCTCCGCCGCCACCCGTCGCCGGATCAGGCGGGCGATCTCCGCCGGGCTGCCCCAGAGGCGGCGCGACCCCCGCACATCGAGGAACGCCTCGTCGATCGACAGCTGCTCGACGAGGGGGGTGATGCTGCGGAAGATCTCCATCACCTGCCGCGACACGGTGCGATAGCGGTCGGAATGCGGCGGGACGATGAGCGCATGGGGACAGAGGCGGATCGCCTGGCTCACGGGCATCGCCGACCGGACCCCGTAGCGGCGCGCCTCGTAGGACGCGCTCGACACCACCGAGCGGCCGTCCGGAGCGCCGATGATGAGCGGCTTGCCCTTCAGGGTCGGGTCGTCGAGAACCTCCACCGCGGCGTAGAACGCGTCCATGTCGACATGGAGGATCCCCGTGCCGGCGTCGTCCGCGCCCTCGGCGGAGACGAGCCGACCCGTCCCATCCGCGCGCCCCATCCCTCCATTGTCCCCCGCATCGCCGACATCCGTCGCATGACGCAGCGAGGGCGGGGACTCCTCGTCCCCGCCCTCCCGCCGTTCTCCCGGGTCCGGCCTACTCGTCGTCCTCGAGCTCGGCCAGCACCTCCGGGGCGAGATCGATGTTCGTGAAGACGTTCTGCACGTCGTCGCTGTCCTCCAGCGCGTCGATGAGGCGGAAGACCTTGCGCGCGGTCTCGGCGTCCACCTCGACCCTGAGGTTCGGCACGAACTCCGCGTCGGCCGACTCGTACTCGATGCCCGCCTCCTGGAGCGCCGTGCGGACGGCGACCATGTCGCTCGCCTCGGTCACGATCTCGAACCCCGAGGGATGCGGCTCGACCTCCTGCGCGCCCGCCTCGAGCGCGGCCAGCATCACGTCGTCCTCCGTCGTGCCCTCCGCCGAGGCGACGATGACGCCCTTGCGCTCGAAGTTGTACGCGACGCTGCCGGGGTCCGCCATGTTGCCGCCGTTGCGCGTCATCGCGGTGCGCACCTCTGCGGCCGCACGGTTCTTGTTGTCGGTGAGGCACTCGATGAGCACCGCGATGCCGCCGGGGGCGTATCCCTCGTACATGATCGACGAGTACTCGACCGACTCCCCGCCGATCCCGGCGCCGCGCTTGATCGCGCGGTCGATGTTGTCCTTCGGGACGGATGTCTTCTTCGCCTTCAGGACGGCGTCGAAGAGAGTCGGGTTGCCCTGGAGGTCGGGACCGCCCAGCTTCGCCGCGACCTCGATGTTCTTGATGAGCTTGGCCCACGACTTCGCGCGCTTGGCGTCGATGGCCGCCTTCTTGTGCTTCGTCGTGGCCCACTTGGAATGCCCGGACATAAAACTCCCGCTCGTCTGACTGCGAGACCGCGCGCTCGACGCGCAGGCCTCCTCCGATTCTATTCTCTCGCGCCCGCCGGCTCGTGCCGGGGAGACGGGAGACGCTCGATGGCCGTGCGGACGACCTCGGGCGCGGCGGCGAGACAGATCCGGATCCATCCTTCCCCGGCCCGTCCGAAGGCGGTGCCGGGAGCCACGGCGACGCGCGCTTCGAGCAGGAACCGCTGCGCCCATCCCGCGACGTCGCCCTCCGACGCGTGCGAGACGTCGATCCACAGATAGAACGCCCCCTCCGGACGGTGATAGCGGAAGCCCCGGGCGTCCAGCAGCGCGGCGGCGAGCTCGATGTGCGCGCGATAGCGGTCGCGGGCGGCACGGATGTGCGCGTCACCGCCCGTCAGCGCCGCGACGGCCGCGTGCTGGTCGGGCGTGGCGACGCAGGCGATCGTCGCCTCCTGCAGCGCGCGCATCGTGCCGCCGAAGCCCGGCGGCGTGACGAGCCAGCCGACCCGCGCGCCGGTCATGGCATGGCTCTTCGACGTCGAGAAGACGCTGAGCACGCGCTCCTGGTCGCCCGTCCTGGCCGCCACGGCGGCGACCGAGACGTGGGGGCCGGACCAGGTGAAGTGCTCGTACACCTCGTCGCTGACGATCCAGAGATCGTGACGGGCGGCGAACGCGACGAGCTCCTCCAGCGTCGCCTCGTCGAACACGACGCCGAGCGGATTCGACGGCGAGTTCACGATGATCGCCCTCGTGCGCTCGGTGACGAGCCGTTCGAGCTGCGGGAGCCGGGGGACGAAGCCGTCCTCCGCGCGCAGCGGATACGGGACGGGGACGGCCCCGATCGACCGCGGATACATCGTGAACGTCGTGTAGCCGGGGTCGGGGACGAGCACCTCGTCGCCGGCCCCGAGCGCGATCGTCAGCGCCTGGGCGATGGCCTGCGTCCCGCCGACCGTCACCCACACCTGGTCGACGTCGGCCTCGAACCCGTTCTCGCGCGCGAGCTTCTCGACGATCGCGCGACGGAGCGCCGGGATGCCCCCGTTGGGGGCGTAGTCCGTGTCGTCCCGGCTCCACGCCGCCCGCGCGGCCTCCCGGACGTGCTCCGGGACGGCGTCGTCGGGCTCCCCCACGACGAGCATGAGCGGATCGTCCAGCGTGAGCGCGAGCTCGTAGATGCGGCGGGTGCCCGATTCGGGGACGGCGGGGATGTGAGCGGCGGGCTGAGGCACCCGTCCACGCTACTCGCGTCGATCAGTCGCGGATGTAGACGGGCGTGCCCGCCGGGAGCTCGGCCAGCCGTGAGATCGCCGCCTCGTCCAGCCGGATGCAGCCGTTCGAGATCGCACCCGAGCGCACGTCGTGGTAGTGGAACGCGGTGACGGCGACGGACTGCCCGTCGAACCCGTCGAGGGTCGGCGACTGCACCGACAGGTACACGAGAGGGTGACCGCGCGTGTACGCGAGGGACGCCGTCCTCGTCATCATGATGAACGACCGGCCGAGGGGCGTCGGCGTCGCGGCGGCCCCGAACGCGAAGTCCTCGGCGACGCGCTCCGTCCCCTCGTCGGTCGCGACGTCGATCGTCCGCTCCGACAGGCTGACCTCCACGCGGTACGGATTCTCGGTCAGCTCGACGTCGGAGGTCCGCAGCCAGCCGGTGACCTGGCCGGAGTCCCCCGCAGACGGCACGCTCTGCCGGCCGACGAGCAGCACGCGCACCCAGTGCTCCTGCTGCTCGACCACGGGGACGATCGTCCCCTCGAAGTGCTGCGCGCGCGGCAGGTACGCCACGGGCTCGCCCTCGGGATCGGCGAAGACGGGAGCGCCCGCCTCGATCGGCTGGGCCGAGACCCCCGCCGTCTCCCCATAGGGGTCGTCGTCCACCGGGAGCGCGCCGTTGACCTCGAAGACCTCCACGACCTGGAGGGAAGCCGGATCGTACGACGCCGTGTTCTCCGGGAACCCCGTCGGCGTCGGGGTCGGCTCGGGGGTGGGAGCGCGCGTCGGCGTCGCTGACACCGTCGGCGACGGCGTCTCCTCCGCCACGGTGGCGTCCTCCCGTCCGAGACCGACGACGATGGCGATCGCCGCGATCGCCGCGACGAGCGCGACGATGCCGGCCGCGAACGCGAGCGCGCGGCGCGACGACCTCCCCCGAGCTGCCATGCCCCCATTCCACCACGGTCGGGGTTCGGACGACACCCGCGGAGGATGGGATGATCGCAGGATGAAGATCCTCTCGATCCAGTCGGCTGTGGCATACGGCCACGCGGGCAACTCGGCGGCCGTTTTCCCCATGCAGCGCATCGGAGTCGAGGTGCTGCCTGTCTACACGGTGAACTTCTCGAACCACACCGGCTACGGCGCCTGGCGAGGCCCCCTCATCCCGCCCGCCGACGTCGCAGAGGTGATCACGGGCGTCGAGGAGCGAGGCGCGTTCCCCTCCCTCGACGCCGTCCTGTCGGGCTACCAGGGCAGCGAGGGCATCGCCGATGTGATCATCGACGCGGTCGCCCGCGTCAAGGCCGCGAACCCGGCGGCCGTGTACGCGTGCGATCCCGTCATGGGCAACGCGAAGTCCGGCTGCTTCGTGGCGCCCGCCATCCCCGGGCTGCTGCGCGAACGGGTCGTGCCGGTCGCCGACGTCATCACGCCCAACCAGTTCGAGCTGGGCTTCCTCACGGAGACGAGCCCCGACACGATCGAGTCGACGCTCGCCTCCGCCGACCTCGCGCGGGAGCTCGGGCCGCGCACGGTGCTCGTCACCTCCGTCGAGCGCCCGGACCGGCCGGAGGGCACGATCGAGATGATGGTCGTCGACGACTCCGGCGCCTGGATCGTGCAGACGCCGTTCCTGGACATGAAGGCCAACGGCTCCGGCGACGTCACCGCGGCCCTCTTCACCTCGCACTACGTCGCGACGGGCTCTGCGCCCGAGGCGCTGGCGCGCACCTCGTCGAGCGTGTTCGGCCTGCTCGAGCAGACGTACGCCGTGGGCGACAAGGAGCTCCAGCTGGTGCAGGCGCAGGAGCACTTCGCGCACCCCCGCATGGAGTTCGCCGTCCGCCAGCTGCGCTGACCCCCGGCTGAGTGCCGCGCGGACTCAGACGGCCTCGCGGACACGATCGAGGAACCTCCGGTGGAAGCGCTCCTCCCCCGACACCTCGGGATGGAAGGCGGTGCCCAGGATCGGCCCCTGCTCGACCGCCACGATCCGGCCGTCCGGCAGCGTCGCGAGCGGCGTCGCCGCCGGTCCGACGGACTCCACGACCGGTGCGCGGATGAACGTCGCGCGGACCGCCGATGATCCGACGGCCGGCACGTCGAGTTCCGTCTCGAACGACTCGGCCTGGCCTCCGAACGCGTTCCGGCGGACGGTCGCGTCCAGCCCGCCGAAGGTCCGCTGCCCCGCGATGCCGTCGCTCAGGCGGTCGGCGAGCAGGATGAGCCCCGCGCACGTGCCGTACACGGGCATCCCGTCGGCGATCGCCGCGACGACCGGATCACGCAGGCCGAAGGCGCGCGCGAGCGTGTCGATGACGCTCGACTCCCCTCCCGGGAGCACGAGCCCGTCGATGCCCTCGAGCTGCTCAGGACGCCGCACGCGGACGACGTCGGCGCCGAGATGCGTCAGCAGGACGACGTGCTCCCGGACATCGCCCTGGAGCGCGAGCACGCCGACGCGGACATCGGCCATCCGTCACCAGCCGCGATCGGCGAGCCGGTGGGGAGCGGGCAGATCGGCCACGCTGATGCCGACCATGGCCTCGCCCAGACCGCGCGACGCCTCGGCGATCACGCGGGGGTCGTCGAAGAACGTCGTCGCCTTCACGATGGCGGCCGCCCGCCGGGCGGGATCGCCGGACGTGAAGATCCCGGAGCCGACGAAGACGCCGTCCGCGCCCAGCTGCATCATGAGCGCGGCGTCCGCCGGGGTCGCGACGCCTCCCGCGGTGAAGAGCACGACGGGGAGCCTCCCGGTCGCGGCGACCTCGGCGACGAGCTCGTAGGGGGCCTGCAGCTCCTTGGCGGCGACGTAGAGCTCGTCCTTGGTCTTCGAGCGGAGCACGTTGATGTCGCCCGTGATGCGGCGGATGTGCTTGGTCGCCTCCGAGACGTCTCCCGTGCCGGCCTCCCCCTTCGAGCGGATCATCGCGGCCCCCTCCGAGATGCGCCGCAGCGCCTCCCCGAGGTTCGTCGCACCGCACACGAACGGGACCGTGAACCCCCACTTGTCGATGTGGTTGACGTAGTCGGCGGGCGAGAGCACCTCCGACTCGTCGATGTAGTCGACGCCGAGCTCCTGGAGGACCTGCGCCTCGACGATGTGGCCGATGCGCGCCTTCGCCATGACCGGGATGGACACCGACGCGACGATCTCGTCGATGAGGTCGGGGGCGCTCATGCGCGCCACACCGCCCTGGGCGCGGATGTCCGCGGGCACGCGCTCGAGAGCCATGACGGCGACGGCGCCGGCGTCCTCTGCGATGCGCGCCTGCTCCGCCGTGACGACGTCCATGATGACGCCGCCCTTGAGCATCTCGGCGAGACCGCGCTTGACGCGCGCCGTTCCGGTGGCAGTGGACACGATGGGGTTCCTCTCACGTCGCCGTCCCGCGAGGACGGCAGGGGATCGATCGGAATATTGACCTAGGCCAAAAGCTAGCATGAGCACGCCCCCTACACTCGATGAGGCGAAGGGCGAGGACATGAACGGCGCGATCAGCGGGCGGACGGCGGCGGAGGTCGCCGACAGCGTGCGTGCGCTGCTGGAGCGAGGCGCGCTGGCCCCGGGAGACACGCTGCCCCCGGTGCGCGCCCTCGCCGAGCGGCTCGGGATCAACCGCAACACGGCGATCGCCGCGTACCGGCAGCTGGCACAGGCCGGCCTCGTCGTGGCTCTCGGTCGTGGCGGCACCCGCGTCGTGGGGAGGCCTGGCATCGCCCAGGAAGGATACGGCGGCGACGGCGCCCTCCGCGACGTCGGAAGCGGCAATCCCGACCCCCGGCTCATCCCCGACCCGTCCGCCGCGCTCGCCGGGGTCGCCGGACGCCCCGTCCTCTACGGCGAGCCGGTCATCGATCCCGGCCTGGAGGCGTGGGCGACCGGATGGATGGCCCCGGACCTCGCTCCCGCCGATCGCATGGCGCTCACGGTGACCAGCGGCGCGGTCGACGCCGTCGAGCGCCTGCTCGCCCAGGCCCTCGTGCGGGACGACGCCGTGGCGCTCGAGGACCCGTGCTTCCTCGCGAGCATCCACACGGCGCGCCTGGGCGGATACCGTGCGGTGCCGGTCCCGGTGGACGCGGAGGGGATGACCGTGGACGGGCTCCGCGCCGCCCTCGCGGACGGCGTGCGTGCCGTCGTGTGCACGCCGCGCGGCCAGAACCCCACCGGCGCCGCCCTGACCGGACGTCGCGCCGCCGAGCTGCGCGCCGTGCTCCGCGACCATCCGTATGTCCTCGTCGTCGAGGACGATCACTTCTCGATGCTGTCGCAGCGGCCCTTCCACTCGCTCATCGGCCCGGACCACCGGCGCTGGGCGCTCGTCCGCTCGGTGTCGAAGTTCCTCGGCCCGGACATGTGCCTGGCCGTGGCCGCCTCCGATCCCGAGACCGCAGAGCGCCTGGCGATGCGGCTGAGCCCCGGGACGACCTGGGTGAGCCACCTGCTGCAGCGTCTTGTGCACGCGCTCGTGACGGACGAGGAGGTCGTGTCGGCGATCTCCCGCGCGGGCGCGCACTACGCCGAGCGGAACAGCGCCTTCGTCGCACGCCTCGCACGGCACGGCATCGCGGCCTCGCCCGGCGACGGGCTCAGCCTCTGGGCGGAGCTGCCGGTCGCCGCCCGCCCGGTGTCGGAGCATCTCGCGCGCCGCGGCTGGCTCGCGCGCACCGGCGACGAGTTCCGGCTCGCCGACACCGGCGCGCCGTCGCCCCACCTGCGCGTCACCGTGCACGACCTCGACGACGACGGGGCAGAGTCCCTCGCCGCCGATCTCGAGGCGGCCGTCGCCGCCGTCCGGGCGGGCGACCGCTGAGAGGGGCCCTCAGCTCTCGTCCGGCCAGGCGTCCGCGACGGCCTCCCTCACCTCGCCGAGGAGCTGCGGCAACGCCTTCGTCTTGGCGATGACCGGGAGGAAGTTCGCGTCGCTCGTCCATCGCGGCACGATGTGCTGGTGCAGGTGCTCCTCCACGCCCGCGCCCGCCACCGCCCCCTGGTTCATCCCGACGTTGAAGCCGTCGCACCGCGAGACCCGCCGCAGCACGCGCATCGCCGTCTGGGTGAGATAGGCGATCTCGGCTGTCTCGTGGGGGTCGGCCTCGTCGTAGAGCCCGATGTGACGATACGGGCAGACGAGCAGATGCCCGGAGTTGTACGGGAAGAGGTTCAGCAGGACGAACGCGTGCTCGCCGCGATGGACGATCAGGCCGTCCTCGTCGGACTTGCCCGGGGCCGCGCAGAACGGGCACGACGACCCGCGGTTCGCATCCGCGCCCGCGGTGATGTACGCCATGCGATGCGGCGTCCACAGGCGCTGGAACGCGTCGGACGACGAGGCGAAGTCCGATGACGGCTCGAGACGTGCGAACTCCTCCCGGGCCTCGTCCTCGGTCGTCATGTCAGAGGTCCTCGTCGGTCAGCACGAGCTTCTTCCCGTCGATCGCCGCCTGCACGAGCGCGACGGCCTCGTCGATCGGCACGCCGTTGCGCTGCGAGCCGTCGCGGAAGCGGAACGACACCGTGCCCGCCGAGCGGTCCTGCTCCCCCGCGATGAGGATGAGCGGGACCTTGCCCGTCGTATGCGTGCGGATCTTCTTCTGCATGCGGTCGTCGGAGCGGTCGACCTCCGCACGCACGCCTGCGCGGACGAGCTTCTCCGTCACCTCGTCCAGATACGGGCCGAACTCGTCGGCGACGGGCACGCCCACGACCTGCGACGGCGCGAGCCAGAGCGGGAAGTCGCCCGCGTAGTGCTCGAGGAGGATCGCGAAGAACCGCTCGACCGAGCCGAACAGCGCGCGGTGGATCATGATCGGGCGCTGCTTCGACCCGTCGGCGGCCGTGTACTCGAGCTCGAAGCGCTCCGGGAGGTTGAAGTCGAGCTGCACGGTCGAGAGCTGCCAGGACCGGCCCAGCGCGTCGGTGACCTTGAGGTCGATCTTCGGACCGTAGAACGCCGCCTCGCCCGGCTCCTCCACGAGGCTCAGACCTGTGGACCGCGCCACGCGCCGCAGCGCGTCCGTCGCGGTCTCCCAGACCGCCTCGTCGCCGATCCACTTCGACTTCTCGTCGTCGCGCATGGAGAGCTCGAGGCGGAAGTCTTCGAGACCGAAGTCCTTCAGGAGGGACAGGACGAACTCGAGCACCTTCGTCGTCTCGGCCTCCAGCTGGTCGGGGGTCACGAACAGGTGCGCGTCGTCCTGCGTGAAGCCCCGCACGCGGGTGAGGCCGTGCAGCGCGCCGGAGAGCTCGTTGCGGTACACCGTGCCGTTCTCCGCCAGCCGCAGCGGGAGGTCGCGGTAGCTGCGCGCCCGCTCCTTGTAGATGAGGATGTGCATGGGGCAGTTCATCGGCTTGAGGTAGTAGTCGACGCCCTGCTTCGTGACGTTGCCGTCCTCGTCGCGCTCCTCGTCCATCCGGATCGGCGGCCAGATGCCGTCGGCGTAGGTGACGAGGTGGTTGGAGGTCACGAAGAGGTCCTTCTTCGTGATGTGCGGCGTGTAGACGTAGCTGTAGCCCTCCGCGATGTGGCGGCGGCGTGCGTGCTGCTCCATCTCGCCGCGCGCGATCGCGCCCTTCGGATGCCACACGGAGAGCCCCGAGCCGATCTCGTCCGGGAACGAGAACAGGTCGAGCTCGCGCCCGAGCTTCCGGTGGTCGCGGCGCGCGGCCTCGGCGAGGCGGTCCTGGTACGCCTTCAGGTCGTCCTTCGTCGGCCACGCGGTGCCGTAGATGCGCTGGAGCTGGGGGTTCTTCTCGCTCCCCCGCCAGTAGGCTCCGGCGATCCGCACGATGTCCCAGCCGTTGCCGAGCACGCGTGTCGAGGGCACGTGGGGCCCGCGGCACAGGTCCTTCCACTGCGTCTCGCCCGTCTTCGGGTCGACGTTGTCGTAGATCGTCAGCTCGCCGGCGCCGACCTCGACGTTCGCGCCCTCGGCCGCCTCCTTCGTGCCGCCCTTGAGCCCGATGAGCTCGAGCTTGAACGGCTCGTCGGCGAGCTCGGCGCGTGCCTCGTCGTCGGTGACGACCCGGCGCACGAAGCGCTGGCCGTCCTTGACGATGCGCTGCATCTCCTTCTTGACGGCCTTGAGGTCGTCGGGAGTGAACGGCTCGTCCACGCCGAAGTCGTAATAGAAGCCGTCGGCGATGAAGGGGCCGATGCCGAGCCTCGCCTTCGGATTGATCCTCTGCACCGCCTGGGCGAGGACGTGGGCCGTCGAGTGCCGCAGGACGGCCAGCCCGTCCGGGCTGTCGATCGTGACCGGCTCCGTCGCCTCCGTCTCGCCGATCTCCGTGGCGAGGTCCTTGAGCTCGCCGTCGACGCGGATGGCGACGACGTTCCTGTCGGGGTACAGATCGAATCCGGTGGTCACCCGACCATCCTAGTTCCGGGGCCCGCCCACCCGAGGGCACGTGCACGCCGGCACGGATGGGGCATGTCGCATCGGCTCCGCAGGCGTCGTCCACCGACGGGCGGGACGGCAGCGAGGAGGCAGCGTCGTCGGGACCTCCCCCGAGCGCTGAGCCCGCGCCACGAGGCCGCAGGAGACCGGTCGTCGGGGCGCTCGCCGGAGCGGTCGCGGTCATCCTGGCAGGCGCCTCCGTCGTCTGGCGGCCGCGCCCGCTGTCGGCGCCGAGCGCCACGCGAGCGGCGACGACCTCTGCGACGCGCGGATGGGCCGGAGCGTGCTCGCGCTCCGGCCCATCTCCTGCGTGGACGTCTCCGATCAGACGCGAGCGCTCCGCGAACGGCTCCGCCGGAGCGACCCGATGACGACGGCGGACGATCCCACGACCAGGGCGCCCGCGAGCGCGAGCACCGCCGGAAGAGGACTCTCACCCGTCGGGGCGAGCTCGCCGTCCGGGTCGACGCCCGCCGGGACGATCGAGATCGTCGTCCAGCCGATCGGCGAGCCGTCGGCGGCGTACGCCGCGATCACGTGCTCACCCGTCGTCCCTCCGGGAAGCGTCACCCGCGCCGTGCCATCCGCCGCGGGCGTGTGCGCGCCCAGGTACGCCGGGTCGGAGAAGAGCCAGACTCCCATGCGCTGACCCGCGATCTCCGCTCCGACGCCCACGCGGATCGTCGCGCCCTCCTGCGCAGTCGCAGGAGCGACGATCGCACCCTGGAGGTCGTCGGGAAGGGCGTCACGGCTCGGGGTCTCCTGAGGGATCTGACCGTTCGGGTCTCCCGGCTCCCCCGTGGGCTCCGGCTCGGGCGCCTGGGTGGGCTCGGGGTCCGGGGTCGGCGCCTGAGTAGGCTCCGGGTCCGGAGTGGGCGTGGGCTCGGGGTCCGGGGTCGGCGCCTGAGTAGGCTCCGGGTCCGGCGCGGGCCCGACCTCGGTGCTCGCCGTCCACGCGAACTCGTGCACTCCGCATGCACCGTGGTCTGCCTGCCCATAGCCCGACGCCTCTCCGTCCGCCCCGATCACGCCGAACAGCGTGTAGTCGAAGCCTGCGTCCCCCCAGCGGATCTCGAACGGCTGTCCGACCGTCGGAGCTCCCGCGTCGGGGAGCACGAAGTCGGAGGTGCCCGTCAGGGCGTTCTCGCGACACGCCCACCAGAACTGCGTCGAGAACCGGCTCAGCTCCCCGTCCTCTCCGATCTCGAGCTCGACCGGGAATCGCCAGGGATCGGGCGAGATGTCCGCGTAGTCTCTGCCGCCGACCCGTGTGGTCCACGACTCGCCCTCGTAGACGCCGGCGGGAGCGGGATCGCCCTGCGCGTCTGAGACGACGTCGAGAAGGACCGAGACGCTCGCGGCGGGATGCACGAAGGACACGGCGTGCTCGCCGATCGCCAGCGGCGCGGACAGCAGTCCGTCGACGCGTCCGATGGAGTTCGACGTGAGAACGTCGACCGTCTCGTCGTCGACCCGCAGCTCGACGGACGAACCCGCCGGCAGTTCGCGCCCGATCAGCTCGACGGGTGCTTCTGCGAGCTCGCTCTCGGTCACCACGCGGCGAGACGCCCACGCATAAGCGTCCTCATAGGCGCCGATCTCGTCGGCGTAGAACTCCTCGTCCGGCACGATCTCGAACAAGGCCGAGGCACTCTGATCCCCGGAGACGAGCGCGACCGTGTGCGTTCCCGAACTGAGCTCGACGGTGAGCGTGAGACTCACGCGTCCTTGTTCATCCGCGGTGAACTGGCCGCCGTCGACCCCGTCGATGGACGCCGTCACCGCCGCGCCCGGTCCGAATCCCGTGCCCTCGACCTGGATGCCGCTGCGTGCGACCTCCCATGCCGACACGGCGTCCGCGCCGAGCGAGACCGACGGCGTCTCCGCCGTCGTCCCACCGAGCGCATCCGTGGAGACCCTCGACACCGCATGCGCCGCGGGCGCGACTCCCGCCAGGACGAGCCCCGCTGCGACCGAGAGGGCTCCCCAGCTCATGAGACGACCCCGTCGCGTCCCTTCGTCGTATCGCCGTCTGGCGCGGCGCTTCTGTCCCGTGGTCATAATCCTGCTCTCTTGGTCGATACCGACTCGTCCTGTCGGCGGTGCCGCCGACGCGCATGTCGCGAGCCTCGGGTGGCTCGCCGCGACGTCATTCTGGCGCGTGGGCGCCGCCCGATCGGAAACCCGGACAGTTCCGGACAAGGGCGCCGTCGCATGCCGACGTATGGCGTCGGACGGATGCGGAACGACGCTAAAATCGCCTCCGTCCTCAGCCCCCATCGCTCACAGGGACCACATGACTCCTCGCACGCCCACCGGCCGCGCGGCGGACGGCCCGCCTCTGGCACTCTCCGAGATCGCAGACCGGCTACGTGCCCGTCGCCTGCGCGCCCGCCAGCCGTCGTACGCCGAGATCGCCCGGCGCATCCAGGCGCTCCGCACCGAGCGCGGGAGCCCCGGATCGGTGGCGGCGGTCTCGCGCTCGACCGTCTACGACTGCTTCCGCGACGATCGCAAGCGTTTCGACATGGAGCTGGTGCTCGATGTCGTGCGCGCCCTCGGAGCGGACGACGACGAGGTCGAGCTCTGGGCGTCCTCGCTCGAGTCCATCCAACAGCGCCTCACCGCATCCTCCATCGTCGCGGTCACCGATCGACTTCCTGCCGACGAGTCCGCCTTCGTCGGACGCCAGGAGGAGATCCGCGCCCTGTCGTCCCCGGGTCTCGCCTCATGGATCTCCGGCATGCCCGGAGCGGGGAAGACGCGACTCGCGCACCGCGTCGCACACGGTCTCGTCGCCTCCGGTGCGGCGCAGGGCGTCCTGCTCGCCGACCTGCGCGGTCACAGCGACGCTGGGCCGCCGGTGCAGGGGCGTGCGATCGTCCTCGCCCTCCTCCGCTTCCTGGGCCATCGCAGCGGGCCGGGGAGCCCCGAGGCGAGTCCCGACCTCCTGCGTAAGCTCCTGATCGAGCAGGCTCGCGTCGTCGTGCTCGACGATGCGGCAGACGACGCACAGCTGAGAGCGGTCTTCCCCGATCCCTCGGGCCTCTCCGTGATCGTGACGAGCCGCGTGATCCCGGACGACGCGCCGGATGGCCTGCTGCGCATTCCGCTCGGTCCGCTCGCCCCCGGAGAGTCGATCCGGCTCCTGCGGTCCGTCGCAGAGGACCCACGGGTCGATGCCGACCCCGACACGGCGGCGGCGCTCGCCGATGCCGCGGCGCATCTGCCGCTGGCGGTGGAGCTCACGGCCGCACGGATACGCGCACGGCCGGAGTGGGAGCTCGCCGACCACCTCCAGCTCGCGTCAGCGCGTCAGCGCGTCCTCCGTCTCGACGACGCGCTGTCCCACGCGTTCACGCTCTCCTACCAGGCGCTGCCCGACCATGCGCGGACGCTGCTGAGGCTTCTCGCGACGCATCCTGCCGGCGCACTCGATCAGGAGAGCATCGCGGCACTCGCCCGCGATGTCGTCGACGACGTCCTTCCCGCGCTCGAGCTCCTCCTCCGCAGAAGCGTGCTGATGCGCTCCGGCCGCGACCGGTACGAGCTGCACGCCCTGCTGCGGGTCCGGCTCGCACAGATCAGCTGGGAGGAGGACCCGCCGTCGTGGCGGACAGCAGCCCGACTGCGGCTCGCGGACAGCATCGTCGCGCGCGGATGGTCCGCGCACGGAGCGGTCGTGCGTGCGCGCGGCGACGAGCCGCGCCAGCCCCGGACGCCCGTCGAGGTGAGCGACTGGACGCCGGATCGCGCGACGTCCTTCCTGACGGGCGCGCTCGATCTCATCCTCCTCGTCGCTCACGAACTGGCCGAGGAGGAGGACTCACCCCGCCTCACGGCGATGTCCGAGGCGATCACCCGATGGCTGCAGCACGCCGGCAGGCTCGAGGAGGCTCTCGCCCTCAACCGCGAGGCGCTGCGGCTCGCGTCTCATGCGGGTGACGCCGACGGCGAGGGCAGGGCCCATGTGGACTTGGGGACGACGCTGGCGTACCTGGGGCGGCACGAGGAGGCCGCGGCGGAGCTGCTCGCCGCACAGCCCTTCGTCGTCGCCGACGCCCGCGAGGATCTCACCGTGCAGAATGCGCTCGGCGCCCTCCTCGATCTCCAGGGCGATCCGAGGAGCGCGGAGGAGCGGTACCACGCAGCGCTCGACCGTGCGGAACTCCTCGGAGACATCGCGCGGCAAGGCGTCGTCTGGAGCAATCTCGGTCGCCTCTTCGGGCAGTCGAGCCGCTTCGACGACAGTCGTCGGGCGCTCGAGCGGTCAATCGACCTCGGGCATCGGGCAGGTGACCGCCTCGGGGCGGCCACGGGGCGGGTCAATCTCGCAAAGCTCCTCCTGATGCTTCGGGATCCTCTCGCGGGGGAGCAGGAGGCGATGCGGGCCTTGGCAGAGTTCGAAGAGCTCGGAATGACTCAGGGCGTGATCGTGGCGTGCTCCAACATCGGCTGGTCGTTCAGCATGCGGGATCGCCACGAGGAGGCACTGCCGTGGCTGGCCCGCGGGCTGGCGGCCGCTCGATCGACCGGCATGAGGCAGCACGAGACGGAGATTCTGCTGTCCTTGGTGTCGTGCCGACTCGCTCTGGGCGACGTCGCCCAAGCCGAGGAGGCCGCGCACGCGGCGATGGAGATCTCCGAGGAGACGAGCAATCCTCACGCGCGCGCCTCCGCGCTCGTTGCGGAGGGCGATTGCGCCGCCGCCCGCGGCTCGACAGCGCGAGCCAGGGAGAACTGGACGTCCGCGTTGGCGCGGTTCGAACGCCTCGGCGCACCCGATGCCGAGGGGGTCCGTGCCCGACTCGCCGGGACATCGACGGAAAGCCTCTGAGGCTCTCGCTCCGAGACGAGAGAACCCCCGGCTCTCGCCGGGGGTTCTTCCTGGTGCGCGATACTGGGATCGAACCAGTGACCTCTTCCGTGTCAGGGAAGCGCGCTACCGCTGCGCCAATCGCGCTCGTACGAGCTGTTCAGTTATGACGAGGTGGCGACGGGATTCGAACCCGTGTAAACGGCTTTGCAGGCCGGTGCCTCGCCTCTCGGCCACGCCACCGCGGGGGCTTCGAACCCGCATGCCGAGATCCCCTACGAGGGATCCCTGCACTCGAGCGGATGACGAGATTCGAACTCGCGACCCTCACCTTGGCAAGGTGATGCGCTACCACTGCGCTACATCCGCATTTCGTTCCCAGGAGCAGGCCCCGAGCACGTGGACTACATTAGCCCACGTTCGGCGACCGGCCAAACCACGTCCACGATCCGGGCGTGTCTGCCCACAGGCGGGGCGAGCCGCCGGATGACACGCGAGCCGGAGCGCGATCGTTCGTCGTCGCCGTCCGTCATCGGGTATGCTCGTGTCTCGTGCCGCTGGTCGGCACAGGCCCAGACCCTGGGCGATTGGCGCAGTTGGTAGCGCGCTTCCTTCACACGGAAGAGGTCGTCGGTTCGAGTCCGGCATCGCCCACCACAGGAAGGCCCCGCGAAACCGCGGGGCCTTTTCTCTTCCACGAACGAGGAGCCGGCGATGGCAGTGAGATTCGGCTATTGGACACCCGTCTTCGGCGGATGGCTGCGCAACGTGGAGGACGAGCAGACGCCCGTCACCTTCGAGCACGTCAAGCGGATCGCTCGGACCGCGGAGGCCGTGGGATTCGACCTCACGCTCATCGCGGAGCTCAACCTCAACGACATCAAGGGCGTCGACGCGCCGAGCCTCGACGCCTGGGAGCTCGCGGCGGCGATCGGCGCGGTCACCGAGCGGCTGGAGATCCTCACCGCCGTGCGCCCCGGGTATCACCTGCCCGCGGTCGCCGCGAAGCGCGCCGCCACGATCGACGAGATCACGGGCGGACGGTTCACCCTCAACGTCGTCTCGGCGTGGTGGGCGGAGGAGGCCAGGCAGTACGGCGGCATCTTCTCCGCGCACGACGACCGGTACCTGCGCAGCACGGAGTTCGTCGAGATCCTCCGCGGGCTGTGGAACGAGACGCCGTTCAGCTTCCACGGCGAGTACTACGACCTCGAAGGAACCCGCCTCTCCCCCAAGCCCCAGGTGCAGCCGCTCATCTACGCCGGCGGCGAGAGCAAGGCCGGGCGGGACGCGATCGCCCGTTTCGCCGACGCGTATCTCACCCACGGCGGAACCGTCGAGGAGCTGCGCACGAAGATCGCCGACCTCGCATCCCGCCGCGCCGCGCTCGGCGGGGAGCCCTTCGAGACCTTCGGCATGGCCGCGTACGCCATCGTGCGCGACACCGAGGAGGAGGCGGTCGCCGAGCTCGAGCGCATCACGGACGTCCGCAGCGGTCCGGCGTACGAGTCGTATCAGGACTTCGTCAGCAAGTCGCAACTGGACACCGCCGTCGACCTCCGCGACTACTCCGTCTCGAACCGCGGCCTTCGTCCGAACCTCGTCGGCACACCCCGGCAGGTCGCCGAGCGCGTCGTCGAGTTCTCCCGCGCGGGCGTCGAGGTCTTCCTGCTGCAGTTCTCCCCGCACCTGCCCGAGATGGAGCGGTTCGCCCGCGACGTCATCCCGCTCGTGCGGGCGATCGAGGCGTCGGAGGGCTGAGCGCGCCGCTACGCGGTCATCCGCCACCCGTGGCGTCGCGCCAGCTCGCGTGCCACGGCCGAGAAACGGTCGGGAGCGAGCTCCGCCGCCTCCCGTCGCATGCCGCTCGCGTGCACGCTGTAGAGCTGGTCGAGGTCGGCCCATGACTCGCGGCCCTGCGCGTCCCACGAACCCGTCCCGATCGAGACGAAGTCCTCCTCGCCGTCGCGCGGCCGGCTCGTGAGCTTCACGGCGTACACGCGCTCGGCCGACTGCCGGGCGATCACGAGCACCGGACGGTCCTTGCCCCGCCCGTCGCCCTCGGCGTACGGGACCCACGTCCACACGATCTCCCCCGCATCCGGGTCGCCGTCTCGGTCAGGTCCGTAGGCGAGGCGCAGGTCCCGCACATCCCCCGGCGCCGCCTCGACCGTCTGCGTCCCCGGAACGCCCCCGGGCGAGCCGGGAGAGGCGTCGTCGCGCCCGCTCGCGCCCGCTTCTGCTTGCGGCCGGCCGGTCGCGGGAGGACGCGTCCTCCCCGGACCGCCGTGCCGCCGTGTCGCCTTCGTGATCGCGTCGGCCGCGAGACCGGCCAGCGCTCTGAAGATCCCCTGCTCTGCCACGACGCCACCATATCTCGGCGACGCCTCGGCGACGTGAATCCGCTTCGCACCCGTCCCGCGCATGCGAGGGCGCCCCGGTCACGGTGACCGGGGCGCCCTCGAGAGGAAGTGCGAGAGGACTCAGCGGGCCTCGAGGGCGTAGCCCTCTTCGCCGTGCACGACGGTGTCGACACCGGCGAGCTCGTCCTCGTTCTTGACGCGGAAGCCGATCGTCTTCTCGATCGCGAACCCGAGCACCCAGGCCACGACGAAGGAGTACACGAGAACGGCGAGGGCCGAGATCACCTGCAGCACGAGCTGCTCGAAGCCGCCGCCGAGGAACAGCCCCGTGTCGGTCGCGAAGAACCCGAGGTAGACGGTTCCGATGACGCCGCCGACGAGGTGGATGCCCACGACGTCGAGCGAGTCGTCGTAGCCGATCTTCCACTTCAGCTCGACCGCGAGCGCGCAGACCGCACCCGCGACGATGCCGAGGAGGAGCGCCCATCCCGGTGCGAGGTTGGCGCACGACGGGGTGATGGCGACGAGTCCCGTCACCGCGCCCGATGCCGCGCCGACGGAGGTCGCCTTGCCGTCCTTCACCTTCTCGATGATGAGCCAGCCGATCACGGCCGCCGCGGTGGCGCCGAGCGTGTTGATGACGATGAGGCCCACCACGGTGTCCTCCGTGCCCAGCGCGCCCGTGCCCTCTGCGCCGGCGTTGAAGCCGAACCAGCCGAACCACAGGATCGCGGCGCCGAGCATGACGAGCGGCACGTTGTGCGGCTTCTGGATGCCCTTCTGGAAGCCGATGCGCTTGCCGAGCACGAGGGCCAGGGCGAGGGCGGCGGCGCCGGCGTTGATGTGGACGGCCGTGCCGCCCGCGTAGTCGATGACCTCCACGCCCGCGTCCGGGAACAGCGTGGAGCCGAGGTTGAAGATCCAGCCGCCGCCCCACACCCATGCGGCGACGGGGAAGTACACCAGCGTCGCCCAGATGCCGGCGAACACGAGCCACGCGCCGAACTTCGCGCGGTCGGCGATGGCGCCCGAGATGAGGGCGACCGTGATGATGGCGAACGTCGCGCTGAACGCGGTCGCCAGCAGGCTGTCGCTGTCCTCCGCGATGCTCACGAGTCCGAAGTCCGAGAACGGGTTGCCGGCGAATGCCCACGTGCTCTCGACGGCGCTCATGTTCGCGCCGTAGAGGATCCACAGCACCGCGACGAGACCGAGGGCGCCGAAGCTCATCATCATCATGCTGACGACGGACTTCGCCTTGACGAGACCGCCGTAGAAGAACGCGACGCCGGGCGTCATGAAGAGGACGAGGGCCGTGGCGGCGATGAGCCACGCAGTGTTTCCGCTATCCATGTGTTTCTCCAGATCGGGTAACAGGACACCGGTGAGCTTTCGGGTCGACATGGTGCGCTCGACCGGATTGCCTCAGTCTCCCGATCCCGCGTTACCCCGCAGGTGCGGACCTCGTTTCGGCCGTGTTACACACGACCCTCTCCGGTAAACATCATGTTTCGGGAACCCCTCCGTCGCCTCCGAAGGGGGTGGGGATGCGTCAGGAGTGGGTTGACGCGACCAGACGCGAGATGGCGCGGAGATACTTCTTGCGATACCCCCCGGAGAGCATCTCGGCCCCGAAGACGTCGTCGAGGGGGATGCCCGTCGCGCGGATGGGCAGCTGGGCGTCGTACACCCGGTCGACGAAGGCGACGAAGCGCAGCGCCTCCGACTGGTCCGTGAGCTGACGCACGCCGCGGAGGCCGACGACGTCGACGCCTTCGATGAGGCGGATGTACCGGGAGGGGTGCACGCGGGCGAGGTGCGCGACGAGATCGTCGAAGCCGTCGTCCGACACCGAGCCGGCGACCGAGGACAGGGCCTCGCCGTACGCCGGCTCGGTGAGCACCGCCGCATGCCCGTCGAGCGAGCGCTGACGGAAGTCCACGCCGTCGATGCGGATGGTCCGGAAGCTGTCGGACATCGCGTGGATCTCGCGCAGGAAGTCCTGCGCCGCGAAGCGCCCCTCCCCCAGCGCGTTCGGCGGGGTGTTGCTCGTGGCCGCCAGGCGGGTGCCGGACGCGACGAGCTCGCCGAGCAGTCGCGTCATGACCATCGTGTCGCCCGGATCGTCGAGCTCGAACTCGTCGATGCACAGCAGCGCGGACCCGCGCAGCAGCTCGACGGTGTTCTTGTAGCCCAGCGCGCCCACCAGCGCGGTGTACTCGATGAAGGACCCGAAGTACTTCCGGCGGGCCGGGACGGCGTGGTAGATCGATGCGAGCAGGTGCGTCTTACCCACGCCGAACCCGCCGTCGAGGTAGACCCCGGGCTTGATCTCGGGGAGCTTCGGCCTGCGCGAGAAGAGGCCGCCGCGCTTGGCCGGCTGCGCGCCGGAGGCGAAGAGCTCGAGCTCCTCCTTCGCCTCCTGCTGCGACGGATACGCGTCGTCCACGCGATACGACGCGAAGGTCGCATCGAGGAACTGCGGCGGCGGGACGAGGCTCGCGAGCATCTCCTCCCCCGTCAGCTGCGGATGGCGGTCGACGAGGTGGACGATCTCGGTCGCTGTGGAGGTCATGTGTCCTCAGATGTCAGTCGGTTACGCGCCGCACGGACGAGCCGTGCCGACGCGGCCCGCGGCGCTTAGGCTCGGGGCAGGATCGACTCAACGATAACGAGGAGCAGTCATGGCCGTCGCACAGGACTCGTCCCAGCAGAAGTTCTCGGAGTACGCCGAGCCGGTGCGGCTCGTGTCGACGGAGTGGCTCTCGGAGCATCTCGGCGAGCCGGGTCTCGTCGTCGTGGAGTCCGACGAGGACGTCCTGCTCTACGAGACCGGGCACATCCCCGGCGCCGTGAAGGTCGACTGGCACACGGAGCTCAACGATCCCGTCGTGCGCGACTACGTCGACGGCGAGGGCTTCGCGCGGCTCGTCGGAGGCAAGGGGATCGCCCGCGACGACACGGTGGTCATCTACGGGGACAAGAACAACTGGTGGGCGGCCTACGCCCTGTGGGTGTTCTCGCTCTTCGGGCACGACGACGTCCGCCTCCTCGACGGCGGCCGCGACAAGTGGATCGCGGAAGGCCGCGAGCTCACGACGGAGCCGACGTCGCGCGAGCCGGTCGAGTATCCCGCCGTCGAGCGCGACGACGCGACGCTGCGGGCGTTCAAGGAGGACGTGCTCGCGCACCTGGGGAACCCGCTCATCGACGTGCGCTCCCCGGAGGAGTTCTCCGGGGAGCGCACCACGGCTCCCGCCTACCCCGAGGAGGGCGCCCTGCGCGCGGGCCACATCCCGACGGCGCGCAACGTCCCGTGGGCGCGGGCGGTCGCGGAGGACGGCGGCTTCAAGCCGCGCGCGGAGCTCGAGGCGATCTATCGCGAGGAGGTCGGGCTGTCCGACGGCGACGACATCGTCGCGTACTGCCGCATCGGCGAGCGGTCGAGCCACACCTGGTTCGTGCTCAAGCACCTCCTGGGCTTCGAGAGCGTCCGCAACTACGACGGGTCGTGGACCGAGTGGGGCAGCGCGGTGCGCGTCCCGATCGTGGCGGGCGCGGAGCCGGGCACGGCGCCCGCGAAGTAGTCTGGGCGGGATGGCCGACACCGCCCTTCCCACCGCGCTTGCGGAGATCCGCGACGAGTTCCTCGAGATCGACGAGCCCGATCGCCTCCAGCTGCTGCTCGAGTTCGCGAACGAGCTGCCCGCGTTCCCCGATCGCTACGCCGATCATCCGGAGCTGACGGAGCGCGTGTCCGAATGCCAGTCGCCCGTGTACATCGTCCTCGAGGTCGACGAGGAGGGGGCGGTCGCGATGCATGCGACGGCCCCGCCCGCTGCGCCGACCACGCGCGGCTTCGCAAGCATCCTCGTGCAGGGGATCACGGGCCTCTCCGCGGAGCAGGCCCTCGCCATCCCCGATGACTTCCCGCAGACGATCGGTCTCACGCGGGCGGTCTCGCCGCTGCGCATCTCGGGGATGACGGGCATGCTCCTGCGCGCCAAGCGCCAGATCCGGGCACGGCTGGCCTGAGCCCCGCGGGCGCCTCCTCGTGCCGGCATCGGGCGAGCCCGATGCGCGCGGCTAAGCCTCCGCGCCGCCCCGGGCCGTCTCGGACACGACCCCCCGGGCGGCCAGCCACCCGCGGATGGCACCGTTCCACCGCCGCTCGTCGAAGTTCCACAGCTTCGTGTGCCGGGCCGTGCGGAACGACTCCATCGTCACGAGGTCAGGGCGCTCGGCGGCGAGCCGGTGCGACGCCTCGGCGGGCACGAAGCCGTCGTCGTCGCTGTGGAGGAGCAGGATGGGATGGGTCAGCTCGCGTGCCCGGGCCACGATGTCGAGATCGTCGAGGGAGATCGGGTCCCCTCGGCGGACGACACGGGAGGACCAGCCCCCTCTCAGGGCGCCCATGGCGATGCGCGTGAGCGGCGAGGGGACGCGCAGCTCCCTCGCCTGATAGCCGAGCACGAGTCGCCAGTCGACGACGGGCGACTCCAGGACGATCCCCGCGATCTCGGCGGAGTGCGGAGAGTTCAGCGCCTCCTGAAGAACGATGGCTCCGCCCATGGACCATCCCATGAGCACGATGCGAAGCGCGCCGTGCTCCAGAGCCCACGCCACCGCGGCGTCCACGTCCCGCCATTCCGTCGCGCCGAGCCCGTATCGTCCTGACCTGCTGGCCGGAGCCTCTCCGTCGTTCCGATAGGAGACGCACAGCACGGGCATCCCCGCCTCATGCAGCACCGGCACGGCCCTCAGCACCTCGGCGCGGGTCGTCCCGCGACCGTGCACGGCCACGACCCAGGTGTCTGCGGAAGGGTCCTCCGCCGGGAACAGCCACGCGGGGCACGGGCCGACGGGGGCGTCGATGAACTCCGTCGTGAAGGGGAGGTGCAGCTCCTCCGCGCGCTCGTAGTACCAGCCGCTGAAGACCGCGTACGGGCCGATCTGCGTGCTCGAGCCGACCTGGGTGAGCAGCTTCCGACGCACCCGGTCCCCGTCCTCCGCGAGCACGGCGCCGAGCTTGAGATAGTGCTCCGACCCCGCGGTGAACAGTCCGTAGCGGCCGGGGAGGACCGTGTCGGGCGTGCGCGAGAGGGTGATGGTCTGCGCGCCCGTGTCGAACCCGTGCACCGCCACGTCGGCCACCCGGGGGCCGGGGGTCACGGCCCGTCGCGCGATGCGGAGCGACAGGAAGGCGACGGCGCCGACGACACCCGCGAACGCCGCCGCCAGCACGGTCGCGGCGGCGCGGACGCCGGCAAGGACCGGGGATGCGGCGCGCCTGGGGGTGTTCATGGCCCCTTCACTCTAATCTGTCGACGTGAACGGAGACCGGGCGAGCTCACGAGCCTTCGCCGACGCGGAGGCCGAGGTGCGGGCGGCGGCGTTCCGCGACGACCTCACTGTGCGGGAGATCCCCTCCCCGCAGGGGCTCGCGCCGTTCAGCCTGGCCCTCGCCGGCGACGTGCGCCCCGACGATCACGGCGACTCGCCCTATGGGACCGGCCGGCTGGTCCTCCTCCACGACCCCGACGAGCCCGCTGCCTGGGGCGGCGCCTGGCGCATCGTCAGCTTCGCCCAGGCGCCGCTCGAACCCGAGATCGGCACCGACCCCTTCCTCGCCGATGTCACGTGGTCGTGGCTCGTCGACGCGCTCGCGACGCGCGGGGCGCCCTACTCCTCCGCGTCCGGCACGGCGACGAAGATCCTCTCGAAGGGCTTCGGCAGCCTTGCGGACGAGGGAGACGGCGCGCAGATCGAGCTGCGTGCGTCATGGTCTCCCTCCGGGGCCTTCCGGGCCCATGTGGAGGCCTGGGCGGAGCTCGTCTGCATGCTGGCCGGCCTGCCGCCCGGGTCGGAGGACATCGCCGTGCTCGGAGCCCGGAGGACCCGTGACTGAATTCGCCGTCGTCGACACCGCCGAGTCCTTCGCGGCCGCCGTCGACCGTCTCGCCGCGGGCACCGGCCCCGTCGCCGTGGACGTCGAACGCGCCTCCGGCTTCCGCTACTCGCAGCGCGCGTACCTCGTGCAGCTCTACCGGCGCGAGGGGGGCGTGCTCCTCGTCGACCCGATCGCCGTCCCCGACGTCACGGCCGTCCAGCGCCTGCTCGGCGACGAGGAGTGGGTCTTCCACGCGGCCAGCCAGGATCTCCCCTCCCTGCGCGAGCTCGGCCTCGACCCGGCGCGCATCTTCGACACGGAGCTCGCAGCGCGACTCCTCGGATGGGAGCGCGTGGGGCTCGGCGCGGTCGTGGAGGCCGCGCTCGGCATCAGCCTCGCGAAAGCCCATTCCGCGGCCGACTGGTCAACGCGTCCGCTGCCCCAGGGGTGGCTCGAGTACGCGGCGCTCGACGTGCTCCACCTGGTCGACGTGCGCGACCGGCTCGAGGCGGAGCTCGCCGGCGCCGGGAAGACGGAGATCGCACGGCAGGAGTTCGAGGCCACGCTCGCGCGCGCCCCCCGCCCGCCTCGTTCCGACCCCTGGCGGCGGCTGAGCGGGCTGCACGCGGTGCGCGGCCGGCGCAATCTCGCCGTCGCCCGGGAGCTGTGGCGCGCACGCGAGGAGTATGCGCAGCAGCAGGACGTCTCCCCCGGCAGGCTCGTGCCCGACCGCGCGCTCGTGGCCGCCGTCCTCGCGACGCCGCAGACCAAGCAGGCGCTCGCCTCGCTCAAGGACTTCACCGGGCGCGCGAGCCGTTCGCAGCTCGATCGCTGGTGGGACGCCATCGTCGCCGGACGGGAGAGCGCCGATCTCCCGCTCGAGCGCATGCCGAGCGACGCCCTGCCGCCCCCACGCGCCTGGCACGAGCGTCGTCCCGAGGCCGACGCGCGGCTCAAGCAGGCCCGCCCGGACGTCGAGGCGAGGGCGGCCGAGCTCGCGATCCCCACGGAGAACCTGCTCACCCCCGAGACGCTGCGACGCATCGCGTGGGAGCCGCCTCACCCCGTCACCGCCGAGACCGTCGGCGACGCCCTGCGTGCGCACGGCGCACGGCAGTGGCAGATCGACGTGACGGCCGGTCTCATCGCGGACGCGTTTGTACGTGCGCCGCAAAGCGCCGGAGAGCAGGCGGAGACGGCTTCGTAGGTTCGTCCCAATCGATGCGGGGCGATCAGGCGCCCCGCCTAGGGTGGTCGTCAACTGACATAGGGAGGCAGAGTGGCCGAGCTCTCGGACGTCTACTTCGTCGACGGTGTGCGGACCCCTTTCGGGCGCGCCGGCGAGAAGGGCATGTACTGGAACACCCGAGCGGACGACCTCATCGTCAAGGCGATGATCGGACTGCTGGAGCGGAACGGCGGCGTTCCCGGGGAGAGGATCGACGACGTCGCCATCGCCGCGACCGCGCAGACCGGGGATCAGGGGCTCACCCTGGGGCGCAGCGCCGCCCTCCTCGCCGGTCTCCCCCACACGGTCCCCGGCCTCGCGATCGAGCGGATGTGCGCGGGCGCGATGACGGCGGTGACGACCATGGGCGCCTCGATCGGCGTCGGCATGTACGACCTGGCCATCGCGGGCGGCGTCGAGCACATGGGACATCACCCCATCGGCGGGAACGCGGACCCGAACCCGCGCTTCGTCGCGGAACGGCTCGTCGACCCCGGCGCGCTCAACATGGGCGTCACCGCGGAGCGCATCCACGACCGGTTCCCGCACCTGACCAAGGACCGGGCCGACCGGTTCGGCATGCTCAGCCAGCAGAAGGTGCAGGTCGCGTACGACGCGGGGCTCATCCAGCCCGACCTCGTCCCCGTCGCCGTGACGGGCGCGGACGGCGCCTGGGCGCTCGCGACCGAGGACGAGGGACGGCGCCCGGAGACGACCCTGGAGCAGCTCGCGACGCTCAAGACGCCTTTCCGTCCCCATGGCCGCGTCACCGCCGGCACGTCGTCGCCCCTCACGGACGGCGCCACGGTGAGCCTCCTCGCCGGATCCGCCGCCGTGAAGGAGCTGGGGCTCGCGCCCAAGATGCGACTGGTCTCCTTCGCCTTCGCAGGCGTGCAGCCGGAGATCATGGGGATCGGCCCGATCCCCTCCACCGAGAAGGCCCTCGCCAAGGCGGGGCTCACGATCGACGACATCGGCCTGTTCGAGCTGAACGAGGCGTTCGCGGTCCAGGTGCTGTCGTTCCTCGACCACTTCGGGATCGCCGACGACGATCCGCGCGTGAACCCGTGGGGCGGGGCGATCGCCGTCGGCCACCCGCTGGCCGCGTCCGGGGTGCGGCTCATGATCCAGCTCGCCGCGCAGTTCGCCGCGCATCCGGAGGTCCGGTACGGGCTCACCGCGATGTGCGTCGGCCTCGGCCAGGGCGGCAGCGTGGTGTGGGAGAACCCGCACTACACCGGCAAGAAGAAGCGGAAGTGAGGCGAGGGATGACCGACTACAGCTCCATCGACTTCTCGGACCTGGACGCGATCGGCGCCGACGAGGTCGTGACGCACTCCATCGTGAAGGATGTGCGTCTCGCCAGCGGCCGCACCATCGCGCTCATCACGCTCCACAACGGCCGCGATCACAAGCGGCCGAACACGATCGGGCCGGCGACGCTCGCCGAGCTCGACGGCGTGCTCGAGACGCTCCGGAAGCGTGCGGGGGCCGGGGAGATCGACGCGGTCGCGATCACCGGCAAGCCGTACATCTTCGCGGCGGGCGCCGACCTGTCGCAGATCGGCGCACTGCGTTCGCGGGAGAACGCCGTCCTCATCGCCCAGCGCGGGCACCAGGTGCTCGGCAAGCTCTCGGAGCTCGGCGTGCCCTCGTTCGCCTTCGTCAACGGGCTCGCGCTCGGCGGCGGCACGGAGATCGCGCTCAACTCGACGTACCGCACGGTCGACTCGTCGGCCGCGGCGATCGCCCTGCCCGAGGTGTTCCTGGGCCTCATCCCCGGCTGGGGCGGGGCCTACCTGCTGCCGAACCTCATCGGCATCGAGAACGCTCTCGAGGTCATCGTCTCGAACCCGCTCAAGCAGAACCGGACGCTCAAGCCGCAGCAGGCGTTCGAGCTCGGGATCTTCGACGCGATCTTCTCTCCGGCGAACTACCTCGAGGACTCGCTGGCCTGGGCGGACGGCGTCCTCGGCGGCGGCGTCACGGTCGAGCGGAAGAACGTGCCGGGGAAGATCGAGCGCCTCACGAAGTGGCCCGTCGCGATCAAGGTCGCCCGCGCCACCCTCGAGAGCCGCATCGGCACCGTGCCGCGCTCGCCCTATCTCGCGCTCGAGCTCCTCGACAAGGCGAGGTCGGGAACCCGCGAGGAGGCGTTCGCCCGCGAGGACGAGGCCCTCTCCACGCTCATCGCAGGCGACCAGTTCGCCGCGTCCATGTACGCCTTCGACCTCGTCCAGAAGCGGGCGAAACGTCCCGTGGCCGCACCGGACAAGGATCTCGCGCGCACCGTCACGAAGGTGGGCGTCATCGGCGCGGGCCTCATGGCGAGTCAGTTCGCGCTGCTCTTCCTGCGACGTCTGCAGGTGCCGGTCCTCATCACCGACGTCGACCAGGCCCGCGTCGACAAGGGCCTCGCCTCCATCCACGAGGAGATCGAGAAGCTCGAGGGCAAGGGGCGCATCGACTCCGACACCGCCCACAGGCTGCGCGCGCTCGTCCACGGCACGACCGACAAGGGCGAGTACGCCGACTGCGACCTCGTGATCGAGGCCGTGTTCGAGGAGACCGCCGTCAAGCAGCAGGTGTTCGCCGAGATCGAGAGGATCGTCTCGCGCGACACCGTCCTCGCGACCAACACCTCCTCGCTCTCGGTGGAGGAGATCGGGTCCGTGCTCGAGCACCCCGACCGCCTCGTCGGCTTCCACTTCTTCAACCCCGTGGCCGTGATGCCGCTCGTCGAGGTCGTGCGTACGCCGCAGGCGAGCGAGGAGGCGCTCGCGACGGCGTTCGTCGTGGCGAAGGACCTCCGCAAGAACGCCATCGGCTCCGCGGACGCGCCCGGATTCATCGTGAACCGGCTGCTCGCGAAGGTCATGGGCGAGGCGGCGCGCGCCCTCGACGAGGGCACGCCGCTCGCGACCGTCGAGAGGGCGTTCGCTCCGCTCGGACTGCCGATGACGCCGTTCCAGCTCATCGATCTCGTCGGATGGAAGGTGGCGGCGCACGTGCAGGACACCATGGCCTCGCACTTCCCCGACCGCTTCCACGCGTCGGAGAACCTGCACGCCCTCGCCGAGCTCGACCAGGCGCTCGAGAAGGACAAGGGCGGCCGTGTCACGGGATGGACCAAGCAGGCGCAGAAGGCCCTCCGGGTCGGCGACGCCCCGGTCTCGGAATCCGACATCCTGCGGCGCGTCGAGGACGAGCTCGCCCGCGAGATCAGGATCATGCTCGACGAGGGCGTCGTCCCGGAGGTGCAGGACATCGACCTGGGGCTCATCCTGGGCGCAGGATGGCCGTTCATCGACGGCGGCGCCTCGGTCTACCTCGACCGGGTCGGGGCGTCCGAGCGCGTCTTCGGCGGCACGTTCCACACGCCGGTCATCCGCGGCGTCGACGCCTGACCGCGGTGCGGGGGGCGGGGCGCCGTGTGCGGCCCGCCCCTCGCCGTCAGCGGTTCGCGATGCTCTCGATCTGCCCGGTCCTCGGCGGCACGCCGCCCGGATCGTTCTCGGGCCGCGCCACGGGCACGCGTGTCCCGAGGACCTGCGCCACGACGTCCTGGGCGATCTTCGCCGCGCCGAGGCCGGCGTCCTCCAGCACCTGCTCGCGCGAGGCGTGATCGATGAACGCGTCCGGAAGGCCCAGCTCGTCGACCGCGGTGTCGATCCCCGCTTCGCGCAGCATCTGGCGCACGCGCGTCCCGATCCCGCCCACGCGGACGCCGTCCTCGAGCGTGATGACGAGACGGTGTCGGGCCGCGAGGTCGACGAGGGACTCCGGGACGGGGACGACCCAGCGCGGGTCGACGACGGTCGCGCCGATCCCCTGGGCCCGCAGACGCCGCGCGACGTCGACGGCCGTGGTCGCGAACGTCCCGATCGCGACCACGAGGACGTCCTCCGCGTCTCCGCGCTCCAGCACGTCCACGCCGTCCTCGAGGCGCTCCACGGCGGGGATCTCGGCGCCGACGGCGCCCTTCGGGAAGCGCACGACGGTCGGGGCGTCCGAGACGGCGACGGCCTCGCGCAGCTCCTCCCGAAGCCGCACGGCGTCGCGCGGGGCGGCGATGCGGATGTGCGGCACGATGTGCAGCAGGGCGAGGTCCCACATGCCGTGGTGACTCGGACCGTCCGGGCCCGTGACGCCTGAGCGGTCGAGCACGAACGTCACGCCCGCGCGGTGCAGAGCCACGTCCATCAGGACCTGGTCGAACGCCCTGTTCACGAACGTCGAGTACAGGGCGACGACGGGATGCAGCCCGCCGTAGGCGAGCCCAGCGGCCGACGCGACGGCGTGCTGCTCGGCGATGCCGACGTCGTACACCCGTTCGGGGAACCTCTCGGCGAAGGGCGCGAGTCCCGTCGGCCGCAGCATCGCCGCCGTCATGGCGATGACGTCCGGACGCTCCTCGCCGACGCGCACGAGCTCTTCGGCGAACACCTCGGTCCACGCCTCGCCCGAGGAGGAGCCGATGGGACCGCCGGTGAGCGGGTCGATCCGCCCGACGGCGTGGAACTGGTCCGCGACGTCGTCGCGGGCCGGCTGATATCCGCGCCCCTTCTCCGTGATGGCGTGCACGATGACCGGCGCGCCGTACGCCTTCGCGAGCTGCAGCGTCTCGACGAGAGCGGTCAGATCGTGTCCGTCGACGGGGCCGAGGTACTTGATGTCGAGCTGCGAGTAGAGCTGGCTGTTGTTCGTCAGACGCGAGAGGAAGCCGTGCGTCCCGCCGCGCACGCCGCGGTAGAGGGCGCGTCCGACGGCGCCGAAGCGCCCCGCGAGCCGGCCCGACTTCGCGTCGAGATCGCGATAGACCTCACCGGTCCGCACGCGGTTGAGGTAGCGCGCCATGCCGCCGATCGTCGGCGCGTACGAGCGTCCGTTGTCGTTCACGACGATGACGAGGTTGCGCTCGTTGTCGTCCGTGATGTTGTTGAGCGCCTCCCACGTCATGCCTCCCGTGAGCGCCCCGTCGCCGACCACGGCGACCACGTGACGGTCGCTGCGGCCCGTGCGCTGGAACGCCCGGGAGATGCCGTCGGCCCAGCTGAGGGAGCTCGACGCGTGAGAGGACTCCACGACGTCGTGCTCGCTCTCGGAGCGCTGCGGGTAGCCTGCGAGGCCGCCGCGGGAGCGCAGCCGCGAGAAGTCCTGCCGCCCCGTGAGGAGCTTGTGGACGTACGACTGGTGTCCCGTGTCCCAGATGATCGGGTCCTCCGGCGAGCGGAACACCCGGTGCAGCGCGATCGTCAGCTCGACGACGCCGAGGTTCGGGCCGAGATGCCCGCCCGTCTGCGAGACGTTCTCGACGAGGAACGCGCGGACCTCCTCCGCGAGGACCCCCAGTTCGCTGTGCGAGAGCGCATCGAGGTCGCGCGGCCCCCGGATCCGATCGAGCAGAGTCATGGGGCGAGCCTACGCCCGGCGGCTGGGAGAGGACGGATGACGCGGCTGTCCGAGGGCGTCGAACGGGCCCCGGGAACGTCCCGGGGCCCGTTCGGGGGCGGCTCTCAGACGAGGCTGCGCAGCACGTACTGGAGGATGCCGCCGTTGCGGTAGTAGTCCGCCTCGCCGGGGGTGTCGATCCGGACGACCGCGTCGAACTCGATCGTCTCCTTGCCCGCGGCCGAGTGCTCGCTCGGAGCGGCCGTCACGTGCACCGTCTTGGGCGTCACGCCGGAGTTCAGCTGCTCGAGACCCGAGATCGAGACGATCTCCGTGCCGTCCAGCCCCAGCGACGTCCAGCTCTCCCCGGCGGGGAACTGCAGCGGGACGACGCCCATGCCGATGAGGTTCGAGCGGTGGATCCGCTCGAAGCTCTCCGTGATGACGGCCTTCACCCCGAGGAGGCTCGTGCCCTTGGCCGCCCAGTCCCGCGACGAGCCGGATCCGTACTCCTTGCCGCCGAAGATGACGAGGGGCGTGCTCTCCGCCTGGTAGTTCTCGCTGGCGTCGTAGATGAACGACTGCGGTCCGCCCGGCTGCGTGAAGTCGCGGGTGAACCCGCCCTCGACCTCCGACCCGCCGTTGACGCTGCGGACGAGCTGGTTCTTCAGGCGGATGTTCGCGAAGGTTCCGCGGATCATCACCTCGTGGTTGCCGCGACGGGAGCCGTAGGAGTTGAAGTCCTTCCGGTCCACGCCGTGCTCGGCGAGGTAGCGGCCGGCGGGGCTGTCGACCTTGATGTTGCCGGCGGGGCTGATGTGGTCGGTCGTGACCGAGTCCCCGAGGGTGGCGAGGACGCGCGCGCCGGAGATGTCGCTCACGGGCGTCAGCTCCATCGTCATCCCCTCGAAGTACGGGGGCTTGCGCACGTAGGTCGACTCGGCGTTCCACTCGAACACATCGCCGGTCGGCGTCGGCAGCGTGCGCCACCGCTCGTCGCCCGCGAACACGCTCGCGTACTGATGGGTGAACATGCCGGTGTCGATCGACGAGTCGATCGTCGCCTGCACCTCGGCGGCGTCCGGCCAGATGTCCTTGAGGAACACGTCGTTGCCGTCGCGGTCCGTGCCGAGCGCATCCGCCTCGAAGTCGAAGTTCATCGACCCCGCGAGCGAGTACGCGATGACGAGCGGGGGGCTCGCCAGGTAGTTCATCTTCACGTCGGGGTTGATGCGCCCCTCGAAGTTCCTGTTGCCGGACAGCACGGCGGTGACGGCCAGGTCGTTCTCCTGCACGGCCGACGAGACCTCTTCGATGAGGGGTCCGGAGTTGCCGATGCACGTCGTGCAGCCGTAGCCGACGGTGTAGAAGCCGAGATCCTCGAGATCCTGCGTGAGACCCGCCTTCTCGTAGTAGTCCGTGACGACCTTCGAGCCCGGCGCGAGCGTCGTCTTCACCCACGGCTTGGCCTTGAGGCCCTTCTTGACCGCGTTGCGCGCGAGCAGCCCGGCCGCGAGCATGACCGAGGGGTTGGACGTGTTCGTGCAGGAGGTGATCGCGGCGATGGTGACGGCGCCGTGGTCGAGCACGAACTCCTCGCCGCCCTCCAGGACGACCGGGGTGGGCTTGGAGATCGTCACCGGCGCATGGCTGCGGTGACGGTGCACGTGGTCGCTGTGCTCGTTCTCGGGCGTGTTCCCCGGCGGGTCGGACGCGGGGAAGGACTCCGACCCCTCGAGGTCGACGAGATCGTGCTCGACCTGCGCGTAGTTCGTCAGGTCGGACTCGAACCGGGTCTTCGCCTCGGTGAGCACGATGCGGTCCTGCGGGCGCTTCGGGCCGGCGATGCTCGGCACGACCGTCGCGAGATCCAGCTCGAGGTACTCGCTGAAGACGGGCTCGCGCGTCGCGTCGTGCCACAGCGTCTGCTCCTTCGAGTACGCCTCGACGAGAGCGACCTGCTCGTCGCTGCGACCGGTGAGACGCAGGTAGTCCAGCGTGACGTCGTCGATCGGGAAGATCGCGGCCGTCGAGCCGAACTCCGGGCTCATGTTGCCGATCGTGGCGCGGTTCGCGAGCGGCACCGACGCCACGCCCTCGCCGTAGAACTCGACGAACTTGCCGACCACGCCGTGCCGGCGCAGCATGTCGGTGATGGTCAGGACGACGTCCGTGGCCGTCACGCCGGTCGGGATCTCGCCGGTCAGCTTGAAGCCGACGACCTTCGGAATGAGCATCGACACCGGCTGGCCGAGCATGGCCGCCTCGGCCTCGATGCCTCCGACGCCCCAGCCGAGGACGCCCAGCCCGTTGACCATGGTCGTGTGCGAGTCGGTGCCGACGCACGTGTCGGGGTAGGCCCGGAGCACGCCGTCCGCCGTGCGGGTGTAGGTCACCTTCGCCAGATGCTCGATGTTCACCTGGTGGACGATGCCCGTGCCGGGCGGGACGACCTTGAAGTCCTCGAACGCCGTCTGGCCCCACCGGAGGAACTGGTACCGCTCGCCGTTGCGCTGGTACTCGATCTCGACGTTGCGCTCCAGCGCGTTCTCGCTGCCGAACAGGTCGGCGATGACCGAGTGGTCGATGACGAGCTCCGCGGGAGAGAGCGGGTTGATCTTCGTCGGGTCGCCCCCGAGGTCGACGACCGCCTCGCGCATCGTCGCCAGGTCGACGATGCAGGGCACGCCCGTGAAGTCCTGCATGACCACGCGCGCAGGGCTGAACTGGATCTCGGTGTCGGGCTCCGCGGCGGGGTCCCAGGATCCGAGCGCCTCGATCTGCGCCTTCGTGACGTTCGCGCCGTCCTCCGTGCGCAGCAGGTTCTCGAGCAGCACCTTGAGGCTGAACGGAAGCTTCTCGTAGCCGGCGACGGCGTCGACGCGGTAGATCTCGTAGTCGGTGCTGCCGACCGTCAGGGTGCTCTGGGCACCGAAGCTGTTCACCGTTGACACGGGCTGTCTCCTCCTGGTCGACCGCGCACTTACGCCCCCATCTTGCTCGCCTCATCAGGCGTCCTGCTAGGAAGGCGTGCCTTACCCTCCGTCATCGGAGAGCAGACCCTCACAGTGCGTTATTTATCTCGATGTCGAGATAAATCTACCACGGACGGACGGCCAGGCGCGCTCGGCCGGGTGCGCCCCTCAGGGGTCGCCGCGAGCGTATACGGCCCTGACCGCGAGCCACGTCACGGCGACGAGGGGCGCGAACAGCGGCAGGCCCATGATGAGCTTCAGCGTCCCGAGCGCCGTGACGTCCCCCGCGAAATAGAGCGGGAGCTGGACGGCCAGACGCGCGTAGAAGAGGATCGCCCACGCGATGCCGAGCCAGAAGAAGACGCGGCGCTTGCGCCGGTCGGCCCGCCACGCCGTGCCGTCCCCCATGAGGAACCCGACGGCGAGGCCGATGAGCGACCATCCGACGAGAGCGGAGACGAGCAGCGCCGTCCCGTACACGCCGTTCGTGAGGAAGCCGGGCACGAAGTTGTCCTCCCCCCGGCCGGTCCACAGCGCGAGCGCCGCAGCGGCCGCCGCCGCGACGAGACCGCCCAGCGCCGCCGCAGGCGGAGACTTCTGCGCGAAGCGGACGAGCGTGAACACCGCCGCGAGCCCGACCGACACGCCGAGCGCGAGCGCGAGGACGTCGGGGCGGATCGTGAAGAGCACGACGAAGGCGAGGCTCGGCAGCACGGACTCGAGCACGCCGCGCCAGCCGCCCATCGCCTTCCAGACGACCTGACCGGTGCTCGCCTCCCCTGCCGGGTCGAGGCCCAGGCGCTGCGCGGCGCCGCCGAGCGCCGCGCCGAGCGCATCGGACGCGCGAGGCGCCGGCGGCTCGAGAGGAGTCCCCTCCTCCGCGCGGCCGGACGGATCCGTCACGCCGCCCCCGGCGACTGCGGCATCTTCAGCGGGATGAGGTCGCGCGGGGGCATCGGCGTGCCGCCGCGCACCACGACGATCGAGCGGAAGAGATCCTCGATCCTCTCCGCCGCGCCGAGGTCGCTCGTCGCGAGCCCCCCGACCACGCCGCGCAGGAACCAGCGAGGGCCGTCGACGCCGATGAAGCGCGCGAGGCGCTTCTCGGAGCCGCCCCCGCCCGCCACGACGGGCACCTCGGCGAGAAGCTCGGGGCCCAGCGGCCCTTCCCGCTCCTCGACGCGCCCGCCCTGCTGACGGACCTGGTCGCGGATCTGGTCGCGCGTCTCCTCCCACAGCCCCGTCGAGCGGGGAGCCGCGAAGGGCTGCACCTGCAGCGTCGACTCGGCGTAGTCGAGCCCGACCGCCACGATCCGTTTCGACTGCTCCTCGACCTCCAGGCGCAGGTTGAGCCCCTCGCGCGGGAGGATCTTGATGCCGCCGAGATCGATGTACGGCCGCACCGGGTTCGCCTCGCTCTCGTCGAACGGGCCGTCCTCCGCGCGACTGCGCGCAGCCGGTGCCGCGCCGCCCATCCCCGCGGCGGCGAGCTCGTCGCCCTGCTCTTCGCTCTCGTCGGTCATGCCACTCCTCGTGTCGTCTCGTATCCCGTCGAGCCGAAGCCGCCTTCTCCGCGCGCGGACTCCGGCAGCTCGTCGACGGGGATGAACCGCGCGCGGGGCACGGGCATCAGGATGAGCTGAGCGATCCGGTCGCCCTCGGCGACCCGGTAGGCCTCGCGCGCGTCGGTGTTCAGCAGCGCGACGCGGATCTCCCCGCGGTAGCCCGCGTCGATCGTGCCCGGCGCGTTCACGATCGTGATGCCGTGCTTCGCGGCGAGCCCGCTGCGTGGGACCACGAACGCCGCGTATCCGTCGGGCAACGCGATGCGCACGCCGGTTCCGACCAGCGCGCGCTCGCCGGGGGCGATCAGCACGGACTCGGCCGCCACCAGATCCGCGCCCGCGTCGCCCGGGTGCGCGTAGACGGGGACGCCGGGTGCCACAATGGGAACGTCAACGATATCGGTCACGCAATGAGGGTAATGCAGAACACAGTGTCCTCCCCGAACAGCACGTCCTCCCAGGACGGCCACGCGGTCGCGGACTTCCGCGAGCGCCTCTCGCCCTCGCTCTGGACGCTCGCCTCCGCCGCGATCGTCGCACCCATGGTCACGCTGGTCTTCGTGCGCATCGAGCCCGCCGTCTCGCTCGGCCTGGGCGCGATCGCGGCGATCGTCGTCATCGCGCTCCTCATCGCCGGCTCCCCGGTCGTCGAGGTGCGCGACGGCGTGCTGCGCGCCGGGAAGGCGCGCATCGAGGTCGAGCACCTCGGAGACCCCGTCGCCCTCGCGGGCGAGGAGGCGAAGGCCGCCAGAGGGGTGGACCTCGATCCTCGCGGCTGGTATCTCGTCCGCGGTGGGATCGACGGGGTGGTGCTCGTCCCGAACACCGATCCCGACGATCCCGTCACGTCGTGGACGATCTCGATACGCACGCCCGACCGCCTCGCGGCGGCCGTGCTCCGCGCGCAGGCTATGCCGCGCAGTCGCGGCAGATAGGCCCGTCGGCGCCGTCGTGGTCGAGCTGCGAACGGTGCTTCACGAGGAAGCAGCTCATGCACGTGAACTCGTCGTCCTGCGGCGGCAGCACGACGACGTCGAGCTCCACGTTGGACAGGTCGGCGCCCGGGAGGTCGAAGCTCGACGGGTTGTCGGCGTCCTCGGAGTCGATGGATCCCGCGTTGTCGGGGCGGCGCGCCTTGAGCGCCTCGATCGACTCGTTGTTGTCGTCGTCGCTCTTACGGGGGGCGTCGTAGTCGGTTGCCATCTGAGGGCGTCACTTCTTTCGTCGTCGGGTGCTGCTCGTCCCGCGGTGCGGCGGGGCGGCGATAGTTTGCACGACGCCCGCGTCTTTCGCAAATGCGCGGCGCGCCCGCGTACGACGCGTCGGGTCGTGCCAGCGATGAAACTCGCGGCGCGCCCGCGGTATTCCCGCCCGTGGGCCGAGACGCGTGGAACCATGACGGGACACCGATTGTCATCGTGTGAGGAGCAAGGGCATGGATCAGCTCACGATCGTAGGGACCGAGGACGGCAAGCTCGTCCTGGCGAGCGAGTCGGGGCAGCGCTACACGCTCCCCGTCGACGACCTGCTGCGCTCGGAGATCCGGCGGATCGACCGCGCAGCCCATCGCGAGGAATCGCGCACGCCGGCGCCGAGGCCGAAGGAGATCCAGGAGCACATCCGCGCCGGGCTGTCGTCGGAGGAGGTCGCCGAGCTCCTCTCCGCCCGGGTCGAGGACGTGCGGCGCTTCGAGGGGCCCGTGCTCGCCGAGCGCGAGCACATCGTCGGCCGGGCGCTCGCCGTTCCGGTCCTCATGGGAGTGGATCTGACCGGCGAGCAGAACCCGACGTTCGGCGAGGCCATCCGCTCGAAGCTCGCGGACATCGACGCGACGCGCGAGCGCTGGACGAGCTGGAAGGACGAGACGGGCTGGATCGTCAAGGTCGAGTTCACCGCCGCCGAGGTCGATCACGACGCCCGCTGGAGCTTCGACCCCCGGCGCAGCGCGCTCGCCCCCCTCAACGCCGACGCCACGCAGCTGTCCCGCCAGGGGCCCATGCCGGACGGCCTCATCCCCCGCCTGCGTGCGCTCGACGTCGCCCCCGCGGAGGACGACGAGCGGTTCGACTCCGGCGCCTTCGGACCGCGTCGGGCCCCCGACGCCGATGACGCCGCCGACGGCTTCACACGCTCCATCCCGTCCGTGCGCGAGGCGGCGACGAAGCGCGCGCCGAGCACGGAAGCGCCGAACCCCGACACCGCGGATCTCCTCGAGGCGCTGCGCCGTCGACGCGGACAGCGCGAGACGGCCCCCGTGCTGGAGCCGGAGGCCGAGACCGGGGAACCGGAGGAGCCCGCCCCCGCGCCCGTGGCGCTGTTCGACGCTCTCGAGCCCGGATACGCGACGGGGCAGGAGGAGGGCTCCGACGAGACGCGCCCTCCGCAGCAGCAGGAGGAGAGCGACTCGCCGCGCAGGCGCGGACGCGCGTCGATGCCCTCCTGGGACGAGATCGTCTTCGGCGCGCGGGCCGACGACTGAGCGAGCGGGCCGGCGTCAGCGCGCCGCGCCGGCGAACGCACCCAGGCGGATGAGCGGGACCGTCGTCTCCTCCGGCGTGGTCGATCCGTGCTGGCCGACCATGTCCTGCGGCCGCTTGTCCGTCTCACGGTCGTCGTAGAACGCCCACGTGCCGCGGGCGGCGACGAGCACGTCGCCGATCCGCGGACGGACCTCCGCGTCCGCGTCCCCGAAGAGGCCGGATGCGATCGCCTCGTCGCGGGTGGACACGTCGGCCTGCCCCTCTGACCGCCGCCGCCACTCGCCGGCCACCTCTGCCGCGCCCGCCCCGGGGTCGAGGTAGAGATGAAGCAGACGGGGCTCGCCGCCGACGAGCGCCACGCCGTCCAGACGCGGGTCGCCGTGACCGAGCAGGACGTGACGGCGCCGCGGCACGTCGACCATGCCGTGATCGGCCGTGACGAGCACGCCCACGCGCCGCGGCACGGCGTCCGCGAACGCGGCGTCGATCTCCTCCAGCGCTCCGACCCACGCGTCCGAGGCGATGCCGTGCCTGTGCCCCGCCTTGTCGGCCTCGGGCAGGTAGCAGTAGACGATCGCCCCGGCGTGCGCGGCCGCGAGCGCATAGGCCGCACGCAGGCGTTCGCGGACGTCGTCCTCCCCGACGTACTGCGCGCCGCGGAGCACGGCCGAGGTGAAGCCGCTCCGCGCATACTCCGCCCTGCCGACGGCGAAGGCTGGTCGGCCCTCCGCAGAGGCGCGTTCGAACACCGTCGGCGCACGCTGCCACGTGAGCGGGTCGAGCCCCTCCCGCCCGTAGCCGTTCAGCTGATTGCACAGCACGCCGCGGGTCGGATCGAGCACGCGATAGCCCACGAGCCCGTGCTCCCCCGGCCAGGCCCCCGTGAGCGTGCTCGTGAGCGCGGCCGCCGTGGTCGAGGGGAAGACGCTGCGCGCCACGTCCCTCTTCGTCATCGCACCCGACAGCCGCCGCGCGTGGCCCGCGTGACCCCGCAGCTGGATGGCGCCGAGCCCGTCGACGACGACGAGGACGACGGACGACGCCGGAGCGAGCCAGCTGCCCTCCCCCGCGAGCGAGCGCAGCGACTCGGCTGCGACCTCGGTGAGGCTCCGGGCGTTCTGTGGACCCGCCGGTACGATGAAGGACATCCGGGCAAGTCTTCCACAGCGGAGGACGCGGTCCGTCGCGCACCCTCTGCCCACGGGTGCGCGGCACGGCATCCGGACTCCACCCCACCCGAGGAGAGGGCTGAATGGCGCGCAAGCAGGCATCCGACGCCACGCCGGTCGACGAGCGCATCGAGGACATCGACCTCGAATCGGAGATGCAGGGGTCGTACCTCGAGTACGCGTACTCCGTGATCTACTCGCGCGCGCTCCCCGACGCGCGCGACGGGCTCAAGCCCGTCCAGCGCCGCATCCTCTTCCAGATGGCCGAGATGGGCCTGCGCCCCGACCGCGGGCACGTGAAGAGCGCGCGCGTGGTCGGCGAGGTGATGGGGAAGCTGCACCCGCACGGCGACTCGGCGATCTACGACGCGCTCGTGCGCCTGGCGCAGGACTTCGCCCTGCGCGTCCCCCTCGTCGACGGGCACGGCAACTTCGGCTCGCTCGACGACGGTCCCGCCGCCGCCCGCTACACCGAGGCACGTCTGGCCGCCGCCGCGATGGCCATGACGGAGAACCTCGACGAGGACGTCGTCGACTTCATCCCCAACTACGACGGCCAGTTCCAGCAGCCGGACGTGCTGCCCGCCGCGTACCCGAACCTGCTCGTCAACGGCACGACGGGCATCGCCGTGGGGATGGCGACGAACATGGCCCCCCACAACCTCACCGAGGTCGTCGCCGCGGCGAACTTCCTCATCGAGAACCCCGAGGCGACGCTGGAGCAGCTCATGGAGTTCGTCCCCGGCCCCGACTTCCCGTCGGGAGGCATCGTCGTGGGGCTCGACGGCATCCGCGACGCGTACGAGACGGGCCGCGGCGCCATCAAGGTGCGCGGCAAGGCGTCCATCGAGCAGGTCGGCCCGCGCCGGACGGGCATCGTCGTGACGGAGCTGCCGTACATGGTCGGCCCCGAGCGCGTCATCGAGAAGCTCAAGGACGCCGTCCAGTCGAAGAAGCTGCAGGGCGTCAGCGATGTCACCGACCTCACGGACCGCAACCACGGACTGCGTCTCGTCATCGGCGTCAAGACCGGCTTCGACCCGCAGGCCGTGCTGGAGCGCCTCTACCGACTCACCCCCCTCGAGGACTCGTTCAACTTCAACAACGTCGCCCTCGTCGGCGGGCGCCCCCACACCCTCGGCCTCGTCGAGCTCCTGCGCGTCTACGTCGACCACCGGCTGCAGGTCGTCACGCGCCGCAGCCGCTACCGTCTTGCGCGGAGACAGGAGCGCCTGCACCTCGTGCGCGGCCTGCTCGTGGCCATCCTCGACATCGACGAGGTCATCCAGGTCATCCGCACGTCCGACGACTCCGAGCAGGCCCGCTCGCGCCTGTGCCAGGTGTTCGACCTCGACGAGGTGCAGGCGGAGTACATCCTCGAGCTGCGCCTGCGGCGCCTGACGAGGTTCTCGCGCATCGAGCTCGAGAAGGAGCGCGACGAGCTGCTCGCCGAGATCGCCCGCCTCGAGGAGCTGCTCGGCTCCGACGCCCTGCTGCGCAAGCAGGTGGCGAGCGAGCTCGACGCCGTCGTGGACAAGTACGGCACGCCTCGCCGGACGCTGCTCATGAACGCCAAGCCCGCGGCCACGCGCTCGCGCCAGACGGCGGACGCCGATCTCCAGATCGCCGACGGGCCGACGCTCGTCGCCCTGTCGACGACGGGACGCGCCATCCGCGTCGAGGTCCCGGAGGGCCAGGAGCCGACGGCCCCGGCTCGACGGAGCAAGCACGACGCCATCCTCTCGACGGTGCGGACGACCGTCCGCGGCGAGGCCGGTGCGATCACGAGCCGCGGACGCCTCGTGCGCTTCCACCCGATCGATCTGCCCTCCGTCCCGGCGAACGCGCTGCAGCTGGGCGCGGGCGTGAAGCTGCGCGACTACATCGGCCTCGCCGACCGGAACGAGCGCATCCTCGCCCTCGTCGCGCTCGGCGACGAGACGCCGATCGCCCTCGGCACGGCGCAGGGCGTCGTCAAGCGCGTCGTTCCGTCAGCGCTGCCCCCGAAGCCGGAGATCGAGGTGATCGGGCTCAAGCCGGGCGACGAGCTCGTCGGCGCGGCTCCGGCGCCCGACGACTCCGCGCTCGTCTTCGTGACGACGGATGCGCAGCTGCTGCGGTTCCCGGCGTCCTCCGTGCGTCCGCAGGGCGCGAGCGCCGCGGGGATGGCCGGCGTCAAGCTCAGCCCGCAGGGCAGAGCGCTCTTCTTCGGCTCGGCCTCGGGCGACGACACCGTCGTCGTCACGGTGTCGGGCTCTGAGGGGATGCTCGCCGGCGCCGACACCGGGCGGGCGAAGATCTCGGACTTCTCCGAGTTCCCGGCGAAGGGACGCGCGACCGGCGGCGTCCGCGCGCATGCGTTCCTGCGCGGCGAGGACAGGCTCACGCTCGCCTGGGTCGGACCCGACCCGGCGCTCGCCGTCGACGCGAACGGCACGGTGCGGAAGCTCCCGCAGACGCTCGCGAAGCGCGATGCGTCGGGGCAGCCCCTCGACGCCGTCGTCGGCTCGATCGGCCGCACGCTCGTCTGAGCGCCGCGGACCCCTTTCCTTCTGTCCCGCGAGAGTCCCTCCGGTCAGCGACAACCCTCCGGGCCGCGATGGCGAGTGCGGTCCGAGCGGGGCGGGGCCCGCCGCACGCGCGCCGGCTATGCGTCGATCGCCTCGCGGTCGAGGCGGTCGGCGGAGTCGATGATGAACTCGCGCCGCGGCGCCACCTCGTTGCCCATGAGCATCTCGAAGACGCGTCCGGCCGCCTCGGCGTCCTCCATGCGCACGCGACGGAGCAGGCGTCCGTCGCGCTGCATCGTCGTCTCCGCGAGCTGATCGGCGTCCATCTCTCCGAGTCCCTTGTAGCGCTGGATGGGCTCCTGCCAGCGCTTGCCCTGCTTCTGCAGCTTGGTCAGCAGGCGCTGCAGCTCGGCGTCCGTGTACGTGTAGATCGTCTCGTTGGGCTTCGACCCGGGGTTCACGACGATCACGCGATGGAGCGGCGGCACGGCGGCGTAGACCCGCCCGTGCTCGATGAGCGGGCGCAGGTACCGGTAGAACAGCGTGAGCAGGAGCGTGCGGATGTGCGCGCCGTCGACGTCGGCGTCGCTCATCATGATGATCTTCCCGTAGCGGGCCGCGTCGATGTCGAACGAGCGCCCCGAGCCCGCGCCGACGACCTGGATGATCGACGCGCACTCGGCGTTCGAGAGCATGTCGCCGATCGACGCCTTCTGCGTGTTGAGGATCTTGCCGCGGATCGGCAGCAGCGCCTGGAACTCGCTGTCGCGCGCGCGGCGCGCCGTGCCGAGCGCCGAGTCCCCCTCGACGATGAACAGCTCGGAGTTCTGCACGTCGTTGGAGCGGCAGTCGATGAGCTTCGCCGGCAGGGACGAGCTCTCCAGCGCGTTCTTGCGCCGCTGCGTCTCCTTGTGGGCGCGCGCCGAGACACGCGCCTTCATCTCGGCGACAACCTTGTCGAGGAGCATCGAGGTCTGGTTCTTGTCGTCGCGCTTGCTGGACGTGAAGCGCTCCTTGAGCCCCTCCCGGACGACCTTCGCGACGATCGCCCGCGCGGCCGGGGTCCCGAGGATCTCCTTCGTCTGCCCCTCGAACTGCGGCTCGGGCAGCGTGACCGTGAGCACCGCCGTGAGACCGGCGAGCACGTCGTCCTTCTCGAGCTTCTCGTTCTGCCCGACCTTGAGCCGCCGGGCGTTCTTCTCCACCTCCGAGCGCAGCTGCTTGAGGAGCTCCTGCTCGAAGCCCTGCTGGTGCGTGCCGCCCTTGGGCGTGGAGATGATGTTCACGAACGAGCGCACGATCGTGTCGTAGCCCGTGCCCCAGCGCAGGGCGATGTCGACGCTGCACTCCCGCTCGACCTCCGTCGAGCGCATGGAGCCGTCCGGCTGCAGCATCGGCACGGTCTCGGTGAACGTGCCGCTCCCCTGGAGCCGCCAGTCGTCCGTCACGGGCGCATCGGTCGCGAGGAAGTGCACGAACTCCGAGATGCCGCCGTCGAAGCGGTAGGAGGTCGAGGTCGGCTCCTCGCCGCGCTCGTCGCGGATGACGATCTCGAGGCCCGGGACGAGGAACGCCGTCTGCCGCGCGCGCGTCACGAGCTCGTCGAGCTGGAACGCCGCGTCCTTCGTGAAGATCTGCCGGTCCGCCCAGTAGCGCACGCGCGTGCCGGTGACCCCGCGGGCGACCTTGCCGACGACGCTCAGCTCGCTGCCGTCCTGGAAGGGCGAGAACGGCGCGTCCGGACGAGCCTCGCCGCTGTCGGCGAACCGGCCCGGCTCGCCCCGGTGGAACGACATGGCCCAGGTCTTGCCGCCCCGGTCGACCTCGACGTCCAGGCGCTCGGACAGCGCGTTCACGACCGACGCGCCCACGCCGTGCAGGCCGCCGGACGCCGCGTACGAGCCGCCGCCGAACTTCCCCCCGGCGTGCAGCTTCGTGTAGACGACCTCGACGCCCGTGAGCCCCGTGCGCGGCTCGACGTCCACGGGCACCCCGCGTCCGCGGTCCTGGACCTCGACGCTGCCGTCCGTGCGGAGGATGACGTCGATGCGCGTGCCGTTGCCGGCGACGGCCTCGTCGACCGCGTTGTCGATGATCTCCCAGAGGCAGTGCATGAGGCCGGGCGACCCGTTCGACCCGATGTACATGCCGGGTCGCTTGCGGACGGCCTCCAGGCCTTCCAGGACCTGCAGGTGATGGGCGGAGTACTCGGCAGTCACGATCTTCGATCATACTTTCGATGTCGCCCACGGCCCCGCCGACACACCCGGCGGGGCGCCGTGATCCCCCGTTCCGCCTCGCATCCGTACGCGCTGAGCGAAACAGCGCGGCTCCTGGGCATCTTTCGGATGCCGGCGTGGTTTCATACTGAGAACTCGACTCGCGAGGTTCGAACAGGGAGGCAGACACATGACCGCGACCACCACGACCGAAGCACCTGTCTCCTACCGTCTCAGCGCGGCGGATCGCTGCGACACGTGCGGCGCTCAGGCATACATCGCCGCCGAGGTGAAGGGCAGCCAGCTGCTGTACTGCGCCCACCATGGGCGCAAGTACGAGGAGAAGCTCCGCGCGATCGCCGACTCCTGGCTCGACGAGACCGCCAGGCTCCACGAGACCGACTGAGCACAGGCCTCCGAAGCGCCCGTCCCGCGAAGGGGCGGGCGCTTCGTTGTCGTCAGACGACGACTCGTGGGACGAGCGGGGAGACCCTCAGCAGCACTTCCTCGCCCACCGTGCCGACGCGCTCGGCGAGCGTCGTGGCCGAGGCCTCGCCCGAGCTGCCGGGCCCGAACACGACGACCTCGTCGCCGACCGATGCGGACGTCCATCCGTCGACCGTCGAGGCCGTCTCGTGCACCTCGACGAGAGCGCGCGCGCCGGCCGGCGTGCCCACCGCGATCCGGCCGGCGAGCGTCGAGAAGAGCCCGTCGAGCGATCCGACGCCGATCTCGACGAGGTCTCCCATGACCCGCGTCACGTGCGTCACGAGCGTCGCCGCCGGGGCGATGCCGGGGATGTCGGGGCCGTCCGCCGAGCGGATCCCGTAGCAGAAGGCGCCGACGCGGACGAGGTCCGCCCGGAACTCCCCTCGGTGCCAGGCCGCGGCGCTGGCGGCCAGATGCCGCACTTCCGGCGTCAGCCCCGCCGCGCGCGCCGCGTCGACGGCGTGGAGGAATGCCGCACGGGCGTCATCGTCGTCTTCGTCGCTCGCCTCGGAGATGTGACTCCACACGCCCGCGACGCGGAGCACGCCGTCGCGCTCGAGCCGTGCCGCACGCGCGACGAAGCCGGGCCACTCCTCCGGGCGGACGCCGTTGCGGTGGAGACCGGTGTCGATCTTCAGGTGCACGACCGCCGTCGTCCCCGCATCCGCCGCGCACGCCGCCACGCGCTCCAGGTAGCCCGCGTCGCCCACGCCGAGCTCGAGCCCCGCCCAGAGCGCCTCCGCGACCTCGTCGTGACCGACCGTGAGCCAGGCGAACACCCGTGCCCGCGCTCGGGCCACCGTCTTCGCCCGCACACCCGTCGCGACGTCGAACGCGCCGATCCATCCGACGCCCTCCTCCAGCGCGGCGGAGACGACCGGCTCGACGCCGTGCCCGTACGCGTCGTCCTTGACCACGAGCATCAGCGCGGCCGGCGCCATGCGCTCCGCCACGACCCGCACGTTCCGACGCAGTCGCCCGAGATCGATCCGCAGCTCGGTCATTCCGCCACCTCCCGCGCGACGCCGAGTCCCACCCGTGCGACCAGCTCGGCCGCGTCGAGCCCCGTGATCCGGCTCCATTCCGCGATCTCGTCGCGAACGGCGCCGGAGCCGAAGAACACCGCCTCGTCCCCCGGTGCGGCGTCCTCCTGGGGGCCGACGTCCACGACGCAGACGTCCATCGCGACGCGCCCCACGATCGCCCGGCGCGCGCCGCCGATGTCGACATGCGCGCGACTCCCCAGAGCACGGACCACGCCCTGCGCGTAGCCGCCCGGGACGAGGGCGACACGCGTGTCGGCGGGGGCGCGATAGAGGTACCCGTACGACACTCCCTCCCCCGCGAGGAGCGGCTTCGTCGACAGCACGCGCGAGACGAGCGACAGCACGGGCGCGCCGCCGCCGCCCGGCAGGCCGAACACGAGCGCCGCCGGCAGCGTCGGCTCCGTTTCGGAGAGCACGAGCCCGAGCTCCTCGACGATCGCCGCGTCGACGGCGTCGGCACGCGCCGCCCGCACGCCGCTCTCGGCCAGTGCGCGTCCGACCGTCAGGATGCCGTGCCCCCACGCGTCGCGTCGCAGGTCGGCGACGGCGTCGGATCCGGCCCGACGCCGCGCGAGGAGGATGTTCGCCGCGAGGGCCGAGAGCGACACACGCGCACGCGGCGCGCTCGTCCGGGTGCTCGGTGAAGTCACCCGATCTAGACTAGCCAGGCCCATCGACCCCGACCTGGAGGACGCCCGCATGCCCTCGACCGGCCTGAGCCTCGGCCCCAAGCTCCGCTATCTCGTGGAGCGCGCGCGCCGCATCGACGTGGGGTCGGTGATCGAGCGCGCGAAGGAGGTGCGCGATCAGCACGGGAAGGCCGTGCCGCTCGTGGTCGCCGACATGCTGTGGTCCGCGGCGCGGCGCGACGTCGCCTTCCAGGACTACGTCGACTACGACTTCGCGACGCTCAGCAGGGCCGAGCGCGCGACGTTCATGACGCATCCGGTCTCGATGCAGCTCGCCGCGCGATACGCCGATCCGGGCCACCGCGTGACGTTCGAGGACAAGATCGCGTTCAACCGCCGCTTCGACCGGTTCCTCCGGCGGGAGTGGCTCGTCGTGGAGGCCGGCAACGTCGGAGCCGTGCGGGACTTCGTCGAGCGCCACGGCACGATCGTCGCGAAGGTGCCCGTCAGCCACATGGGCCTCGGCGTGCACCGGTACCACGCCGCCGACGTCGACGACTGGGAGTCGTTCCACCGCGGACTCCTCGAACGGGGCGAGCTCCTCCTCGAGGAGCTCATCGTGCAGCACCCCGACATCGCGGCGGTCTGCCCCGGCACCGTCAACACCACCCGCATCACGGCGTTCAACGACGGCAGCGAGGTGCACATCCTCGCGATCGCGCAGAAGTTCGGGCGCGGCGCCGTCAGCGATCAGATGTCGTTCGGCGGCTTCTACACGATGCTCGACGACGCCGGCCACGCCATCGGCGCCGGCTACGACTCGCACGGCCACGTGCACGAGACGCATCCCGACACCGGCTTCCCGATCGCCGACTTCCGGCTGCCCTTCATGCCGGAGGTGCGCGCGTTCGTCCAGCAGGCGGCGCGCATCGTCCCGCAGGTGCAGTACGTCGGCTGGGACGTGGTCGTCGCCCCCGACGGCCCCGTGCTCGTCGAGGGCAACTGGGGCGCGGGCGTCTACGAGAACAAGCCGTCCGTGACGGGCATCCGCACCGGCCACAAGCCCCGTTATCGCCAGGCCATCGGCTTCTGACGAGAGAACGGGAGAAGGGCTCCTCGCCGTCCGCGAGGAGCCCTTCTGCGCCGGTGCCGCGTCAGACCTTGCGGATGATCCCGAGCGGGGTGGACTGATGGCCCTGGCCGAGCGGGTTGTCGCCGAGGATGCGCACGAGGCGCCTCTCCCCCGCCTTGTCGAGCGTGGAGCCGAGGATGTTGCCGCCGATGTCGTTGATGTCGACCACGGCGACGTGCGCGTCCCCGCCGAGGAGCGAGCGCACGTGAGCGGCCACCTCCCGCGGCCGCTCCGGCCCGAGCACGACCGCCTGGTTGTACGGCGGGATGGTGTTGTGCGTCGGCCCGTCGATCGCGCGGGCCTTGTCTCCCGCGATGCGATAGAAGTCGCCGCGTCGCCCGAAGAGCTTCGTGACCGCCGAGACGGCGGCCGCGAACAGGATCCGCGTCGTGCCGACCTCGCGCAGCGCCATCTCCATGGTCTCGGGGATGCCGAGTCCGATGCCGTAGGCGGTCTTCGTGACGTGCTTCGACAGGAACACCGCGAGCCGCCGGGGCTCGATCTCGTCCAACCTGTACGAGCGCCCCTGCGTGATCGCGACGATCTTCTCCGTCACGAAGAGCACGTCGCCGGGCTGGACGGCGTCCTTCGCGTACTCCGCGATGACGGCGTCGAGCTCGTCGTCGGGCATCACGACCCTGGTCCGCAGCGGGATGCGCGCGTAACGGCCGCCGTCGATCTCGACCTCGAGGAGCTTGCCCTCGTTCGCCTCGCCCGCCATCACTCGAGGTAGTCCCGCAGCGACTGCGAGCGGCTCGGGTGACGCAGCTTCGCCATGGTCTTGGACTCGATCTGACGGATGCGCTCACGCGTCACGCCGAACGTGTCGCCGATCTGGTCGAGCGTCTTCGGCTGGCCGTCACCGAGGCCGAAGCGCATGCGGATGACGCCCGCCTCGCGCTCCGACAGCGAGTCGAGCAGGCTCTCGAGCTGACGCTGGAGCATCGTGAACCCCACGGCGTCCGCGGGCACGACGGCCTCGGTGTCCTCGATGAGGTCGCCGAACTCGCTGTCGCCGTCCTCGCCGAGGGGCGTGTGCAGCGAGATCGGCTCCCGGCCGTACTTCTGCACCTCGACGACCTTCTCGGGCGTCATGTCGAGCTCGCGGGAGAGCTCCTCGGGCGTGGGCTCGCGGCCGAGGTCCTGCAGCATCTGACGCTGCACGCGCGCGAGCTTGTTGATGACCTCGACCATGTGCACCGGGATGCGGATGGTCCGGGCCTGGTCGGCCATGGCGCGCGTGATGGCCTGACGGATCCACCACGTCGCGTAGGTCGAGAACTTGAAGCCCTTGGTGTAGTCGAACTTCTCGACGGCGCGGATGAGACCGAGGTTGCCCTCCTGGATGAGATCCAGGAACTGCATGCCGCGGCCCGTGTAGCGCTTCGCGAGCGAGACGACCAGACGCAGGTTGGCGCCGAGCAGGTGGCTCTTCGCGCGCTGTCCGTCACGGGACACCCACTGAAGGTCGAGGCCGAGCTGGCTCGACCTCTCGGCGGCCGACATGTTCGACAGCTTCTCCTCGGCGAACAGGCCCGCCTCGATCCGCATGGCGAGGTCGACCTCCTCCGCCGCGTTCAGCAGCGGGACCTTGCCGATCTGCTTCAGGTAGTCCTTGACGGGGTCGGCCGTCGCTCCGGTGATCTGCGTGGAGTAGACCGGGACGTCTTCCTCGTCGCTGGCGCTGATGACGATCGCCCCGGTGGGAAGCGGCTCGACGGCCGGCTTCTTCTCGTCGTCCGCCTTGGACTCGTCCTTCGCGTCGTCACCCGTGCCGTCCTCGGCCTCCGTGTCGTCGGGGAGGTCCTCGTCCTCTGCGGGCGCGCTCTCGTCGGCCTTGCCCCTCGTCGTCTTCTTCGTCGACGCGGCCTTCGTCGTGGTCTTCTTGGTCGTCTTCTTCGCCGTGGAGCCCTCGGTCGCCGTCTCCTCGACGACCTCTTCCTCGGCGGCTTCGTCCTTCTTCGCGGTGCGTCGCGAAGCCTTCGTGGCAGTGGTCACGTTCTCGCCTTTCACCGACGGCGCTACGCGCGTCGCCCCCGGGTGTCTTCGGGCACTAGTAAGACCCTTGTCAAGTCCTGCGGCTTGACACGCAGGCCCGACAACGGGTCGTCCCGCTATTGTCTCACACCTGCGACGCGTCGACTGACGTGACGCACGGCGCGCTCGAAGACGTCAACGCGCCGCCTCCGCGGGGCATTCCCGCCCGGCCCTACACGCCCCCGAGCGGCTTGTCGTCGTCGCCCGACGGACGCGATGCCAGATAGCGCTCGAGCTCGGCGGCGAGCTCGTCGGCGCTCGGCAGGTCGCTCTCGTGGATGAGGCCGCTCGTGCTGGGCGATCCCCCGCCGGACAGGCCCGCCATGTAGGAGTCGTAGCGCTCCTCCAGCCCGGAGACCATGCGTCCGAGCTCGTCGTTGCCCGCGATCTGCTCCTCGACCTTCCCGAGGTACTCGCGGTTGTCCTCGCGCAGCCCGTCCAGATCGAAGACGCGTCCCGTGGCGGAGGCGATCCGGTCGAAGACCGCGATGGTCGCCGCGGGGTAGTCGGTCTCCGCGAGGTAGTGCGGGATGAGCAGCACGAAGCCCGCGACGAGCATCCCGGCCTCCGCGCTGCGGTACTCCAGCAGGTGGCCCGCCGTCGCGGGGACCTGCGTGCGCGGCTTCCAGATGGACTGCGCCTCCACGAGGTCGGGACGGTTGCCGCTGACGGTCACGCCCAGGTCTCGCGTATGCGGAACCGGCATCGAGATCGCGTGGACCCAGGTGAGGCCGGAGGCCTCGAACTCCACGGCGAAGTCGAAGACCGCCTCGGCGAAGCCCTCCCAGAGGAAGTCCGGCTCGTACCCCGACAGCAGGAGGAAGGGCTGTCCGAGCGCGTCGTGGGCGAGCGAGAGCTCGAGCCGGGGCGGCTGGAAGTCGGACAGGTGGTCCTTGTCGAACGTCACGATCGGACGACGCGCGCGGTAGTCCAGCAGCACGTCGTTCGAGAACACCGCGATGGCGCGCGGACGGAGATCATCGCGGATGTGATCGATCGCGCCCGACACCGCTCCGCCCGCATCCGTGAACCCCGTGAGGAGGACGACGAGCGGGAGACCGGCCGGGACGACCGGTGCGTCGGCGACGCGTTCGAAGATCTCTCGAGGGTCGGGCATCCCTCCATGCTACGAGCCGACGACCTCCCGCGGGCCGCGGCGTCCTCCGCCGCGCCGCGAACCTAGGATGGACAGCATGCCGCATCCCGAAATCGCGCTGTCCGCAGCCGTCTTCCCCGACGACGGCGCCGACGCCCTGGTGATCGCCGTGACCGATCTGGCGGAGGGACGGGATGCGCTGGGCGACCACGCGGATCTGCTCCCGGCTCTCGAGGCCATCGGCTTCACCGGCGCCAAGAACGCCTTCGCCCGCGTCTACGCACCGGAGACGGCCTCTCTTCCCGTGGCCGTGGTCGGCCTGGGCAAGCGCCCCGACGCCCGCGCCGTGCGCGACGCGGTCGGCACCGCCGTCCGCTCGCTCACCGGGTTCGACACCGTCGCCGTCACGGTCCTCGCCGACGTCGACGACGCCTGGCGCGCCGCGGCCGAGGGCGCCGCGCTCGGAGGCTACGCGTTCTCCTCGTACAAGACCGACGCGCAGGAGAAGGCCGCGAAGAGACGGCGGGCGTCGCGCGTCGTCGTGCACGCCCCCTCGTCCGTCGACGACGCCGAGCTCGCGGCCGTACGAGCCGGCGCCGAGGCGGTCGCGCTCGTGAAGGACCTCGTCTCCACGCCCGCGGAGTGGCAGAGCCCCGCCCAGCTCGCCGAGACGGCGCTCGAGCGGACGCGAGACCTGCCGATCGAGGCGCGCGTGTGGGACGAGAAGGCGCTCGAGGAGGAGGGCTTCGGCGGGATCGTCGGCGTCGGCAAGGGCTCGGACCGCCCGCCCCGCCTCGTGCGCCTCGACTACGTCCCGGAGGGGGCGCAGCGCCATGTCGCCCTCGTCGGCAAGGGCATCACGTTCGACACGGGCGGCCTGTCGCTCAAGCCGGCCGCGTCCATGGTCGGCATGCAGGAGGACATGACGGGGGCCGCGGAGGTGCTCGCCGTCGTGCGCGCGGCCGCGCAGCTCGCGCTCCCCGTGCGCGTGACCGGCTGGCTGTGCATCGCCGACAACATGCCGTCGGGCCGGGCGACGCGTCCGGGCGACGTGCTCGTGATGGCGGACGGCACGACGGTCGAGGTGACGAACACGGACGCCGAGGGACGGCTCGTCCTCGCCGACGGGCTCGTCGCGGCGAGCCGCGACCGGCCCGACGTCATCGTCGACGTCGCCACGCTCACGGGCGCGATCGTCGTCGCGCTGGGCACGCGCTACACCGGCGTGATGGGCGACGACGAGGCCGTCGGCGCCTTCCTGCGGGCCGCCGACCGCACGGGCGAGCTCGCGTGGTCCCTCCCGCTCCCCGAGTACATCGCGGAAGAGCTCGACTCGCGCGTCGCCGACCTGCGCAACGCGAACGTCGGAAGTCGCGCTGCGGGCTCGCTCTTCGCGGGGCTCTTCCTGCAGCGCTTCGTGGGACGACGGGGAGACGGCGAGGACGCACCGCGCATCCCCTGGGTGCACCTGGACATCGCGGGCTCCGCGATGAGCTCCGGCAGCGCATACGGATACACCGACAAGGGGCCCACCGGCGCGACGGTGCGCGCGCTCATCGACTTCGTCGCGGCGGGCGGTGAGACGAGGTGACGGACCACGCGTTCGACGTCGTCGTCCTCGGGGGCGGCAGCGGCGGCTACGCCGCCGCGCTTCGCGCCGCCGAGCTCGGCAAGACGGTCGCCGTGATCGAGAAGGACAAGGTCGGCGGCACCTGCCTGCACCGCGGATGCGTGCCGACGAAGGCGCTCCTCCACGCCGCGGAGGTCGCCGACACCGTGCGCGAGGCGTCGCAGTACGGCGTCGACGCCGCTCTCACGGGGATCGACGCCACGCGCGTCGCGGCCTACCGCGACGGCATCGTGGCCAAGAAGCACAAGGGGCTGGAGGGGCTGCTCGCGGCGCGGGGCATCGCCGTCGTCGCGGGCGAGGGCCGTCTCGAGGCCGATCGCACGGTCCGCGTCGGAGACGACCTGTACCGAGGCGCCGACGTCGTCCTCGCGACGGGGTCGTACAGCCGGACCCTCCCCGGGGTCGAGCTGGGCGGCCGCATCGTCGACAGCGAGGGTGCGCTCGCCCTCGCCGAGGTCCCCTCCCGCGCGATCATCCTCGGCGGCGGCGTCATCGGCGTCGAGTTCGCGAGCGTATGGCGCTCCTTCGGCGCGGAGGTCACGATCGTCGAGGCGTTGGACCACCTCGCCCCGCAGGAGGACGTCGCTCTCAGCAAGGCGCTCGAACGCGCGTACCGGAAGCGCGGCATCCTCTCATCGCTGGGCGTCCGCCTCGCCTCGGCGACGCAGACCGCCGCCGACGTCACCGTGACGCTCGAGAACGGCGAGTCGTACACCGCGGACCTGCTTCTCGTGGCCGTCGGACGCGGTCCCGCCACGGACGGTCTCGGGCTCGACGAGGCGGGCGTGCGGCGCGACCGCGGGTTCGTCGCCGTCGACGAGCATCTGCGCACGACGGCACGGGGCGTGTGGGCCGTCGGGGACATCGTGCCGGGACCGCAGCTGGCCCACAGGGGCTTCCAGCAGGGCATCGCGGTGGCCGAGCGCATCGCGGGCATCCCGTCCGCTCCCGTCCCCGACGAGCAGATCCCGCGCGTGACGTACTCGCACCCCGAGCTCGCCTCCGTCGGCGTGACCGAGGCCGCAGCCGTGGCCGCGCACGGGGCCGACCAGGTCGAGACCGTCGAGTACAGCCTCGCGGGCAACGCCAAGAGCGAGATCATCGGGACGGGCGGGCTCGTGAAGGTCGTGCGCAGGAAGAACGGAGCCGTCCTCGGCGTCCATCTCGTGGGCGATCGCGTCGGCGAGCTCATCACGGAAGGGCAGCTCGCCGTGGCCTGGGAGGCGCATCCCGAGGACATCGCGCCGCTCGTCCACGCCCATCCCACGCAGAGCGAGGCGCTCGGCGAGGCCTTCCTCGCACTCGCCGGCAAGCCGCTCCACGCGCTCTGACGCCTGCGGGCACTCCGCGGCGACACTAAGCTAGACAAGAATTCGACATTCCGAAGGAGACTCCTGACATGAGCACTTCCGTCGTCCTCCCCGCGCTCGGAGAGAGCGTCACCGAGGGTACGGTCACCCGCTGGCTGAAGCAGGTCGGCGACACCGTCGAAGTGGACGAGCCGCTTCTCGAGGTCTCGACCGACAAGGTCGACACCGAGATCCCCTCGCCCGTGAGCGGTGTCGTGGAGGCGATCCTCGTTCAGGAGGACGAGACCGTCGAGGTCGGCGCCGAGCTCGCCCGTGTGGGCGACGGCTCGGGCGCCCCCGAGGCGCCCGCCGCTCCCGCCGCCGAGGAGCCCGCGTCCGAGGCCGCACCGGCACCCGCCGAGGCCGAGCCGGCCGCTCCCGCTGCGGAAGCAGCGTCGGCTCCCGCAGCGGAGTCGGCGCCCGCGTCGTCGGACGCGTCGGACGTCGTGCTCCCCGAGCTCGGCGAGAGCGTCACCGAGGGGACCGTGACGCGCTGGCTGAAGCAGGTCGGCGACAGCGTCGAGGTCGACGAGCCGCTGCTCGAGATCTCGACCGACAAGGTCGACACGGAGATCCCCTCGCCCGTCGCGGGGACCGTGCAGGAGATCCTCGTCCAGGAGGACGAGACCGTCGAGGTCGGCGCCGTGCTCGCACGCGTCGGCAGCGGCGCACCGGCCGCTCCCGCGGAGCCGGAGACCCCCGCTCCCGCCGAGGCGTCGGCTCCGGCCGAGACCCCTGCCCCCGCGGAGCCGGAGACCCCCGCCGAAGCCGCGACGCCCGCCGAGCCCGCACCGTCGCCCACCGCCGCTCCGGCCGCGGCGCCTGCTCCGGTCGCAGACGGCGAGAAGCTCTACGTCACGCCTCTCGTGCGCCGCCTGGCCGCGCAGAACGGCGTCGACCTCGCCACGGTGAAGGGCTCCGGCGTGGGAGGACGCATCCGCAAGGAGGACGTCCTCAAGGCCGCCGAGGCGGCTTCCGCGCCGGCGGCGGACGCTGCGGCTCCCGCCGCCGCACCGGCGGCCGTGAAGCCCGAGCCGTCGCCGTTGCGCGGCACGACGGCGCCGATGTCGCGTCTGCGCAAGGTCCTCGCCTCGCGGGCCGTCGAGTCGATGCAGCAGACGGCCCAGCTCACGACCGTCGTCGAGGTCGACGTGACGAAGCTCTCCGGCTATCGCGACCAGGTCAAGACGACGTTCCACGAGAAGACGGGCGACAAGCTCTCGTTCCTGCCCTTCTTCGCCCTCGCCGCCGCCGAGGCGCTGCAGGCGTACCCGATCGTGAACTCGACGGTCGACGCGGACAACAACATCGTCTACCCCGCGAGCGAGAACCTCTCGATCGCGGTGGACACCGAGCGCGGTCTCCTCACGCCGGTCGTCCGCGACGCCGGCTCGAAGAACCTCGCCCAGATCGCGCACGAGATCGCCGACCTCGCGGCGCGGACGCGCGACAACAAGCTGAAGCCCGACGAGCTCGCCGGCGGGACGTTCACGCTGACGAACACCGGTTCGCGCGGCGCGCTGTTCGACACGCCCGTCGTGTTCCTGCCGCAGTCGGCGATCCTCGGGACGGGCGTCGTCTTCAAGCGCCCCGGCGTGGTGAAGGTCGACGGCGTCGAGGCGATCGGCATCCGCTCGTACGTGTACCTGGCGCTGTCGTACGACCACCGTACGATCGACGGCGCGGACGCGGCTCGCTTCCTCTCCGCCGTCAAGGCGCGGCTGGAGGCGGCGGACTTCGCGGGCGACCTCGGCATCTGAGTCGAGCGCTCCCCGAGGGGAAGGGGGCCGGACGGGCGGGGACGCTCATCCGGCCCCTTTCGCCGTGTCGTAGACCTGCCGCACCCGCCACACGCCGTCGACACGCTCGAGGACGACGTGCTGCGTCGAGTCGCCCACCTCCACCCGCGTGACGGCGACATCACCGAAGTCGTCGACGAGCGCCGTGCTCGACGGCTCCGCGCCCTCGACGAGGCGCAGAGCGGCCTCCTCGGGCGTCTCCTCCTCGGACGGGCTGCGCGCGTCGGCGTGCGGAGCCTCTCCAGCCGCGCTCTCCTCGACCGAGGTCTCTCTGTGCACTGATCCGTCGCCCGCCGCGACGCCCTGCGTCTCCGACGGATCGGGACGAGCCGCGGTCTCGGCCCCGCGCACCGACGCGGCGGCTCCTCCGGAGTCCTCGCCGTCGTCTCCCTCCGGCCACAGCGCGCCGGCCACGAGCACCGCGCCGGCGGCCGCCAGGCCCACGAGCAGCGGCGCCCGGCGCCCGTTCGCGCGAGGAGAGGGCGATCCTCTGCCGCGCGCACGCCGGGCGCGCAGCTCGTCCCATGATCCGCGCAGGCCGTCCCACGCGTCCGCGACGAGCTCGCCCACGCCCGCGTCGAGGTGGCGTTCGACGAGCTCGCCCAGCGCCCGGCCGCGCCGCCGTCCGCCCGCCGCCACGAGGCCGCCCGCCGTCTCGTCGTCGTCCGAGAGGGGCGACGTCGCCCCGGACCCGCCGTCCGGCCCCTCGAGCACGAGCGCCCGGGGCGCGCACGCCTCGAACAGCTTCTCCTCCAGCTCCGGCGCCGTGCGATGCAGCCCTCTGGGGCGGGCGAGGACGGCGGGGATCTCGTCCAGCACCCGGCGCAGCACGCGATCGGCGCAGGATCCGGCGACCGTCGCGATCGCGCGCGACGCCGCGGTCTCGACGGGCTCGCCGTCGCCGTGGGCGAAGAGCGGACGCGCGTCGGACGAGATCCACCACGTCCCCACGGGACCCGGCTCGTCTCCCCCGCGGCCCGTCCACGCCTCCTGGGTCCCGCGGATCAGGCTCACCGCGAGCGTCACGATCTCGCCGCCGCCCAGCGCGGGCCCTCGCGCCGCCCGTCGGGCGATCCATCCGTCGAGCCGGACGTCGCACAGCGGCAGCACGACCGCGTGCCCGTCGACGAGGCGCACCAGGTCGACGGGCGCGAGGACGTGCTGCGCTCCCGCGTGACGCCATCCCTCCCAGTCGTCGAGCCGCGCCGCATGCGCGAGCACCAGGAGATCGTCGCCGCATGCCGTGAGCGCACCGGCGACGGGCCCCTCTGCCGCATGCCTGATGTGGCGATAGGCGCCCGTCGGCTCGGTCCCGACCGGCGCCGTTCCCGCGAGGACGTCTTCCCAGCTCATCCCTCCACCCTGCTCGGCATGCCGCTCCACGGACGCTCGATCGCGGCGCCGTGGAGACGACGCGCCGACGACGGCGCCCTGTGCACACGACGTCGCATCGTGGCCGCGTTCGGCGACGCCCCACCGCCGGTACTCTTGTAGACATGGCAGCACGCAGCACCGAGAAGGAGAAGCGACCCGGCTTCTTCTCACAGATCAAGTCACTGTTCACCTTCACGCGCGAGGCGTTCCCGTGGCTCGGCTGGCTGCTCATCGCCATCATCGTCGTGGGGATCGGTCTCGGCGTCGTCGCGGGGATCCTCCTCCAGCCGTCCTGGTGGGGCATCCTGCTGTGGAGCATCACGGGCCTCATGGTGGGCGCACTCGCGGCCATGATGACGATGACCCGTCTCTCCACGCGCGCGATGTACCGGAAGCTCGACGGGATGCCCGGCGCGAGCGGCCACGTGCTGGCCAACATGCTCGGGCGCCGCTGGCGCGCCGACGACATGCCCGTCGGCATCAACCCGAAGACGCAGGAGGCCGTCTACCGCGCCGTGGGACGCGGCGGCATCGTCGTCGTCGGCGAGGGCTCACGGGGCCGCCTGACGAAGCTCATGCGCGATGAGCGGATGAAGGCGCAGCGCGTGGCGCACGGCGTTCCGGTCCACGAGTTCTACGTCGGACACGGCGACGACGAGATCCCGATCGACCGTCTCGTGAAGACCGTCAAGTCGCTGCCCAAGGCTCTCGACCGGGCCACGATGGGCGCCGTCGTGCAGCGCATCGAGTCGGTGTCGCAGTCGGTCACGTCGCTGCCGATCCCGAAGGGCGTCGACCCCACGAGGGTGCGCGCGCAGCGTCCGCGCTGATCGTCAGGCCCGCACCAGGACGGTTCCTGCGACCTTGTCGTGCAGGCCGCGGTGGTCGGCGTCCCACACGACGGCGGGGATGACGACCACGAGCAGCAGCGTGCGCACGACGGGGCGCCAGAGCCCCGTCCAGGCTCCGTCGGCGCGGAGGAGCCGCATGCCGACGAGACGATGCCCCGGGCTGCCGCCGATCGTCGGGATGAACACGATCTGCAGGACGGCGAAGACGATCAGGGGCGCGAACAGGCTGAACCCCGCCTCGGCGGGGAGCGCGAACTGGTCGTACCCGAAGAAGGCCGTCGCGATGAGCGTCGCCGCGGCGTAGTCGATCAGGAGGCCGGCGACGCGCCTGCCCGGTCGGGCGATGCTGCCGGGCCCCGACTCCGGACGACCCAGCGAAGCGCCCGGATGGTCGGCTGCAGATGAGGGGGAAGTCACCCGACGAGCCTAGAGTAGAGGGGCCACGTAACATTCCCGAAACATGAGGGACACCCCCGGGCAACGCCGAGACCGTAGGTTTGCGGCGACGTCCGTTCCCCGGATTGCCCCACCCGAGATCCCACAACTGGAGCCTCAATGTTCAAAGATTCCTCCGAGGTGCTGAAATTCATCAAGGACGAGGACGTCAAGTTCCTCGACATCCGCTTCACCGACCTCCCCGGTGTGCAGCAGCACTTCAACATCCCGGCCTCCACGGTGGATGAGGAGTTCTTCACCGTCGGACAGCTCTTCGACGGCTCCTCGATCCGCGGGTTCGCGAACATCCACGAGTCCGACATGCAGCTCATCCCCGACGTGTCGACGGCGTACGTCGACCCGTTCCGCGAGGCGAAGACGCTCGTCGTCATCTTCGACATCTACAACCCCCGCAACGGCGAGATCTACTCGAAGGACCCGCGCCAGGTCGCCAAGAAGGCGGAGAAGTACCTCGCGTCGACCGGCATCGCCGACACCGCGTTCTTCGCTCCCGAGGCCGAGTTCTACATCTTCGACGACGTGCGCTACGAGGTGAAGCAGAACTCCAGCTTCTACTCCGTCGACTCCGAGGAGGGCGCCTGGAACACCGGTCGCGCCGAAGAGGGTGGCAACCTCGCCAACAAGACCGCGTACAAGGGCGGCTACTTCCCCGTCACCCCGGTCGACAAGACGGCCGACCTGCGTGACAACATCAGCCTCAACCTCATCGAGGCGGGCCTCGAGCTCGAGCGCGCCCACCACGAGGTCGGCACGGGCGGCCAGCAGGAGATCAACTACCGCTTCGACACGCTCGTCCACGCGGCTGACGACATCCTCAAGTTCAAGTACATCGTCAAGAACACGGCCGAGGAATGGGGCAAGACGGCGACGTTCATGCCGAAGCCGCTCTTCGGCGACAACGGGTCCGGCATGCACACGCACCAGTCGCTGTGGTCGGACGGCAAGCCGCTCTTCTACGACGAGACCGGCTACGGCGGGCTCAGCGACATCGCACGCTGGTACATCGGCGGCATCCTCGCCCATGCCCCCGCGGTGCTCGCGTTCACCAACCCGACGCTCAACAGCTACCACCGTCTGGTGAAGGGCTTCGAGGCCCCCGTCAACCTCGTCTACTCGGCCGGCAACCGCTCGGCGGCCATCCGCATCCCGATCACGGGCTCGAACCCGAAGGCCAAGCGCATCGAGTTCCGCGCGCCGGACGCCTCGGGCAACCCCTACCTCGCGTTCGCGGCGCAGCTCATGGCGGGTCTCGACGGCATCAAGAACCGCATCGAGCCGCACGAGCCCGTCGACAAGGACCTCTACGAGCTCCCCGCCGAAGAGGCCAAGAACATCCCGCAGGTTCCGAACTCGCTGCAGGACTCGCTCGACGCGCTCCGCGCCGACCACCAGTTCCTCCTCGAGGGCGGCGTGTTCACGCAGGAGCTCATCGACACCTGGATCGAGTACAAGGAGGAGAACGAGATCAAGCCGCTCGCGCAGCGTCCTCACCCCTTCGAGTACGAGCTCTACTTCGGCGTCTGAGCTCTCGCCAGGCTCTCAAACGGCCCAGCTCCCGCGAGAAATCGAGGGAGCTGGGCCGTTTGCTGTACCTCAGCTGTCCGTCTAGCCCGATACGGGTGTCCGACAAGTCGGCGTAGACAGCCGATACGACGGGCGCGAGCTCAAGCGCCTGCGCTGCGCACGCGTTGCCCCGCATAACGGCGCTGGCTCCGTCTCGTCAGCGCAGGAGGCTTCCCCCGCCACGTCAACCCACGTCGCGATCTGGCCCCTCGGAGGCTGTCGGCTACCGCCGTGGCGGAAGATGGTCCAGCGGCTCGTCGTCCTGCACCGCTCCGTTCTCGTCGGCGACGCTCGTCACGGTGTAGGGGTTCAGGTCGAGGGCGTCGACCCGACAGAGATGGAGCATGTGCGCTGGCGGCGACAGCGCGCGTCCGTCATCCTCCGTCATACGCGGACAGGCCCCGGAAGATCCCCTCCGGGCATGTCGCCTCTCGTGGAAGGATGAGCCCGTGAGCATCTCGCGCGTGATCGCCGTCTTCAGCACGAAGGGCGGCGTCGGAAAGACCACCACGGCGGTGAACCTCGCCTGGCAGGCGGCCGCCGACGGCAGCCGCGTGCTGCTGTGGGACCTCGACCCGCAGGCCGCGGCGACATGGCTGCTGTCCGTGCGCCAGAAGCTGCGAGGCGGCGCGAGCGCCGTTCTCTCGGGCGATCGCTCGATCGCGAAGGCCGTGAGGGAGTCCTCGATCGACGGCGTCGACGTCGTCCCCGCCGACGCCACCTACCGGGGGCTCGACATCGTGCTCGACGGCGCGAAGAGGTCCTCCACGCGCCTCGCCCGAGCTCTGAAGCCGCTGCGAGGCGACTACGACGTGATCGTCCTGGACTGCCCGCCCGGCGCGTCCCTCGTCGCCGAGAACGCCATCGACGCGGCCGACGTCGTCGTCGCTCCCCTGTCGCCGTCGCTCATCTCGCTGCGGTCCTTCGACCAGGTCAGAGCGCTCATCGCGGATCAGGGCGGCGGCGCCTCCCTCGTCGCCTTCCTCACCATGGTCGACCGCCGCAAGAAGAGCCACCGGGAGGCCGTCGCCGAGCTCCCCTCGCGCGTGCCCGAGATCACCGACATCGTCGTCCCGTTCTCGGTCCTCGCCGAGCGGATGGGCGAGCGTCACGCCGCGATCGGGGCGTTCGCGCCGCGCTCCGGGGCCGCTCGCGCGTACGCCGCGCTCTGGCATCGGGTCGCGCACGCCTGAGCCACGGCTAGCCGTAGAACAGCTTCTCGAAGTCCCGGCGCGCCCGCCGCGACGCGCGCAGCCAGTCCTCCTGGACCCGCGTGGCCGAATGCGGGGGGTACTCCAGCATCCGCCCGAGGCCGTCGAGCGCCCGCCGGTCGACGGGCAGGACGTCGCTCGTGTCGCCCGAGTACAGCGTGTTCGCCGATCTCAGACGCGCGGCGAGCCGCCACGCCTCCGCCAGGCGTCGCGCGGCGACCTCCGGGACGAGCCCGGCGGCCGACGCCGCGCTCAGCGCGCCCAGCGTCGACGTCGTCCGCAGCCCCGGCACCGCGTGCGCATGCTGCAGCTGCAGCAGCTGCACGAGCCACTCCACGTCGCTCAGGCCCCCCGGCCCCAGCTTCAGGTGCAGTGTGGGATCGACCTGCCGCGGCATCCGCTCCTTCTCGACGCGCGCCTTGATGCGCTTGATCTCGCGGAGCGCCGAGACGTCGATCTGCGCCGGGTAGCGGATCTCGTCGGCCAGCGCGGTGAAGTCGTCGACGAGGTCGGCCGATCCGGCGATCCCTCGCGCGCGCAGCAGCGCCTGCGCCTCCCATGACACGGACCAGCGGCGGTAGTACTCCGCATAGGCGTCGAGCGACCGCACGATCGGACCGCTGCGCCCCTCGGGACGCAGGTCGGCATCGAGGTCGAGCGGGAGGCGGAGGTCCTCCGACACGCGCCGCACCTCCGAGACGATCCGCGTCGCGAGCTCGTTCGCGCGCGTGGGGTCGACCCCCTGCGCCCGGTACACGTACAGCACGTCGGCATCCGACCCGAATCCGAGCTCGGCCCCGCCGAAGCGTCCCATGCCGATGACGGCGAACTCGAGCGACGCGTCGTCGGGCGGCACGATCTCGCGGCGCACGGCGCGCAGCGTCGCCTGGATGGTCACCTCGGCGATGGTCGTCAGCGCGAGGCTCAGCTCCTCGATCGTGATCGCCCCCAGCACCGCGCCCATCGCCGTGCGGAGCATCTCACGGCGGCGGAGCGCCCGCACGGCCGCCATCGCGTCCTCGAGACCGGCATGACGGTCCTGGATGGCGCGCGCCTCCGCCCTCAGGACCGTGCCGGAGCGCGGGCGCAGCTGCTCCGGCGCTCCGAGCCAGGCCACGGACTCGGGGATCCACTCCATGAGGTCGCCGATGTACCGCGAACCGGACAGCATCTTCGTGAGCCCCTCGGCGGCACCCGACGAGTCGCGCAGCATGCGCAGGAACCAGGGGGTGTCGCCGAGGCGCTCGCTGATGCGCCGGTACGAGAGCAGCCCGCGGTCCGGATCCACGCCGTCGGCGAACCACAGCAGCATGACCGGCATGAGATGACGCTGGATCGATGCCTTGCGGCTGAGTCCCGACGTCAGGGCCCGGATGTGCCGGAGCGCGCCGTTCGGGTCGTGGAACCCGATCGCCGCGAGCCGGGCGTGCGCCTCGTCGGTCGTGAGGCTGCGCTCCTCCTCCGGAAGCGCGGCGACCGCCGTGAGCAGCGGGCGGTAGAACAGCCGCACGTGGATCTCGCGCACCTCGCGCTTGATCTCCTCCCACAGCCCCTGCACGCGGGCGGCCGTGTCGGCGAGGCCGCTCGATCGGGCCAGCGCCCGCAGGCCTTCCTCGCTGCGCGGCATGAGGTGCGTGCGCGAGAGGCCCTCCAGCTGCAGGCGGTGCTCGAGAAGGCGCAGAACCCGGTAGTCGCGCGCGAAGGTGGCACCGTCCCGGCGGCCCACGTATCCCTCGGCGACCAGCGCATCGATCGCGTCGAGCGTCCCTCGGCGCCGGATGGAGGCGTCGGAGACGCCGTGCACGAGCTGGATGAGCTGGACCGTGAACTCCACGTCGCGGATGCCGCCCGGCCCGAGCTTGAGCTGATAGGGGACGTCGGCGGCGGGGATGTTGTCGGTGACGCGCTCGCGCATCCGCTGCACGCTGTCGACGAAGCCCTCGCGGCCCGCGCTCTCCCAGACCAGGGGCTGCGTGCCGGCGACGTAGGCCTCGCCGAGCTCCCGATCTCCCGCGAGCGGACGCGCCTTGAGCAGGGCCTGGAACTCCCACGTGTGCGCCCACCGGTCGTAGTACGCCAGGTGGGATCCGAGGCTGCGGACGAGCGCGCCCTGCTTGCCCTCGGGACGCAGGTTCGGGTCGACCTCCCACAGCGGGGGCTCGACCTCCATCTCGCAGATGCCGTGCATGGTCTGCACCGCGAGCCGGTGCGCGATGTCGAGGGCGCGGGACTCCGTCAGCTCCGCTCCCTCGGCCGCTCCGCCGACGAATATCACGTCCACGTCCGAGACATAGTTGAGCTCGCGGGCTCCCGCCTTTCCCATGCCGATGATCGCCAGCCGGGTCCGCTCGACCTCGTCGCGCGGGAACGCGCCGGCGCCGGCGGCGCCCGTCGACACGCGCGACCGCGCGACCGCGAGCGATGCCTCCAGCGCGGCGCCCGCGGCGTCCGCGAGCGCCTCGGAGACCGGCTTCACGGCCTCGACGGCGTCGGGCGCCAGCAGGTCGAAGGCGGCGATCCGGGCGAGCTGCTCGCGATAGGCGACGCGCAGGGCGACCCAGGCCGACTCATCGGCCGTCGCGGCGAAGCCCTCCTGCGCGCCCACGGCCGCGAGCAGGGCCCTCCTCATGCCGTCGCCGTCCGGAAGCCGCCATCCGATGCGGGCGAGCTCGCCGAAGGACGCCGGGCGGCGCAGATAGAAGCCGGCGAAGCCGCGCGAGGCCCCGAGCAGCCGCCACGCGACCGTGCGACCGTGCGCATCGCGCAGCACGGCGCCGACGATGTCCGCGTCGCGCCGGGCGACCTTGACGAGCCCGTCGAGCGCCTCGTCGGGATCGGCTGCCCGCTCCGCTCCGCGCAGCGCCTCGTCGCGCTCCAGTCCGACGAGGCCCGCGAGCTCCGAGAGCTGCTCGTCCGCGCGCTGGAGCGCGCCGAAGCCGAATCGGGCGAGCTCTGTCAGACCAGAGGCACGGCTCTCCCTCGTCATGACCCCGTCGCCGCGATCAGATGACGTCGAGCGTCGACTTCAGCTCGTACTGCGTGACGTGCGAGCGGTACGCCTCGTACTCCCGGCGCTTGTTCGCCAGCACGTAGCTGAAGACCTGCTCGCCGAGGGTCTCGGCGACGAGCTCGCTGTCCTCCATCTGCTTGATGGCGTCGTAGAGGCTCGACGGCAGGGGCTGGTAGCCCAGGGCGCGGCGCTCGGCGCTCGAGAGCGCGCCGACGTTCTCCTCGGCCTCGGTCGCGAGCTCGTACTCCTCCTCGATGCCCTTCAGCCCCGCGGCGAGGATGAGCGCATAGGCGAGGTAGGGGTTGGCCGCCGAGTCGATGGCGCGGTACTCGACACGTGCCGAGCCGCCCTTGCCGGGCTTGTACAGGGGCACGCGGATCAGCGCGGAGCGGTTGTTGTGCCCCCAGGTCACGTAGCTCGGAGCCTCGTCACCGCCCCACAGGCGCTTGTACGAGTTGACGAACTGGTTCGTCACGAGCGCGATCTCGCCCGCATGGCGCATGAGACCCGCGATGAACTGACGTCCGATGTGGGAGAGCTGGTACTGAGCGCCCTCCTGGAAGAAGGCGTTCACGTCGCCCTCGAAGAGCGAGAGGTGCGTGTGCATGCCGCTTCCCGGCTCGCCGGAGAGGGGCTTGGGCATGAAGGTCGCGTGGACGCCCTGCTCGATCGCGACCTCCTTCACCACCGTGCGGAACGTCATGATGTTGTCCGCCATCGTCAGGGCGTCGGCGTAGCGCAGATCGATCTCGTTCTGGCCGGGCCCGACCTCGTGATGGCTGTACTCGACCGAGATCCCGAGGTCCTCGAGCATCCGCACGGCGCGACGGCGGAAGTCGTGGGCCGTGCCGCCGGGGACGTTGTCGAAGTACCCCGCACGGTCCACGGGCTCGGGGCCCTCGGCGCCGAAGCCGCTCGACTTGAGCAGGTAGAACTCGATCTCGGGATGCGTGTAGAAGGTGAAACCCGCGTCGGCGGCCTTCGCGAGCGTGCGCTTGAGCACGTTGCGCGGCTCCGCGGACGCCGGCTCGCCGTCGGGCGTCGTGATGTCGCAGAACATGCGCGCCGTCGGGTCGATCTCGCCCCGCCACGGAAGGATCTGGAACGTCGAGGGATCGGGGAACGCGAGCAGGTCCGACTCGTACGAGCGGGTCAGACCCTCGATGGCCGAGCCGTCGAAGCCGATCCCCTCGCTGAACGCGCCCTCGACCTCCGCCGGCGCGATGGCGACCGACTTGAGCGTGCCGAGCACGTCGGTGAACCACAGGCGCACGAACTTGACGCCGCGCTCCTCGATCGTGCGGAGCACGAAGTCCCTCTGCTTGTCCATCGGATCCTCTCTGAGGCGTCGCCGCCGGGGCGGCATGCTCCTCTCAGACTACTGGTCCGAGGGGGTCTGTCGCGTCTGCGGCCAGTCGCCGTCGCGCGCCTCCTCGTCCTCCCAGGCGCGCGTTCGCGCCTTCAGCACCTCCGGCGCCTTCGCCGCCTCCTCGGCGGTGTCGAAGGGGCCTGCGCGCTCGGACGACGGTGAGACGAGGCCGAACTCCACCTCCCCGCTCTTGAGGTTGTACCAGTACTTCTTCTCGGGGTCGACGTCGAAGCTCATGGCAACGATCCTAGGCACGTCGGCGACGACGGGCCAGGACCCCCGCTCCCGCGAGCGCGAGGAGGCTCAGCGGCATCGCCGCCGTGATCCACGGGCCGACGACCACTCCGGCCGTCGTCCCGTCCCGGAGCTCGACGTCCGCGACGATCGCGCCGGCCTCGTCGATCGGCAGCTGCTCGGTCGTCGTGCCATCGGGCGCGATGATCTGGCTCGTCCCCGTCGTCGACAGGTTCACGACGCTCCGGCCCGTCTCGATGGCCCTCATCCGCGCGAACGCGAGCTGCTGGAGGTTCTCGTCGGTGCCGCGGAAGTCGGCGTTGTTCGTCTGGAACATGAAGACCTGGGCGCCGCCGTCCACGCCCTCGCGGATGAGGTCGTCGTCGATGACGTCGAAGCAGATCGCGAGGCCCACGCCGACTCCGCCCACGTCGAAGACGGGAGAGTCCGTCCCCGGCGTGTACTCCCGCTGGATGAGGCCGATGAGGCCGGGCGCGAGGGCCTCGAAGAACGGCCGGTCCGGCACGTACTCGCCGAAGGGCACGGGATTGCGCTTGGAATGGAGCTGCACGGCCCCGTCCTCCGTCCAGAGCATGGAGGTGTTGTAGATCGGGTCGTCCCCCGAGGTGGGGTCTCCCCCGCGGGCCGAGGCGGCGTTCATGAGCAAGGGCGCGTCGAAGGCGCGGACCACCGCGTCGAGAGAGAGCGCCGTCGTCTCGTTGTAGAGCGGATCGCTGTCGACGCCTCCCTCGGGCCAGAGCACGACGTCGAGGTCCGTCTCGGACTCCCGCAACGGCTCCGTGGCCGCGATCTGCGAGTTCAGCACGTCGTACGGGTCACGCGCGTCCATGTACGCCGCCGGCCCGTTGCCCTGGACCGCGCCGACCGTGATCGTGCCGGCGTCCGTCGTCGGGAACTGCGGCGTGACGAGCAGGAGCACCAGCAGGGCCGCCGGACCGGCGGCGAGCGCCCGGCGGCGTCTCGCCGGCGCGTCGGCGCGCACCCCGAGGCGCACGGCCTCGATCGTCATGGCGCACAGGAGGATCACGAGGAACGTCAGGCCGCCGACGCCGACCCACGAGGAGAGCGTCGCGAGCGGGCTCTCCGACTGGGTCATCCCGATCCGCCCCCACGCGAACCCGCCGTACGGCCACGACCCCAGGACGTCCTCCCGGAGCGTCCAGACGCCGGCGACCACGAGCGGCAGCACGACGACGCGGACCGCGGGCGTGTCGCGCACGCGGGGGATCCAGCGGTACGCGAGCGCGAGCGGGATCGCCGCGACGCCCGACAGGACGGCCTCCACCGTCGCGAGCGCCGCCCACGGCGCCCAGTTGAACGCGGTGTCGCCGAGGAACCGAGCCGCCCACGACACGTGCGGGAAGTAGAACGCCGCGCCGAACACGACGCCGACGAGCACGGCGCCTCCGATCCGCCGCCCGACGAGGCTCAGCAGGGAGAGGACGACCGCGACGAAGGCGAGGGGCCACACCCCGAGCGACGGGAACGACATGTCGAGTGCGAACCCGCCTGCGGCCGCGGCGATCACCGCCGCCCACAGGGGCAGCACGGGGCGTTCGGGCATACCGACAAGCCTAAGCGCCGTCCTCCTCGGCGGCGTCACACCGAGCTGTACGCGACAATGCCGCGCCGCACGGCGTCGAGCGCCGACCGCGCGGTGCGCGCGAGATCGCCGTCGGCGACGAGCGACAGCTGGTCGAGGAGGTCGATCGTCTGCTTCGCCCAGCGCACGAAGTCGCCCGCCGCCATGTCGGCCGAGGTCAGCACCCGGTCGAGCGCCTGACCGCGCGCCCACATGTGCATGGCCTGCGACAGCCCGGCGGCGACGGGGCTCGTGCCGGGCAGACCTCGGTCCTGCTCCAGATCGTCGAGCCGGCTCCACAGGTCCTCCGTCACCGACAGCGCCTCGCGGAAGGCCCCGCGCGGCAGGCCGTAGGGGTCCGCGACCTCCTCGCGCCGCGGCTCGTACACGAGAGCGCAGGCGAGGGCGGCGAGCGACGGCGCATCGAGCCGGGACCAGAGCCCCTGGCGCAGCGACTCCGCCACGAGCAGGTCCCGCTCGCCGTAGATGCGGCGCATCCGGCGTCCGGCCGCCGTCAGCGCCGTGCCGTCCTCCGAGACCTCGATGTAGTCGAGCTCCGCGAGCACGTCCATGATCCTGTCGAACTGACGGGCCACGCTCCCCGTCCTGGTCTCGATCTGGCGGCGCAGCTTGCCCGTCTCGCGGCGCAGCTTCCAATACCGCTCGCCCCAGCGCGCGTGCTGCTCCCGGTCGGGGCACCGATGGCAGGGATGGCGCTGCATCCGCTTGCGGAGGCTCTGGATCCGCTCCTGCCGCTGCTGCCTCCGGGCCCGGGAGGCGTTCGCGTCCTTGCGATCGGTCTTCTCCAGGTCGCTCAGCTCGCGCCGGAGGCCCGCGTACTCCGCGAAGTCGCCCTTGTCGCACGACATCGCCTTCTCGTAGCCGGCGAGGGACTCCTCGGCCTCCTTGACGCGACGGGCGATCCCGACGACCGCCCTGTCGGCCTGGAACTGCGCGAAGGACGACTCGAGGATCTCGCGCGAACGCTCCTTCCCGAACTGATCGAGGAGGTTGACGGCCATGTTGTACGTGGGCCGGAAGCTCGAGTTGAGGGGATAGGTCCGCCGCGAGGCGAGCGAGGCGACGGCCTGCGGGTCGAGGCCGTCCGTCCACTGCACGACGGCGTGGCCCTCGACGTCGATGCCGCGCCGCCCGGCCCGGCCCGTCAGCTGCGTGTACTCCCCCGACGTGATCGGCGCACGGGACTCGCCGTTGAACTTCTCCAGCTTCTCGAGCACGACTGTCCGGGCGGGCATGTTGATGCCGAGGGCGAGCGTCTCGGTGGCGAAGACCACCTTCACGAGCTTGCGCTGATAGAGCTCCTCCACGACCTCCTTGAACGCCGGCAGCAGGCCGGCGTGGTGCGACGCGACGCCGCGCTCGAGGTTGTCCTTCCACTCCCAGTAGCCGAGCACGCCGAGGTCCTCGTCGGGCAGCGCGGCGATGCGCTGCTCGACGATCCGCCGGATCTCGGCGCGCTCCTCGGCCGTGGTGAGCCTCACGCCCGAGCGACGCACCTGCTGCACCGCCTGGTCGCATCCCACCCGGCTGAAGACGAAGAAGATCGCGGGCAGCAGGTTCTGCCGCCCGAGGAGCCGGATGACCTCCGCCCTGTCGATCCGCTCCATGCGCCGCACGGGCGTCGGGCGCCCCTCCGGCGGCCGGCGCCCCCTCCGGTGGCCGTCGAAGCGGTGCTCGCCCGACCGCGGCGCCTGCCCGAACGAGGCCCGGACGCGCAGGAGCTCCCGGTTGACCTGGGCGGCCGCGGGGCCCGCGGCCTCGTCGAACAACGGCAGGAGGTCGCCGCGCACGAGCATGTGCTGCTCCAACGGGACGGGGCGCGTCTCGGAGACGATGACCTCGGTGTCTCCGCGCACCGTGTCGAGCCAGTCGCCGAACTCCTCGGCGTTCGAGACCGTCGCGCTGAGCGACACGATCCGGACGCTCGGGGGGAGGTGGATGATGACCTCCTCCCACACCGCTCCGCGGAAGCGATCGGCGAGGTAGTGGACCTCGTCCATGACGACGTAGCGCAGGCCCTGCAGCGCGGACGAGCCGGCGTAGATCATGTTTCGCAGCACCTCCGTCGTCATGACGACGATGCGCGCGTGGCCGTTGATGTTCGTGTCTCCCGTGAGGAGACCCACCTCGTCCTCGCCGTAGACGGCCTGCAGCTCGCGGAACTTCTGGTTCGACAACGCCTTCATGGGCGTGGTGTAGAAGGCCTTCTCGCCGGGCGTGCGCACCGCCAGGTGCACGGCGAACTCGCCCACGATCGTCTTGCCCGCCCCCGTGGGCGCGGCCACGAGCACGCTGCGGCCCTCCTCGAGGGCATGGCAGCCTTCGAGCTGGAACGGGTCGAGGTCGAACCTCTGGTCTTCCGCGAACGCGGCGGTGAGCGGATGGCGACGGCTCTCGCGGGCGGCGGCATAGCTTTCGGATGGGCTGGAGCCGCTCATGCTCGGAACCCTATCGCGCCCGGGCGGGCGAAGCCCTCACTCCGCCGGTTCGGCGAACAGCTCGGGGTTCCGCTTGCGCTTTCGGCGGTCGAAGAGCATCGACAGGAGCCCCGCGAGCATGTACAGCAGGATGAGGATGCCGGCGAGCAGGAGCATCGAGGTCACGTCGGCGGCCGGCGTCGAGATCGCGGCGAAGGCCGTCGCGACGACGACGGCGACGCGCCACCCCTTCAGGATCGCCTTGCCCGTGATGATGCCCGCGAGGTTGAGCGCGACGAGGAAGACGGGGCTCACGAACGCGACGCCCAGCACGAGGAGGAGCTTGAAGACGAAGTCGTAGTAGTAGTCGTACTTGTAGAACTGCGCGCCGGAGTCGGGAACGAACGACGCCATGAGCTCGATGATGTGCGGCATGATCAGCAGGCCGACGTAGCAGCCCGCGAAGAACAGCGGGACGGCGGCGGCCATGAACCCGACGGAGTACTTGACCTCCTTGCGGGTCAGTCCAGGCATGACGAACGCCCAGATCTGCCACATCCACACGGGCGCCGAGAGGAGGAGGCCGATCGCGAACGCGATGCGCATGCGCATGTCGAACCCGGCGGTCACCGAGTCGAAGTTCAGCTGCGCGAAGTCGTCGCCGCGCTCGCCGGCGATCACCTGGATCGGCCGCGTGAGCAGCTCGATCACCGGGTCCGTGATGAGGAAGGCGACCACCATGCCGACGACGAGCGCCGCCGCTGCGATCATGAGGCGCTTGCGCAGCTCGACGAGGTGAGCCGCGAGCGTCATCCTCCGGTCGCGGTACGGCAGGTCGTCCGGCACGGTCGCGTCCGTGTCGGTCGAGGCCATGCGGCGCTACGCCTGCGGCGAGGAGCCCGTCGAGCCGTCGGCCTTGGGCTTGTCGATCGTCTCGCCGTTGAGCGTGTAGCCGGTGTCCGCGGCGGGCTTCTTCGCCTCGTCCTCGGAGCTCTCCTCCTGCATCTGCTTCATCTCGCCCCGGAAGACGCGGGCCGACTGGCCGACGCTCTTCGCGAGGGCGGGGAGACGCGCGGCGCCGAAGAGGAGGAGGATGACGGCGAGCAGGATGAGCAGGTGCCAGCCGTTGAGATTGCCGAGCATGAGGAGTCTCCGTCGATCGGAAGTCGGGGGTTCATGGCGATTGTAGCCCGCCCGCCTTCTCCGTGGCCGGACGCGACGCCGCGATCCCGCCCGGGATCGCCCGTGCGCGGCTGTCAGTCTGTGCCGTAGAGGGCGAGCGCGGCCTCCGCCCACTCCGCCGCAGCGCGTCGCGCGGGCGGCGGCGAGACGATCTCCGCCCGTCCGCCCAGTCGCGTGGCGATCCGCTTGAGGGACTGCGCGTCCGCGAGCCGGATGCGCGCGGTCGCGACGCCGTCGCCCTCCTCGATCTCGGCGTGGTGCAGGTAGTCGCCCAGGAGCGGTGCGATCTCCGCGGGGAAGCGGACGACGGCGACCTGCTCGCCGTCGTTCTGGCCGAAGGCGGTCTCGGTCGAGCCGTCCCTGTGCGTGCTCGGGATGTCGGTGAGACGGGCCTCTCCGACGCGGTCGAGATGGAACGTGCGCATCGCGCGCCTCAGGTGGCACCATCCCTGCAGGTACCACTGACCGCCCGTGATGAGGATCTTCACGGGGTCCACGGTGCGGGTGGTCGGCCCCGCGTCGGGGGCGCGATAGGTGAACGAGACCGCGACGCCGGCCTTCAGGGCGCGCGCGACGATCGAGCGGACCTCGTCGACCGGGCCCGACGCCACGACGAGCTCGGCGGGCGCGGCCGACGCGCCCCGCGCGAGCTTGTCGACGAGCCCGCCGAACACGTCCGACCCGGCGACGCCGGGGATGCCGCTGGCGAGCTGCAGGCCGGCCAGGAGCGCAGCGGCCTCACGCGCCGTCAGCCGCGGCGCACGGTCCAGCGCGATCTTCTCGTTGATGAGGATGACGTCCTGCTCCTCGAGAAGGTCCCAGTCGATCTCGAACATCTCGTTCGGCATCTGGTAGTAGCCGTCCGCACCCGGCAGGCCGATGAGCGGCAGGCGCTGCACGATGCGCCGCATCTGGGCGGGCGTCACCTCGAACTCCGCCGCCGCGTCCTCGACCGTCACCTCGCCGCGTTCGAAGAGGAACGGGACGAGCGTGAGGAGGATGCGCACCTGATCGCTCGCCAGCAGCGGGGTCCGCGCCGTCACGACGTGCTCCCGTCGTGGACCGCCAGGGCGCCCCTCAGGCGCGCCACGACGGCATCGCGCAGATCGGCGGGCTCGACGACGCGCACCTCCGGTCCGTACGAGGCGAGCTCGTCGGCGAAGATGTGCCGGTCGACGTAGGACACGAGGTAGCCCTGGGCGGCGGGCGCCGCACGCCGCAGGAGGCGCAGGGCGCCCTCGCTCCCCGGCGTCACCTCGACGAGCGCGCGCTGCCGGGCGGCGACGTCGACGAGACCGGCCAGGGCGCGGTCCCCCGCCCCCTCCTTGGCGGCCGCGTCGAAGACGGCCCCCGTCTCGACGACCTCGCCGACGATCCGGCTGAGCAGGAACGTCCTGTCGCCGTCCGCCCCGGCGTCGCGGCCGTACACGTGCCACCGGCCCTCGTACTCGACGAGGGCGAGGGGCTCGACGACGCGGCGCCGTGCGGACTCCTCGCCGGGCTTCAGATAGTCGAAGGCCACCACGCGGGTCGACTCGATGGCCGCCTGCAGGGGCGCGAAGGCCGCCTCGCGCGCCGTCAGCCTCGGGGCGAACCCGAGGATGGGCTCGTCGACGTCGATCCCGAGGGCCCGGATCTTCCGCAGGCCGGAACGCGCGTCCTCCGAGAGCGAGCCCGAGCTCCACACCTCCCCCGCCAGGCTCAGCACCGCGAGCTCGGCCGGCGTGAACGAGATGTCCTCCGGCAGGTGGTACTCCGACTTCGGGATGCGGTAGCGCGCGTCCCGCAGGTCCTTCGGGTCCGACGCGGAAGGGATGGTCTCGAGCGGGACGCCGAGCGCTCGCAGCTCGTCCTTGTCGCGTTCGAACATCTTCTCCAGCGCGTCCTGCCGCGCGCCGGCGCGCTGCCGGTAGCCCGAGACGTTGTCGAGGATCTGCTGCTTCGTCAGACCGATCTCGGTCGCCATGAGGGCGACGACGAGATTCATCAGACGCTCTTCCGCCGGGATCCTCTGGGCCACGACAGCCATCCTAAGAGGCGCGGGGCGCCCCGGCGCCCCCTACTGCGCGGGCGCGTCCTGCACGCCGAGGATGTCGACGACGAACACGAGCGTCGCCCCCGCGGGCACGGACCCCTGCCCCTCGTCCCCGTAGCCGAGCTCCGGGGGGACGACGATCATGACCTGCGATCCGATGGTCTGGCCGACCAGTCCCTCCGTGAAGCCCTCGATGACGCCGCCGTCGAGGGTGAAGGGGACGGGGCTGCCGCTCTCCCACGACGAGTCGAAGACGGTCTTCTCGTCCCAGAGCACGCCCGTGTACTGCACGAGGGGCGTGTCGTCGATCGTGAGCTCCGCGCCGTCGCCCTTGATGAGGGTCTGCACGACGAGCTCGTCCGGCGCCGGCGCGTCCGGGACGACGACGCCCGGGCGGCCGTCGGTGTCCCGCACGACACTCGGCAGCCCGAAGCCGTCGTTGTACTGCAGCGTGCCGGAGGCCGCCGCCGGGTAGACCTTGCGCACGTCGACGACCGCGACGATCGACCCCTCCTGGGGGAAGCCCGCCTGGGCGTAGTACTCGCGCGCCTCCGCCGAGACGCCGTCGTCGTCGAGGGCCGCGATGACGCGTGAGCCCTCCGTCGCGCACCGCAGCGCGTCGTCGAGACCCGGGAACTGCGTCGACCACTGCGACAGCACCCCGACGGCCGAGAGGTCGCCGCTGTACGAGGTGCCGATGACGACCTCGCCCGTGTTCCCGTCGTAGAGGGTCATGTCGAGCACACCGGACTGGTCCAGGCTCGTGATGACCGGCCCGTCGCCGACCTCGACGTCGGCGTAGGCGTTCTCGTCCACGTGGAACGGGGCGAACATGTCGACCGTCGGGGCCGCGTCGAGGGAGCCGGTGACGTCGATGAGGTCGGTCAGCGACGCGTCGGCGCCCGCAGCGCGATCGCACGAGGCCTCGCCGCCGGCGACGGGACTGCAGCCGGCGAGGGCGAGCATCGTCAGGGCGGCCGCAGAGAGGATTGCCGGGGTCTTTCGCACGCGCTTCAGTCTAGGCACCCGCCGGCTCCTCCCCGGACACGCCGGCATCGCCCGCCGCACGTCGTGCGCCCTCCGCCGCGCGCTGCGCGTCGCGGACGCGCTTGCGCAGGTTCTTGTCCGTGATGTCGCGGTCGCCCACGGCGCCGGGCGTCCAGACCTCCAGGTCGTCGTCGGTGTAGCTCCGCTTCGACGCGCGGCGTCTCACCTCGGGCGGGACGGCGCCCGGAGCGAGCCTGCGTGCCGTGATGAGGAAGCCCGTGTGGGCGACCATCCTGTGGTCGGGTCGCACGGCGAGACCGTCGACGTGCCATCCGCGCACCATCGTCTCGCTCGCCTCCGGCTCGGTGAAGCAGCCCAGCCCGCGGAGGAACTCCGCGACCCGCGAGAGCTGCGTCGCCGTGGCGACGTAGCAGATCACCACGCCGCCGGGTGCGAGCGCGTCGGCGACGGGCTCGAGCACCTCCCACGGGGCGAGCATGTCGAGGACGACGCGATCCACGCTTCCCGCCCCGACCGTGCGGGGCAGCGCCTCGGCGAGGTCGCCCTCGACGACCGACCACTGCGACGGGGTCTCGCCGAAGAACGTCTCCACGTTCGCCACGGCGACCTCGGCGAACTCGAGACGGCGCTCGAACGAGATCAGCCGTCCCTCCGCGCCCACGGCGCGCAGCAGCGAGAGCGACAGGGCTCCGGAGCCGACGCCCGCCTCGACGACGACCGCGCCCGGGAAGACGTCCGCCTGCGCGACGATCGCCGCGGCGTCCTTGGGATACACGATCGCCGCGCCGCGGGGCATCGACATGACGAAGTCGCGCAGCAGCGGTCTCAGCGCGAGGTACTCGTTGCCGGAGCTGTTCTCGACGACCGACCCGTCGGGCAGCCCGACCAGCTGGTCGTGACGGAGCACGCCGTGATGGGTGTGGAGCTCGCCGCGCTCGCGGAGCGTGACGGTGTGCAGCTTCCCCTTCGGACCGGTGAGCTGCACGCGGTCGCCGAAGCGGAAGGGGCCGCGAGGGGCGGCGGTCATGGTTCCTCCGGGGGATGGGTCAGGGGCGGTGGGCGCGGTACAGCGCCGAGACGTCGTCGGCGCCGCGCCCCTCGAGGCTCGGCCAGAGGGCGTCCGCCCCGACGCCGTCGAGCGCGACGAAGTGCGGGACGCCCAGCGACACCGCGCCCGACGCGACGGCGGCGCGCAGGCCGTTGGGCGAGTCCTCGATCGCGACGGTGCGGGCGATGTCGACGCCGAGCGCGTCGGCGGCCTGGAGATACGGGTCGGGGTGGGGCTTCGGGCGGGCGACGTCGTCCCCGCCGAGCACGAGGTCGAACGCCTCGAAGTCGATGAGCTCCACGATCGACGCGGCCATCCGGTGCATCGACATCGTCACGAGCGCGGTCTTGATGCCCGCGTCGCGCAGACTGCGCAGCAGCTCCTGCGCGCCGGGGCGGAACGGCAGGCCGAGCTCGCCCATCTGACGCAGGACCTCGTCCGTCAGGTGGTCGACGATCTCGTCCACGCCGAGCGCCACGCCGGCGCTCTGCAGGACGCGCGCCGCATCGGGGAGGCCGAGGCCGACGAGCTGCAGCGCCTGCTCGTGCCCCCAGACGCCCCCGTACCTCTCGACCAGCGGCGTCTCCGCGGCCATCCAGTACGGTTCGGAGTCCACGAGCGTGCCGTCCATGTCCCACAGCACGGCGAGAGGCTGGTTCGCTGTCACCGAACCAGCCTAGTCGGCCCGCATCCGGGACTACCCTGGACGGACACCCGCGCTGCGGGGGAAGGGAGACCGGTGCAGACACTCGGACGCAGGATCATCGTCGCCGCCTTCGACGGCTGGAACGACGCCGGAGAGGCCGCGACGGGAGCGGTGCGACTGCTGCGCGAGGAGCGCGATCCGAGACCGGCGTTCGCCGTCGACCCCGAGCTGTACTTCGACTACCAGTACACCCGGCCCTCCGTCGAGGCGGACGGCGAGGGACGCAGGGTGCTGCGGTGGCCGGACGCGACGCTGCACCGGCCCGGGCAGGGAACCGGCGACGTGTGGTTCTGGACGGTCACGGGGAGCGAGCCCGCACGCGCCTGGCGGTCGTTCGCCGGGGAGTTCGTCGACCGCGCGCTCGCGGAGGACATCACGGGTCTCGTCACGCTCGGCTCGATGATGTCGGACGTGCCGCACACGCGTCCCATCTCGGTGTTCGCCAGCAGCGAGAACGCGCAGGTGCGCGAAGAGCTCAGCCTGGAACGCTCGACCTACGAGGGGCCCGTCGGCATCCTCAGCGTGCTCGGCGACGCGGCCGAGAGCGCCGGGATCCCCACGGCCTCGCTGTGGGCGAGCGTCCCCCACTACGTCGCCGGCCACACGCCGTCGCCCAAGGCGACGCTCGCGCTCCTGACCCGCCTGGAGGAGCTCACCGGCGCCGCCATCCCGAAGGGGGCGCTGCCGACGGAGGCAGCGGCCTGGGAGGCGACGATCGACGCGGCCGCCGCGGACGACGAGGAGATGACCGACTACATCCGCCAGCTCGAGCAGACGCGCGACACGTGGGACTCCCCCGAGGCGTCCGGCGACGCCATCGCCCGCGCCTTCGAGCGGTATCTGGATCGCGACGACCCGCGCGACGGTCGCGGCGACCGGCGCTGACGCGGGAGGACATCAGAACGCGCTGAGGACCCCGGTCGCGAGCAGGACGAGCAGCACGGCGCCCAGCGCCACGCGATAGATCACGAACGGCAGGAAGCTGCCGGTCTTGAGGTAGCGCATGAGGTAGGCGATGACGATCCAGCCGACGACGAACGCCACGACCGTCGCGACGGCGGTCTCGGCGAGACCGTACGCGGGGTTCGCGTCCGGCTCGCGGATCGCGTGCAGCAGCTCGTAGAGGCCGCTGCCGAACACGGCCGGCACCGCGAGCAGGAACGCGAACTCCGCCGCGGCCGTGCGGCTGTAGCCGAGCGCGCGCGCCGCCGTGGTCGTCGCGCCCGAGCGCGACACGCCGGGGACGAGGGCGAGCGCCTGCGCGACGCCCATCCCCAGCCCGTGCGGGTAGGTGATGTCGTCGAGCTCGCGCGTGCGCTTGCCGTAGTGGTCGGCGACGCCGAGGACGACGCCGAAGACGATGAGCACGATCGCCACGAGCCAGAGGTTGCGGAAGACGTCGCGGATGACGTCCTGGAACGCGAACCCGAGCACGCCGATCGGGATCGTGCCGAGGATCACGAGCCATCCCATCCGTGCGTCGGGATCGTTGCGGGGCACGCGGCCCGCGAGGGACAGCGCCCACCGCTTCACGACGCGCACGATCTTCGACCAGAAGTAGACGAGGACGGCGAGCTCGGTTCCGATCTGGGTGATCGCGGTGAAGGTCGCTCCCGGATCCTCGGCCGACGGCAGGAACTCCCCGATGATGCGGATGTGCGCGCTCGACGAGATCGGCAGGAACTCGGTCAGGCCCTGCACGAGCCCGAGGACGATGGCTTCGATGAACGACATGGGGTCTTTCTCTCGCGGTGCCGCGACGGAGCGCGCGACCTGACGACTTTAGGCGACCGATGCTGGAGTTCGCGTCAGACTCCCGGATGATCCCGCGAGCCGGTGCGTGCGGGATCAGTAGGTGCGGATGAGGTCGGTCAGCACTCGCTGGCCGAAGACGAGCGCCTCCACCGGGACGCGCTCGTCGACGCCGTGGAACATCCCGGTGAAGTCGAGGTCGGCGGGCAGCTTGAGCGGCGCGAAGCCGTAACCGGCGATGCCGATCGTCGACAGCGCCTTGTTGTCGGTGCCGGCGCCGAGCAGGTACGGCAGGACGGGCACGCCGGGGTCGTGGCGCCCGAGGGCGCCGACCATCGCCTCGACGAGGGCGCCCTCGAAGGGGATCTCCAGGCCGATGTCACGCAGGAACATCCGGATCTCGACGTCCTCCCCCACGATGCGCTGCACCTCGGCGAGCACGGCGTCCTCGGTGCCGGGCAGGACGCGGATGTCGACGGTCGCCGAGGCGGCGTCGGGGATGACGTTGTGCTTGTATCCCGCCGTGAGCCCCGTCGGGTTCGTGACGGTGCGGAACGTCGACCTCACGAACGCCTCCGCCGGGCCCGTGTGCGCCGCGAGCTCATCCGGATCGCGCGAGTCGTCGCCCGCGATCTCGGCGATGCCGTCGAGCAGGCGACGGGTCGTCTCGGTGAGCTCGACGGGCCAGGCGACGCGCCCGATGCGCGCCACGGCCTCCGCGAGGCGCGTGACGGCGTTGTCCGTGTGGAACCGGCTCCCGTGCCCGGCGCGTCCGCGCGCGACGAGCGTGACCCACAGGAGCGCCTTCTCCCCGACCTGCAGGAGGTACGCGCTCTTGTCGCCGACGGGGATCGAGTACCCGCCCACCTCGCTGATCGCCTCCGTGGCGCCGGCGAACCACTCCGGTCGGTCGCGCACGACGAGCTGGGAGCCCTCCTGTCCGCCGTTCTCCTCGTCGGCGAAGAACGCCAGGACGAGGTCGCGCTCGGGCTGCTCGCCCGCCCGCAGCAGGTCGGCGACGGAGGTGAGGATCATGGCGTCCATGTCCTTCATGTCGACGGCGCCGCGCCCCCACAGGAGGCCGTCTCGGATCTCGCCCGCGAACGGGTCCACGGACCAGTCGTCGGCGATGGCCGGCACGACGTCGAGGTGCCCGTGGAGCACGAGGGCAGGCTTGTCGGGGTTTCGGCCCTTCACCCGGGCGGTGACGTTGGTGCGACGCGGGATGGGCTCGTAGTACTCCGGCTCGAGACCCAGCGACTCGAGGTAGGCGCCGACGTACTCCGCCGCCTCCCGCTCGCCCCTCGCGTCGCCGCCGCCGAAGTTCGTCGTGTCGAACCGGATGAGATCGGAGGCGATGCGGGCGACTTCGGGGATCTCGGCGTCAGGCATGCCCACCACGCTACCGCGTCGGACGAGACGGGCCGGTGGCCCCCGACCTTCCGCGTCATCATCCGGATCCTGCTCCCGGCGAGGCGCCGTGATTGGATGAAGGGCATCATGCATCCGCACCGACGCGCACGCTCGTCGCGCCGCACGCTGCTCGCCGTCTGCTCCGCAGCGCCCCTGGCGCTGTTGTCGCTCGGCGTCGCGATGCCGGCGAGCGCCGACACCGAGGACTTCTCCTACGACAGCTGGCACGGGCGATACGAGATCGGCGTCGACGACGAGGGCCGAGCGGTGGTCGAGGTCACCGAGACGCTCGTCGCGCGCTTTCCCGACATCGACCAGAACCGAGGCGTCGTCCGTGCCCTGCCGCTCCGATACGAGGGCGCGCCCGCGGCGCCCGAGAGCATCTCTGTCGTCGACGACCGGGGCGAGCCCGTCGCCTTCGACGTGGACGACGAGGACGGTTTCCGCGCCGTGCTGACGGGCGACGACGCCTACGTGCACGGCGTGCAGACCTACGTCGTCAGCTACACGCTGCACGACGTCGTGGCGACGGTCGACGACGGCTCGGTGGACGAGTTCTCCTGGGATCTCGTCCCGCTCGAACGCGCGCAGGACATCGAGCGGTTCAGCGCCGAGCTCGTCTTCGCAGACGACGCGCTGGAGAACGCGCTGACGGGATCCGCCGCCTGCTACACCGGGCCCGCGGAGTCGACCGAGCGGTGCGACCTGCAGACCCGCACGGATGACGAGGGCACGGTCTTCGCCGTCGGCCCCCTGCCGATGCCCGCCCTCAGCGGGGTGACCGTCGCCGTCGGCATCGAGACGGGAACAGTCGTCCAGCCTCCCGAGCGCCTGCCCAGCTTCGCATTGGACGGACTCCCGATCATCCTGTCGGGCCTGGCCGCCACGGCGGGAGGCATCGGCGGATCGCTGGCGATCGCGATGCGGCGCCGGCGCCGGCGCGCGACGGGCGTGGTCGTGGCGCAATACGACGTTCCCGCGGACCTCCCGCCCCTCGTCGCGGGGCCGATCGCCGGCGCCCCGGGGCCCGCGCTCCCCGCCGAGTTCGTCCATCTGGCCGTGACCGGGGTGATGCGCATCGAGGAGGAACGGGCGGACGCCGATGCGTCGTCTCCGTCGTTCCGGCTCGTCGACCCCGCGCTCGTCGGCGATCCCCTCGACGCGCGGACGGTCTCCGAGCTCTTCGGCGATGCCTCCCCCGGCGCGCTCTTCACTCCCCCCGACGAGGACGAGGGCTTCGCCGCACGGATGACGAAGCTGACGTCGGAGGGTGTCGCGCAGGCCGGCGAGCGCGGCTATCTGGAGAAGGTCCGCAGCCGAGCGGGGACGATCCTCGGCATCGCCGCCCTCGCTCTCGTCGTGACCGTCGTCGTGCTGCTCATGGCGGGAGCAGGGCGTGACAACCCTGCGACGCTGTCCATCGGGATCACCGGGGTCGTCCTGGCCGTGGTCGCAGCGGTGACCGGACTCGTGAGGCACCGCGTGCACACCCGCTCCGGTGCGGAAGCCCGGGAGCATCTGGCCGGGGTCCGCGAGTTCATCCGCGTCGCCGAGGCCGATCGCCTGCGCGTGCTGCAGTCCTATGAGGGGGCGGAGCGCACCCCGGACGGTGCCGTGGATGTCGTGCGGCTCTACGAACGGCTCCTCCCCTACGCCATGCTGTTCGGCTTCGAGAAGCAGTGGGCCGATGTGCTCGCCACGCGGTATCGCGAGTCGGACGTCGCCGCGCCGCTGTGGTACCCGGCCCTCCTGGCGCACGGCGCAGGCGGCCTGGGCAGCACGCTCTCGCAGTTCACCGGCTCGCTGTCGTCCTCCGTCTCCTACACCTCGAGCAGCGCCGGCGGCTCGACAGGCGGCGGCTTCTCGGGCAGCGGCGGAGGCGGAGGCTTCTCCGGCGGGCGCTGAGCGATCTCCGGACAGCCTCGGCGCAGGCGGGGACGGGACGGATCCGGTCTGAGCGATGCGCAGTCGCGCTCGTGGCCGTGTGGCTCGACCCGCCGGTCATCCTCCGCGACCTCTCGTGGGGGCTCGACCATGCGGCACGACGCCGGTGGGCCTGTCGAGAACCGCGTCGAGCTGCACGCCTCTCGACGTCTCCCGGCATCCGAGTTAACGCTTTCCGAGTCCTGAGCGCATGTCGCGCCCACGGTGCGATACTTGTCGCGATGAGGGTGCATGAGACGGTGATGCAGTGGGTGACCGAGGAGTTGGCGAGCGGTCGACTGCACATCGGCGATCATCTGCCGGGCGAGCGGACCCTGGCGGAGACCCTGAAGGTCTCGCGCAACTCCCTGCGGGAGGCGCTGCGCGTGCTGGAGGCGTTGGGCGCGCTTCACACGTCGACCGGAACGGGTCCGAGGTCGGGGACGATCGTGACGGCGGCGCCGGAGCAGGCGCTGAGCCTCGCGTTGAGCCTGCAGCTGGCGACGCGGCAAGTGGAGCCGCACGACGTTCTCCAGGTCCGGTTGCTGCTGGAGGCGTGGGCCGCCGGCCACTCCGATCCGGCGCGCGGGGACTGGGCCCCGCTCGAGCGCATCCTGGATCGGATGGATGACGGGGCGATCGAGGTGGAGGAGTTCCTCCGGCTCGACGCGGAGTTCCATGTGCGGGCATCCCGTGCCGCCGACAACCCGTTGATCAGCACGCTGATGGATGCGCTGCGGATCGCGATCTTCGACCACACCCTCGCGCGTGCGCAACGCCTGCCCGACTGGGGAGCGACCTCGGCCCGACTGCGTCACGAGCACCGCGAGATCCTCGACGCGTTGCGGCACGGGCGCGGCGCGGAGGCGGCCGGTCTCCTCGAAGCCCACATCCGCGGGTATTACCTGGAGACCTCGGAGCGCTCCCCCGCTGACGGGCATCCGGTCGGAGCGCCTGAGCCCGGCGCCTGAGCCCGAGGGCGGGACCGTCGACCTCGCTCGCGGGTGTTGATCTCCGCGCGGGCGTGCGATAGCTTCTACTGGTCCAACCACACGGTAGGACCAGTCGAGGGTTCGGGTATCGACCGGTGCCTGCACGGACGCGGAGCAAAGGGAGCTCGCCTTCCGAGCAGCGAGCCGGAGTGTCTCAAAGGAGAGAACGCGATGACAACGACGACGAAGCCGTCGACGGGCCGACTAAACTATCGGGTGCTGATCGGGAGCCTGAGCGGAAGCACGATCGAGTGGTTCGACTTCCTGGTGTACGGCACGGTGGCGGCGCTGGTGTTCAACCGGACCTTCTTCGTGACCGACAGCGAGTTCCTGTCGATGATGTTCGCGATGGCGTCGTTCGCGCTGACCTTCTTCTTCCGCCCGGTCGGCGGCGTCATCTTCGCCCACATCGGCGACCGGATCGGCCGCAAGAAGACGCTGTTCATCACGCTGATGCTCATGGGCGGCGGCACGGTCGCGATCGGCCTGACACCGGACTACGCCACGATCGGCGTGGCCGCCCCCATCCTGCTGATCCTGTTCCGCATCCTGCAGGGCATCGGCATCGGCGGTGAATGGGGCGGCGCGCTGCTGCTCGCCTACGAGTACGCGCCGAAGGAGCGGCGAGGACTGTACGGCGCCGTCCCGCAGATGGGCATCAGCCTGGGCATGCTCCTGGCGGCCGGAGCAGTCGCCCTGTTGACGCTGATGCCCGAGGAGCAGTTCCTCTCGTGGGGCTGGCGGATCCCGTTCGTGGCCAGCGTCGTCCTCGTGCTGATCGGCCTGTGGATCCGCGCCCGGCTGGATGAGACCCCGGACTTCAAGAAGGTCAAGGAATCCGGCGCCGTCGTGCGACTGCCGATCGCCGAGGTGTTCACGAAGCACTGGCGTGCCGTGCTCGTCTCGATCGGCGCCAAAGCGGCCGAGACCGGACCGTTCTACATCTTCGGCACCTACATCATCGCCTACGCGACGAACCTCCTCGACGCGCGCGACAACATCGTCCTGACCGCTGTGGCGGTCGCGGCCCTGGTTGCGACGGTGTGGATGCCGATCTTCGGCCGCATCTCCGATTCCATCCCGCGCGCCGTGCTGTACCGGACGGTCACGATCATCACGATCCTGTACGCGTTCCCCTACTACCTGCTGCTCCACACCGGATCGACGCCGGCGCTCTTCCTCGCGACCGCGATCGGGTTCGGCCTGCTCTGGGGGAGCGTCAACGCCATCCTCGGCACCCTCATCGCCGAGAGCTTCAGCCCCGAGATCCGCTACTCCGGCGCAACGCTCGGATACCAGCTCGGCGCGGCCGTCTTCGGCGGCACGGCCCCCTTGATCGCCACCGCGCTCAACGAAGTCAGCGGCGGACAGTGGTGGCCGATCTCCGTCTACATCATCGTCTGTGCGGCGCTCGGTCTGATCGCCTCGTTCTTCGTCAAGCACGTCGCCCACCGCGAGTCGTGACAGGGCGTCGGTCGTGCGAGGCGACCCGGACGGTGGCGAGACGACGGCTCCCGCCCCGACGCGGCGTTCGGGCTGATGCGATTCACGCCCCGACGCCGCACCTGACGAGGCGCCGTCCGGAGGCCGGGCCGGCGATCGGGGGCCTCCGACGCACCGCGACGCGACGGGGACGTGAACTGCGCTCGACCCCCTCGCGCAGGATCACAGATCGGCGTTCCGGCCCGGAAGATCGACGATCTGGGGTGGGAGCGCACAGAGTTCAGAGGCCTGGTACGTCGCGTCGCGAGGTTGGCGATGTGCCGCGCCGTGCACCGAACTGACCCGCGTCTGACAGCGCCGACCCCCGTAGCGGTTTGCGGTTGCGGGTGTCCTCGCCGCCGACGCGGTTGCTGCGCTCGGTGAGCGCGACCATCGCAAGGTGGCGGTCGGCCGTCCAGCACACCAGCCGTCCGCGCTGGTCCTTCGTGCGGCCGAGGATGCCCGCCTCGGCCAGTTCAGTCAGGGCCCGGTGCGCCGCCGCCGATGAGACGGTCAGGCTCGTGCTGACGGATTCGGCGGTGAGCACCGGGTCGGAGGCCAGAGTGTCGAGGATGCGCAGCACGACGGCATCCCGCCGCGGCACCGCGGGATTCCGGCCGCGGTCGCGGCGGAAGGCGACCAGACGGTCGTAGACCTCGCGATCGAGCGCGGCGATGTCCTCTGCCAGCCTCACCGCGTTCCCCGCAGCCTTCTCCGCGGCCTGCGCGAAGCCGATCACCCACTCATCGAGCGCAGGCGGATCGGCGCGGTACCCGGTGAGCCCGGCGATGTAGGCATCCGTGTCTCCCGCGAAGACGGTGCTGATCGGGATGAGCGCATTCCGCAGCGCGTCGGCGCGGCGCAGGATCGTGTGAATGAGGGCGCGCCCGGTGCGGCCATTGCCGTCGATGAACGGGTGGATCGTCTCGAACTGCGCATGCACGATCGCCGCCCGCACGACCGGACTCCCGGCGGTCTCGGTGACGAAACGAGCGAGGTCGGCCACGAGGCGCGGCACCTCGGTCTCCGGCGGAGGCACGAACGCCGCCCGCAGCGGCGACCAGCCCGGCCCGCCGACCCAGTTCTGCTCCTGCCGCAGCCCACGCTCCAGACGAGGCTCGATCACGTGCTGGAGGTCCACGATGTCGTCAGCCGTGATGACGCGCGCAGGATCGGCCAGCTCAGCGATAGCCGCCTCCGTCGCCCGAACGTTCGCCACGACGTCCAGCGCCTGACGCGGCCCCTGATGCAGCAGCTCCGCGATCGCCAGCTGCTTCGGCGTGACCCGGTTGCCCTCGATCCACGACGACGAGATGGACTCCGACCGGATCAGCAGATGGTTCAGATACGTTCCGCGTGCCCCGATCCGCTCGTCCGCGCGGGCGAGCACCGCCAGCGCGTCCTCCGCCGCGCTCTGAGCCTCGGCACCGAGCGTCGGGAGCCTCTCGCCCAGCTCGTCGGGCACGTAGGCGAGGTAGCGGCCGAGCGCACGATCCTTGCGACTCAGACCGCTCGCATCCTCAGGACGCCACAGACGCTCGACGTACTCACCCATCACGGCCTGCCTTCCACCATCGATATTTCTACTTTAGATGATCTAACCGAGAAATAGGGATGAGGGGATCATGGTTAGTCAGTGGTGGGATGACGATGCGTCGGCCGATCGCGCCTGCCGAGCCGCAGGGAGATAAGAAGAAGCCCGGCTCGATCCAGGAGCGCGGCACACGCGAGGGCAAGCGGTGGTGGTTCCCGATCCACGTCCCGAAAGACCCCGAGTATCCGAGTCGGGGATGCGCCGGCTCACCCGTGCCGGGTTCACCAGCACCGAGAAGGCGAACGACGCTCCTGCTGGAGACGGACGTGCATCCCGAGGTGGTGCAGGAACGCCTCGGGCACGCTCAGCACTTTTTCTCGCACTGCGACAGCAAACGACCCCCAACCCGGAGTACAAAACTCCTGGTCAGGGGCCATTTTCACACTGTGCGCGAGGGGGGACTTGAACCCCCACGCCCTAATACGGGCACTAGCACCTCAAGCTAGCGCGTCTACCTATTCCGCCACCCGCGCATTGGGTGTCGGCCCGCTTCCCCGAGACCGTCGTCTCCGTTCGGCGAACCGAGAGTAAACACTACCATCCCCCGACAGCCCCGGCGAACCGAGGCGCGCACCGGGCGCGTCATGCCGCGGAGACGCCGAACAGGAGACCCAGCAGGTACGTCACGGCCGCTGCCGCGAAGCCGATGCCCACTTGGCGGAGCCCTCGCCGCAGCGGCGACGCCCCCGACAGGAGACCTACGGTCGCGCCCGTGAGCATGAGGGCGATGCCGACGAGCACGAGCGCGACGACGATCGCCGACAGTCCGCCGAGGCCGAACAGCCACGGGACGACGGGGATGATCGCCCCCGAGGCGAAGAAGAGGAAGCTGGACAGTGCGGCGCGCCACGCCCCGCCGACGACCTCGTTCTCGTCGCCGCGAGGGGTGAGGGAGGGAAGACGCCCTCGCTTCGCCTCCTCGATCACGCCGCGGGCGCGTTCGAGCGCCTCCCCCGCGCTCAGCCCCCGCGCGCGGTAGACGAGGGCGAGCTCATTCGCCTCGAGGTCGAGATCGGGGAGGCCTTCGTCGGCGAAGCCGCTCGGCTCCGTCGACTCCAGGAGCTCCCGCTGCGATCGGACGGACACGAACTCCCCCGCCCCCATCGACAACGCGCCGGCGAGCAGGCCGGCGATGCCGCTCAGAAGAACGAACTGCGGGCTCACCCCGGCCGCGCCGATGCCCAGGACGAGGGCGAAGTTGCTCACGAGCCCGTCGTTCGCGCCGAACACGGCGGCACGGAACGTTCCCGACAGTCGCCTGCGCCCCTTCGCCGCCAGACCGCGGACGACCTCGTGATGGATCTTCTCGTCTGCGCGCATCGCGGCCGGGGCGGAGGGCTCGGCGTCGTACGGCGAGCGGGCCTCGGCGTTCTGCACGAGGGCGAGGACGAAGACCGACCCGAACCTCCCGGCCATCCACCCGAGCAGCCGCGTGCGCACGCTCGGCGACGGCAGGCGCGTCGGCTCGCCGCCGAGCAGCTCGAGCCAGTGCGCCTCATGGCGCCCCTCGGCGTCGGCGAGGCTCTGGAGGATCTCGCGCTCCTCCCCCGTTCTGCTCCGGGCCAGCCGCTCGTAGACGACCGCCTCCGCGCGCTCGTCGACGAGGTACTGCGCCCAGCGCCGGCGGTCGGCGCTCGTGGGTTCGAGCGGGGTCTCAGCGGACGCCGGCACGGTCTGCTCCTTCATGGCGGGATCGGGGGAACGCCTCAACGCTAGCCACGCCCGACCGCCCGGGCGGTGCCGGGGAAGCGATTGACAGCATTTCGGACCCCCGAACCCGGCCACGGGCACGCGGATCAGGTGTGCACGCGCTTGCGGAGCGCGTCGATGCGCGCCTGCAGCTGGGCCACGGTCGCCTGCGCGACGGAGGGCCCCCCACAGGTGCGTCGGAGCCACGCATGCACCGCGCCGTGCGGCTCGCCCGACTGCCGCGCATAGACGCCGACGAGGCTGTTGAGCAGCTGCCGCTGCTCCTTCAGCGTGCGATGCAGCGGTGCGGGAAGCGCCGGCTCCTCGCCGGTCTCCTTCTCACGGGACTCCCTCACCTGGCGATGCCGCGACTGTCGCGTCTGCCGCTGCATGAGCAGCTCGTGCACGTGCTCCGGCTCGAGAAGGCCGGGCAGTCCGATGAACTCCAGTTCCTCCTCCGTTCCCGGGACGGCGAGCTGGCCGAACTGCCTCCCCTCGAACACGACGCTGTCGAAGTGCGCGACGGATCCGAGCGATTGGAAGGCGAACTCCTCGGTCAGCGCGTCGGAGGCCTTCTCCCCCCGCTCGGCGGCCTCCAGCAGCGCGTCGTCGAGGCCGTCCTCGTCCTTCTCGCCGCGGTCGAGCACGTGGTCGCGCTGGCGCTCCATCTCTCCGGCGAGCGCCATGAGGATGGGGATGTTCGGAAGGAACACGCTCGCGGCCTCGCCCCGGCGCCGAGCACGCACGAAGCGCCCGATCGCCTGGGCGAAGAAGAGGGGCGTCGACGACGAGGTCGCGTACACCCCGACCGCGAGCCGCGGCACGTCGACGCCCTCGGAGACCATCCGCACGGCGACCATCCAGCGCGACGTGTTCGCGGCGAACTGCTCGATGCGCGCCGACGCCTCCGCCTCATCGGAGAGCACGACGGTGGGCCGCTGGCCGGTGATCTCGCGGAGGATCTCGGCGTAGGCGCGCGCATTGGTCTGATCGGTCGCGATGACGAGCCCGCCGGCATCGGGGACGTGGTGACGGATCTCGGTGAGCCGCTGGTCGGCCGAGCGCAGCACGGCGGGCATCCAGTCGCCGTGCGGGTCGAGGGCCGTCCGCCAGGCCTGCGAGGTGATGTCCTTGGTGTTGTCCTGGCCGAGGTGCGCCTCGAGCTCGTCTCCGGCCTTCGTGCGCCACGTCATATGGCCCGAGTACACGTGGAAGAGCACGGGGCGGACGACGCCATCGGCGAGCGCCCGGCCGTAGCCGTAGCTGTAGTCCGTGATCGAGGTGCGCAGTCCCTGCGCGTCGGGCGCGTACTCGACGAACGGGATGGGCGCGTCGTCGCTCCGGAAGGGCGTCCCGCTCAGCCCGAGCCGCCGGACCGCGGGACCGTAGGCCTCCCGGATGGCGTCGCCCCAGCTCAGGGCGTCGCCACCGTGGTGCACCTCGTCGAGGATGACGAGGGTCCGCGCGCTGCGGGTGAGCTCACGATGCACCTCGGGCTTCATCGAGACCTGCGCGTAGGTGACGACGACGCCGTGGTACTGGCGGGACGGCTGCCAGTGGCTGTTGCGGAAGTCGGGATCGAGGCGGATGCTCAGGCGCGCCGCGGCGTCGGCCCACTGCGTCTTGAGGTGCTCGGTCGGGCACACGACGATGACGCGATCGACGTCGCCCCGATGACGCAGCTCGTTCGCCAGCGTGAGGGCGAAGGTCGTCTTGCCGGCTCCGGGCGTCGCCGCCACGAGGAAGTCGCGCCGGCCGGGCTGGGAGAAGTAGACGTCGAGAGCCTCCTGCTGCCACGCGCGCAGCTTGCCCGCGGTCCCCCACGGCGCTCTCTGCGGATAGGACGGGCTCAGCACGGAGATCCACGATAGACCCACCGTGCGACATCCGTTCGGAGGGGTTTCGAGGCTAGTCTCGGTAGCGGCAGCTCAACCCCGGAAGGCGAGGATCGATGTCCGCGGAAGACACCAGTCGCACCCCGTACGTCGCGAACGCGGAGGCGCACCCCTGGCGCCGCTACGTGGCGCTCGGCGACTCCTTCACGGAGGGGATCGGCGACCCCGAGCCGGCGACCTCCGGCGGGCACCGCGGATGGGCCGACCGGGTGGCCGAGGTGCTCGCCCAGCAGGTCGACGACTTCGCGTACGCCAACCTCGCGGTGCGTGGCAGGCTCATCGGCCAGATCGTCGCCGAGCAGGTCGAGCCCGCCCTCGCACTCAAGCCCGACCTCGTCACCATCTGCGCCGGCGGCAACGACGTCATCCGCCCCGGCACCGACCCGGACGACATCGCCGCGCAGTTCGACGACGCCGTGGCGCGGCTGGGATCGGACGGCGCCGCGATCGTGGTCTTCACGGGGATCGACGTGGCGTGGTCGCCCGTCTTCCGCCGGTTCCGGGGCAAGATCGCGATCTACAACGAGAACCTCCGCGCGATCGCCGAGCGGCACGACTGCATCGTCGCCGATCAATGGGCGCTCAAGGAGATCCAGGACGCACGGTTCTTCACGGACGACCGTCTGCACATGAACCCGCTCGGCCACCACGAGGTCGCGCGGATGGTCCTGCGCGCGCTCAACGTCGACAACGACCTGCGCCCCATGGAGCCCGACCCGCTGCCGGCGAGGACGTGGCGCGAGGCGCGTGCGAGCGACCTCGTCTGGGCGCGGACGCACTTCGTGCCGTGGGTGCTCCGGCGCCTGCGTCATCAGTCCTCCGGCGACCTGCTCACGGCCAAGCGTCCCGAGCCGGGCCCCGTGGGCCCCCGCCTCTGAACGGGCGGGCGCGCGTCACGCCGCCGGCGGGTGCCGTAGCGCCCAGAGCGCGACGGCTGCCGCGGAGGCGACGTTGAGGGAGTCGACCCCGCCCGCCATGGGGATGGTCACGACCGTGTCGGCCGCGGCGAGGGCGCGCCGACCGAGCCCGTCCCCCTCCGCCCCCAGCGCGAACGCGACGCGCTCCGGCCGGCGTGCGGCGAAGGCGTCGAGCGCGACGGCGTCGTCGGAGAGCGCCATCGCCGCCAGGTGGAAACCGGCTTCGCGGAGCAGGTCGCTCGCGCCCTCGTGCTCCCCCGACGTCCACTCCGGGAGCCTCGTCCACGGGACCTGGAACACCGTCCCCATGCTCACGCGCACGCTGCGCCGGTAGAGCGGGTCGGCGCAGCGCGGCGTCACGAGGACGGCATCGGCTCCCAGCCCCGCCGCCGCGCGGAACGCCGCTCCCACGTTGGTGTGGTCGACGATGTCCTCGAGCACCAGGACGGTGCGCGCGTCGCGCAGCACCGCGGAGACGGCCGGCAGCGCGGGGCGGTGCATGGCCGCGAGCATGCCCCTGTGCACCGCGTAGCCCGTGACCGCCTCGGCGACGTCGTCCGCGACGAGGTAGACCGGGACGTCGCCCCGTCCGGCGAGCAGCCGCTCGACGTCGGGAAGCCATCTCCGCGCCGTCAGGACCGAACGGGGCTCGTGCCCCGCGGCGAGAGCCCGGCCCAGCACCTTCGCCGACTCCGCCATGTACAGTCCCGCGGCCGGCTCGCTCGCGCGGCGGAGCGCGACATCGGTCAGGTCGCGGTAGTCCGCGAGGCGCGCGTCGGCGGGGTCGTCGATGCTCTCGATGGTCATCCGGCCATTCTCCCGCGCGCCGTCGGCGCCGATGTCACCTGCGCGACACACGGCGCGCCTAGACTCGCCGGGAGGAGGCTCCATGGTTCTCAGCGCTCAGCTCGACGCGGGCGACACCGCGCTCGTCGGGCGCGCGATCGCCGCCCTCGCAGGACGCCGCGTGGCCGTGCTCACGGGCGCCGGGGTCTCGACGGACTCGGGAATCCCCGACTACCGCGGCGCCGGGGCGCCTCGCCGCACCCCGATGACGGCGCAGACGTTCCTCTCCGACGAGGCCGCACGCCGCCGGTACTGGGTCGGCTCGCATCTCGGCTGGCGCGCCTTCACGGCCGCCGCGCCCAACACGGGGCACGCGGCCCTCGCCGCCCTCGAGCGCAGCGGGGTCGCCTCGGGGATCGTCACGCAGAACGTCGACGGTCTCCATCTCCGCGCCGGCTCCCGGAGGGTCGTCGAGCTGCACGGCACCATGCGGCGCGTCTTCTGCACGCACTGCGGTCAGGTGTTCGACCGTCGTGACATCGGCGAGCGCGTCGAGCGCGACAACCCGTGGATCACCGTGCCGGAGAACGTCGAGCTCGGGCCGGACGGCGATGTGCTGCCCGGCAGCTCCGACGGGTTCGTCGTGCCGGAGTGCAGCGTCTGCGGAGGCATGCTCAAGCCCGACGTCGTGTTCTTCGGCGAGTTCATCCCCGCCGAGAAGTTCCGCGAGGCCGAGCAGCTCGTGAGCTCGAGCGAGGCCCTCCTCGTGGCAGGCTCCTCGCTCGTGGTGAACTCGGGCATCCGCCTCGTCGAACGAGCGCGGCGGAAGCGGCTCCCGGTCGTCATCGTGAATCGCGGCGAGACGCGGGCCGACCACCGCGCCGCGGTGAAGATCGACGCCGGAACGAGCGAGGTGCTCCCGGCGCTGGCGGACGCCCTCGCCGCCGCCCGCTGACCCCGTCCGCACTCCGGGACGGCGCCCTCCCGGCTTCACCGCCTAGGCTCGGAGGGTGACCGTCATCACCCTCGTCCGCCACGGACAGACCGACTGGAACCTGCTCGGCCGCGTGCAGGGCCGCACCGACATCCCGCTCAACGACACGGGCCGCGAGCAGGCGCGCGCCGCGGCGGAGGCGCTGCGCGACGGCGGCTACACCGCGATCGTCGCCAGCCCCCTGACGCGGGCGAAGGAGACGGCCGAGATCATCGCCAACGCCCTCGGCCTCGCGCATCCCGTCCTCTTCGACGGCCTCGTCGAGCGGGACTACGCGTCGGCGGAGGGGCTCACCGCCGAGGACCTCTCCGCGCTCCGCCGCCGAGCCATGGGGGCGGACGCCGAGACGGACGAGGACGTCGCCGCGCGCGCGGTGGACGCGCTGCGCAGCGCGGCGACGGCGCACGCCGACGCGGGAAGCGCCGGACCGCTCATCGCGGTCGCGCACGGCGGGCTCATCCGCGTGCTCATCGCCGTGGCGTCGGGAGGCGAGCTGCCGCGAGAGGGCGACCGCGTCGAGAACGGGTCGCAGCACGCGTTCCGCTTCGACGCCGACGGCTTCGCGCTGCTCTCGTCGTCCGCCATCGCGACGGAGGCATGACGCCGCAGGTCCGGGCGGAGGGCTGCGCATGACCCCGTGAGGACAGCGGTCCGCGCAGTCGTCGACGTCGTTTCACGGGTTCTCCGCCACGTCGCCCAATCGATCCGATAACGTCTGAGCAGGATGCGCAATCCTCCGCACCGCCGCGTGTTAGCGTCTCACTCTATGGCCTCCCTCGATCACGTCGACCTCGAGCTGCTCGCCGCGCTCTCCGAGGATCCGCGCGCGACCGTCGTCGCGCTCGCCGAGCGCCTGCGCCTCTCGCGCAACACCGTGCAGGCGCGGATGTCCCGGCTCGAGCAGGCGGGGGTGTTCCACTCCTTCGAGCGCGCGATCTCGACCGAGGGACTGGGCTTCCCGCTGCAGGCGTTCCTCTCGATCGGCGTGCGCCAGCCCGACCTCCCCGTCATCACGGAGGAGCTGCGCCGCATCCCCGAGATCATCCAGGTCTACGGCGTCAGCGGACAGGTCGACCTGCTCGCGCTCGTCGCGTGCCGCGACGCGCGCCACCTGTTCGACGTCGACGCCCGCATCCTCGCCATCGCGGGCGTGGAGCGCACGGAGACCTCGCTCGTCATGCGGGAGGCCATCCCCTATCGCGTGAGCGGCCTCATGGAGCTCGCGCGGCGCGAGCGCTGAGCCGACGCGCTCAGAGGAACGAGCGGATGGCCTCGGCGGCCTCGGCCGGCTTCTCATAGTGGATGAGGTGGCCGACGCCCTCCAGCTCGACGAGCCGCGCGTCGGGGAACATCCCGCGCAGCGCGCGCTCGTCCTCGATCGACGTGATGTCGTCGCGGTCGGCCGCGACGAGGAGGGTCGGCTGCGAGATCACGGGGGCGAACTCCCGCACGTCGTGCGAGACGCTCGTCACGAACGCCTCGCGCAGCGCCTCACGGTCGGAGAAGCCCGAGAAGAAGCGGTCGTGCTGATCGTGGATCCACCGCCGCAGCCGCCGGTCGCGCGTCTTCGCCATCGCGATGCTCATGACGCGCACGACGACACGGCTGCGCAGCAGCCACGTGCCGATGCGCGACGGGAGCCTGGCCCCCGCCCAGTAGTAGAGCACGGCGAGACGGGTGAGCAGCCCGCGAGGCCCTTCGAGGGCCGGCGCGCCGATCGGGTTCACGAGGATCAGCCGCGGCGTGGGGAGTCCTCGCGCCACCGCCGACGAGGCGACGATCGACCCGAAGGAGTGCCCGAGCACGACGGCGCCCGGTGCGACGGCGTCCGCGAACGCGGTGAGCCAGTCCGAGAAGGCCTCGAGGTCGAGACCGCGTCCGGGCAGCGGCGGGGTCTCGCCGAAGCTCGGCAGGTCCGGCATGACGATGCGCGCCTCCGGGAGGTGCGCCACCACGGGCTCGAGCCCGTGGTGGTCGCCGCGGAAGCCGTGGACGGCGAGGACGGTCGTCTCCGCGTCGGCGGGCCCGTACGTCCAGTACGCCGTCGTCGCTCCGAGGACGTCCGCCTCGCGGCGCTCCACGGGGATGCGAGCGAGCCGGGATGCGTAGGGAGAGGCGACGGGCACCGCACGAGTCTACGTTCGCCGGGGTGGCATGCGCGGGTTTGTCGCCGATGGGCCCTACATTCTGAGTATGGCGACATCATGGCCGGATCCGCCGCCCCTGTTCGACATCGACGACGGGGGCGAGCGGCCCACGTGGTTCAGCCGCTCCGCTCGCACCAGGGGCGGAGTCCCCCGGCGCGCCGCCCACGCCTCCCAGGAGGAGATCACGATGGTCTTCGACGTGCCGTCCACCGTCGCCGCGTCGCCCGCGGGCGTCTCGCGCCCAGGACTCGACCGGGTCGGCGTTTTCGATCTCGAGACGACGGGCGTGGACGTCGAGAACGACCGCATCGTCACCGCGTACGTCGGCCTTCTCGACCGCGATGGATCGGTGATCCACGACGAGCGCTGGATGGCCGACCCCGGCGTCGAGATCCCCGAGGGCGCGACGGCCGTGCACGGCATCACGACGGAGCGGGCGCGCGCCGAGGGGCGTCCGGCGGCGGAGGTCGCGGCCGAGATCGTGGCGGCGCTGCGCACGATCTTCGCCGGCGGCATCCCGATCGTCGCGTACAACGCCCCCTTCGACTTCTCGCTGCTCAAGCACGAGGCGCTGCGGCACGGCGTCGAGCCGATCGCGCAGCCGACGCCGGTGGTCGATCCGCTCGTGATCGACAAGAGCTTCGACCGCTTCCGGCGCGGCAAGCGGACGCTGGAGACCGTCGCCGCGCACTACGACGTCGACCTCGACGCCGCGCACGAGGCCTCTGCCGACGCCGTGGCCGCGGGTCGCGTCGCGCTCGCCATCGCCGACCGGTACGCCGACCGTCTCCCGGCCGATCCCGACGAGCTGCACACGCGTCAGATCGGATGGGCGCGCGAGCAGGCGGAGAGCCTGACGGAGTACTTCGTCAAGATCGGCCGGCTCGACCCCGAGGAAGCGCTCGACGGCAGCTGGCCCATCCGCTGAGCGGCGGAGACGGGAACGGCTGCCTCACGCGCCCGCGCGTGCGTTCCAGTCGTCCCACTTCGCCATGAGCTGCTCGACGGCCGCGTGGAACTTCGCCGTCGCCGCCCCCGGGGTCGTGTCGCCGAAGTAGTGCTCGACCCAGTGGGCGAGCCGCTCGGTCGCCTCGGGATCGGCGCGCACGCGATCGATCTCGGCGACGATGTCCAGCGCCCCCTCCGGCTCGAGCCACTCGCACGCGGACAGGTAGCCGCCCTCGTCGATCTCGGCGGCGGGATCGGCGGGAAGGGTGATGAGAAGAGGCTTTCCGACCGCCAGCCGGTCGTACACCATCGCCGAGATGTCGACGATCGCCACATCCGCCGCCGCCAGCTGCCAGCCGAGGTCCGGCCCGTCGTCGTACACGTGCTGGGCGGAGGGGTCCTTCTCGTTCGCGGTGCGGATGGCCTGGATGATGCGCGCGTTCGCCTCGCCGAACGCGCGGTCGACGACGCCGCTGCGCGGGTGCGGACGGTAGACGACGCGGTGCCTGCCGGTCGCGAGCAGCGCGTCGACGAGCTCGACGCCGTGCGTGACCACCGATCCGTACCGGGCCGCCGGACGGTCGCCCTCCCACGTCGGCGCGTAGAGCACCACCGTCCGATCGTCGGGAGCGTACGGCACGTCCGCGGAGTAGTGGTCGGCCTGCGGGCGGCCGATCTCGATCGTCCGGCGGTCGATGTCGTAGTCCCACAGCACCCGGCTCAGGCGGTTGCGCGCCGCCTGGCCCGCCACGAACGCGAAGTCGTACGCCTTGTACTGGTTCGTCGTCATGTACATCTTGTCGGACTCGCCGTGGTTGATGAACACGTGCCAGCACCCGCCGTAGCGGAACATCTGGAAGTTCCGGGTGTTCTGGTTCACGTACAGCACGATCCGGATGTCCTGGGCGTCGAGGAAGCGCTCCACGCTCGTCACGCTGGGCACGAACGCGATCGGCAGCGCGCCGTCGTCGAGCAGGGCCTTGGCCCCCATCGCGTTGCGCGCCATGACGACGACGGGCCAGCGCTCCGCCAGCTTCCGCAGGGGCCCGTACCACTGACGCATCTGGTACATGTTCACCTCGCTGTCCGCGAAGTAGACCGCGATCCGGAAGCGGTGCGGCGTCAGCGGCCTCGACGCGAAGGTGCGGCTCACGGCGCGGTGAGCGCGGCGGGAGGTGAAGGCCTTCCGCAGGAAGTCGGTCGTTCTCTTCACATCGCCCACGAGACCCACCGCTCCAGGCTACCCGGGGGCTTCCCGGCGACCGACATGGGATGATCGACGAATGCGTAACGATCCCGCCGTCGGCCCCCGTCAGCCGCGCCGGGACGCGACGCAGGTGGCGGCCGACGCCGGCGTGTCGTTCGTGATGCCCGTCCTCAACGAGATCGGCTACCTCCGGCGCGCCGTCGAGACGACGCTCGCGCAGGAGGTCCCCGGCCCCATCGAGCTCGTGCTCGCACTGGGGCCCTCGACGGACGGCACCACGGCGCTCGCGCACGAGCTCGCGGCGGCGGACGATCGCATCGTCCTCGTCGAGAACCCCGCAGCCGACATCCCCGTGGGCCTCAACGCGGCCATCCGCGCCAGCTCCCATCCCACCATCGTGCGCGTCGACGCGCACTCCGAGCTGACGCCGGGCTACGCGACGCGCGCCCTCGACACGCTCGCCCGCACGCGCGCAGGCAACGTGGGCGGCGTGATGCGCGCAGACGGGCGGACGCCGTTCCAGCGAGCCGTCGCCTGGGCGTACAACTCCCCCATCGGGCTCGGCGGCGCGGCGTACCACGGCGGCTCGCTCGAGGGCGAGGCGGAGTCGGCCTACCTCGGCGTCATCCGGCGCGCCGTGCTCGACGACGTCGGCCTCTTCGACGAGACGATCCGGCGCGGCGAGGACTGGGAGCTCAATCTGCGCATCCGCTCCGCGGGCTACCGCGTCTGGTTCGACCCCGCGCTCTCGGTGACGTACTGGCCGCGCTCGAGCTGGACGCGGCTCGCGAAGCAGTTCCTCGCGACCGGCCGGTGGCGCGGCGAGCTGTTTCGCCGCTACGGCCGCCGCAATGCGCTGAAGTACTTCGCCCCGCCCGCGCTCGTGATCCTCATCGCGCTCGCGCTCGTCGTCGGGGCGCTCCTCGCGTCCGGGGCGGCAGCAGCCCTTCCGTGGCTCGCCGTCGTGGCGCCCGCCGTCCTCCTGCCGGTCGCTGCCTACGTCCTCCTCGTGGTCGCGTTCTCCGCCGTGGCCCGCGGCCCGGGCTTCGGGCTCCGCGAACGCGGATGGCTGCTGGCCGTGCTCCCCACGATGCACCTGGCCTGGGGAACGGGCTTCCTCACCGGCGCGGTCCGCGGAGCCCACGACACGGTCGACACCTCGCGGCTGTCGGGCCGCAACACCCCGCTGCCCTGACGGAGCTCAGCCGCGCGAGACGAAGCCCTGGTCGAGGATCCGGGCGACGACGCGCTCGGCGGCGTGCCCGTCCTCGCGCGCGTTGAACCGGCGACGCCAGGCTTCGTACCTCCCGGCGTACTCCGACGAGTCGCCGTCCAGCGCGTCCAGGAGCTCGTCCACGTCGCGCACGAGCGGCCCCGGCGCGTGCGCGGCGAGGTCGAAGTAGAAGCCGCGCAGCTCGCCGCGATAGTGCTCGAGGTCGGGCACGAGGAAGTACATGGGCTTGCCGGTGACGCTGAAGTCGAACATCACGGACGAGTAGTCGGTGATGAGCGCGTCCGCCGCGAGGAGCAGCTCGGCGGTGTCGGGATACGCCGTCACGTCGACGACACGAGGGCCCGTGACGTCGCGCCCGGGGATGAGGGTCCGGGAATGGCCGCGGACGAGCACCACCGCGTCGGCGCCGACCGCGAGCCCGCTCGGGTCGAGGAAGTCGACGATCTCCTCGCGGTCGTCGCGCCATGTCGGCGCGTAGAGGAGCACGCGCTCGTCCGGGCCGATCCCCAGCCGCTCGCGCGCGGCACGCGGATCTCCCGTCACGAGCCGGTCGTTGCGGGGATAGCCCTCGACCCAGACCGGCTTGCGGAGGAACGCGTAGGCCCTGCCGAGGATTCCCGCGGCGTAGGGGTTCTGAGCGAGGAGCACGTCCCAGCGGCGGGACTCCTTGAGGGTGGCGCCCCAGCGCCGCGGGGCGAAGCCGCGCCGATGCAGGGCGAGGCGCTTGAGGGGCGTGCCGTGCCAGGTCTGCAGCACGCGCTGCCCCGGACGCCGGGCGAACGCGCGACGCAGCCAGTCGTTCACGACGAGCAGCCGCGAGACGCTCCGCGCCCGCCACCACTCCGGGCTTCCCTCGACGACCGGCACCGCGCCCTCCGGAACGGCGACCGAGAGGTCGACCACGCTCCAGTAGCGCGTCACGTGCGGCGCACGACGGGCGAGCTCGCGGTCGATCGCGAGCGGGTTGCAGCTCGCGTGACGGCCGTAGAAGCTCTCGAAGAACACGGCGTCCTCGAGCGGGATCGCCCGTGAGAGGTAGCGCCGCTCGAGCGCCCCCTGTGCGTCGGCCGTGTCGTAGACGGGGTCCGTGGGCGGGCCGACGACGAGCACGTCGCCCTCGATCGTCGCGCGCAGCCCGCCGACGAGCTGCGACGGCAGCGGCTCGGGAGGTTCCTCTCCCTCGACGACGATGCGGTAGCGGCCGGACGGCAGCGGCAGCTCCTCCCCGCCCCAGCGCGCGGCGGTGAGCGGGAAGCGGGCCTTCCAGGTCTTCCCCCGTCCCGTCAGCCTCCCCTCGACGCGGAGCCGCGCGCCCTCCAGGAACGCCGAAGGCGGTCGCGGGCCCTCGCCCTCGACGACGAGAAGCGTGCCGTCCGGTTCGAGCCGGGCAGTGGTCATCGGCGTCCTCTCCTCGGGCTGCGGCCCGCTCCGCGACGCGCGATGATCGCGTCGTACACGCGTCGAGCATTGCCGCCGTCGCGGAATGCGTGCATGCGTCCGCTCAGTCTGGCAGACCGCGCCGTGCGGTCCTCGCGGATTGCGGCATCCTCGCGGAGAGCCACGAGCTGAGCGATCAGCTCCGTCCATCCGGTGGCGTGGTCGTCGCCCGCGACGTCGCGATAGGAGCCGTAGAACCCCCGGCGGGAGCGATACGCGTCCACGTCGGGAGCGAGGTAGAGCACCGGCAGCGGGACGAGCCCCGCGTCGTACGCGAGCGACGAGTAGTCGGTGACGAGGGCGTCCAGTCCCGGCAGCGCCGCGGTGACGTCGCGAAGCCGGTGCGCTCCCAGGTCGCGCACCCTCTCCGTCGCGAACGGGGGCGTGTAGGAGCCCTCGCCCAGCCGATGGGAGCGCACGAGCAGCACCGCGTTCACGCGATCGAGCGCGTCGACGATCTCACGCCACCCGGCGGCGTCCGGGACGGCCGGATCGACGTCGCCGTCTCGCCAGGTGGGCGCGTAGAGCACGAGCGCCGCGCCGTCGGGCGCATCCCCCACGACGGACCGGACGATCTCCCTCCCGCGCGTACGCCGGTCGTCCTCGCCGCCTCTGCTCAGCACGTCGACGCGCGGCTCCCCCGTCACGACGACACGGCCGTCGGGCAGGCCGAACGCCGATTCGAGACGACCGCGCACGAGGTGCGATGCGGCGGGGATCAGGCTGATGCGCCGCTGGGCGCCGCGGTAGAGCCACGCCAGGAGTCGGGAGACGGCGGCGGAGTCCGGGAGGAGCGCGCTGCGGACGGTCTCGGCGGAGTCGAGGCCGATGCGCTTGAGCGGGATCCCGTGCCACAGCTGCGCGAGGAATCCTCCCGACACGGCGTACGGGTTGACGTCGCCCGCCCCGTAGGAGACGACGAGGACGCCGCCGCGCGCGGTCGCCCAGAAGCCGCGCCACGAGAACTTGGGGAGAGCGGGGATGCCGAGCGCCTCCGCCTCGCGCGCCTCCGCCTCGTCGGCGGCGAGCCACACCGTGTCGCGCCCCTCGGACGAGGCGATGCGCCAGATCTCCAGCGGTCCGTCGCCGACGCCCGCGCCGCAGCCGAACACCCATCGGTCCGTGCGCGGCACGATCAGGGTCACGAGGCGTCCGAGGCCGTAGAGCGGGAGGCGCAGGAGCTTTGCCGCGTTGCCCGCGCCGAACGAGAAGGACGCCACCCCACGAGCGTACTGGTGGGGCGGCGTCCTTCTCGTCGGCTCGCCCGGACGGGGCGAGCGTCGTGTCACTCGAGCGTGCCGAGCGTGACGTCCGCCGTGTACTCCTCGCCGTCGCGCACGTACGTGATGGTCGCGTCGCTGCCGGCCGCGGCGGCCCGCACCTGCGCCGTGAGATCGACCGCGTCGGAGACGGGCGCTCCGTCGAAGGCCGTGACGATGTCGCCCTCCTGTAGGCCGGCCTCCGCGGCGGCTCCGCCGCCGACGACCTCGGCGATGTAGGCGCCCGTGATGGTGGCTCCCTCGATCTGGCTCGACGGCTGCACGCTCGCGCCGAGCAGACCGTGCGTGGCAGAGCCCGTCTCGACGATCTCGTTCGCGACGCGCTCGACGATGTTCGACGGGATCGCGAACCCGACGCCGATGGAGCCCGACTCCTCCGACGTGCTGTCCGCGGTCGCGATGGCGACGTTGAGCCCGATGAGCTTGCCCTCGCTGTCGACGAGCGCACCGCCCGAGTTGCCGGGGTTGATGGCCGCGTCCGTCTGGATGACCGAGATCGCGATGGACTCGGTCGCCTGGGACTGCTGCTCCTCCTGGCCCGGGATGTCGAAGTACCAGGGGCTCGAGCTGTCGCCCTGGTCGTCGTCCTCGGTGCTGTCACCCTCGGGCGCGGCGGACGAGGCGATCTCGATGCTGCGGTTGAGGGCGCTGACGATGCCCGTCGTCACCGTGTTGGCGAGTCCCAGCGGCGCGCCGACGGCGACGGTCGTCGCTCCGACGTTGAGCTGCGAGGAGTCGGCGAAGTCGATGGGCGTGAGGTCGGACGCGCCCTCGAGCTTGATCACGGCGAGGTCGTAGGTCGGGTCGGTTCCCACGACGGTGGCGTCGTAGATGTGCCCGTCGCTCGTCGTGACCCGGATCGTGGCGTCGCTCTCCGTGCCGCCGAGCGTGACGACGTGGGTGTTGGTGACGACGTACCCGTCGTCGCTCAGGACCACGCCCGATCCGCTGCCCGACGACGACGCGCCGGCGACGTCGATCGTGACCACGCTGGGCAGCACCTCGGTGGCGATGGCGGTCGCCTCGTTCACCGAGCCGGGGTTGTTCACCGTGATGTTGCTCGGCGACGTCCCCGACGACGAGGCGATGCTCGTCCCGCCCGAGAGGGAGCTCCAGGCCCAGCTGCCGCCGAACCCGGCGGCGCCGCCGACGAGGGCGGCCACGAGCACGGCCGCGGCGACCTTGCCCGCGCCCGTCCTCTTCTTCTCCGCGACAGGCGCGGGCGCCCATCCGGGCTGCTCTCCGTCGCGGGGCAGAGGCTGGGTCGGCTGCGTCGCGCCGAAGGCCGCGCCCGCATGGTGGCCGTTCTCGGCAGTGGGCTGTCCGCCGGCGTGCGCCTGGTAGGCGTTCTGCGCGCCGAAGGCCGCGCTCGGCGGCGTCTGCGACGGGGCGGCCGGGTTCACGCCATAGCCCGTCGGCGGCGCAGGCCGCGGCGGGATGTTGAGCTGCTGCGCTCGCCCGGGGTCGGCCGTCGGCTGGCCCGACGCGGCCGCTTCGCCGCCGGCTGCAACGGCAGGGTCCTCGTTCTGCTCCGGGGTCTCGTCGGAACGCTGGTTGTCGTCCATGGGTGCTCCTTCTTCCACGTCCCCCTCAGAGTGATCGCGCACTCTGTGTGGTTCCTATGCGAAGGATATGCCGGATCCGTGACTTTGCGTGCGGGTAGCCTGAGCGGGTGACGCACATCGACGGAGCATGGAGGCGCGCCGCCCGGGGCGCGGGTCTCCTCGGAGAGGACGGATCGGTCGCGCCCACGATCTTCGCGGAGATGTCCGCGCTCGCGGCCGCGACGGGGGCGCTCAACCTGGGGCAGGGGTTCCCCGACGAGGACGGCCCCGAGGCGGTTCTCGAGGCGGCGCGCACGGCGATCTCGCACGGCGCCAACCAGTACCCGCCGGGCCGCGGCACCACGGACCTGCTCGAGGCCATCGCGGAGCATCAGCAGCGCTTCTACGGTCTGCGGCTCGATCCGACGAGCGAGATCGTCGTCACGGCGGGAGCGACGGAGGCCCTCGCGGCGACGCTCCTCGCCCTCGTCGACGGGCCGGACGACGAGGTGGTCGTCTTCGAGCCCTACTACGACTCGTACGCGGCGTGTGTTGCCCTCTCCGGCGCGACCCTCCGCACGGTGCCGCTGCGGTGGCCCGGGTTCCAGCCCGACCTCGACGAGCTCGCCGCGGCCGTGAGCGACCGCACCCGGATCATCCTCGTCAACGATCCCCACAACCCGACGGGGGCCGTCTTCGAGCGCGCCGTGCTCGAGGAGATCGTGCGTCTCGCACACCGCCACGACGCGGTCATCGTCACGGACGAGGTCTACGAGCACCTCGTGTTCGACGTCGCGCACACGCCGATCGCGACGCTGCCCGGTGCGGCGGAGCGCACCCTCGCCATCTCATCCGGCGGCAAGACGTTCCGCACGACCGGATGGAAGATCGGCTGGGTCTCGGGGCCTGCCGACCTGCTCACCGCCGTGCTGACCGTCAAGCAGTTCCTCACCTACGTGAACGGATCCCCCTTCCAGCCGGCGATCGCCACCGGCCTGCGGCTGCCGGATGGGTTCTTCCACGACCTCGCGTCGGATATGAAGGGCAAACGGGACATCCTCGGCGCAGGTCTCGAGGCCGCGGGCTTCGACGTCTCCCCGCCGCAGGGCTCCTATTTCACCGTCGCCGACGCCGCGCCCCTCGGCGCCGAGGACGCCGGCGACTTCTGCCGCACGCTTCCCGAGCGCGCGGGCGTCGTGGCCATCCCGCTCACCGCGTTCGTGACCGCACGGCGACGCGCCGAGTACGCCACGCTCGTGCGCTTCGCCGCCTGCAAGCGCGTCGACGTGCTCGAGGAGGCGGCGTCGAGGCTGCGGGCGCTCTCCGCGTAGCCCCGGGGTCAGCGAGGGACGACGCGGTAGCGACGCAGCTCGAGCGCGGGGTTCACACGACGGACGTTGTCGACGGCGGCACGCTCCAGGAACGCCACGGCGACGTCCGTCGTCGTCCCGACGCTCGCGACGGCCGTCCCCTGGGGGTCGACGATCAGGGAGTTGCCGACGGCGAGCGGCGGGGTGTGGTCGGCCGCCGCGACGTAGATCGTGTTCTCGATCGCCCGCGCCAGCAGCAGGGTGCGCCAGTGGTGCTCCTTGAGCGGTCCCCGCACCCACTGCGCGGGGACGACGGCGACGTCGACCCCGGCGTCGGCGAGGAGACGGGCCGACTCCGGGAACCGCAGGTCGTAGCAGGTCATGAGCCCGAAGACGAGGCCGCCGACCACGAAGGTCTCGGGCTCCGCGGTGTCACCCGGCTCGACCCAGTCGGACTCGCGCTGCCCGAAGGCGTCGTACAGGTGGGCCTTGCGGTACACGGCGCGCACTCCCCCGGCGTCGGCCGCGACCACCGTGTTCCGCACCCGCTCGCCATCCGCCGACTTCTCGAGCAGCCCCGCCACGATCGTGACGTCGTGCGCGGCGGCGAGCCCCCGCAGGAACGACACGAAGGCGCCGTCGAGGGCCTCGGCGTTCGCGAGGACGGATGCGTCGAAGGGATCGACGAAGTAGCTCGAGTACTCGGGGAGCACGACGACGCGGGCGCCGCGCGCCGCGGCGCGGACGACGAGGGACGCGATCTCCTCCCGGTTCGCGTGCGGGTCGGCACGGGGCGAGAACTGGGCGACGGCGACTCCGAGGGCGTTCTCCGGCATGCGGCTCAGCCTATTGCGCGCGACGCTCCCTCCGCATCGAGATGACGGCGGGTGCCGCGGAACGCGATCGGCAGCACTGCCCAGAGGGCGAGCAGGAACCCCGTGATGCTCTGCGTGCCGGTCGGGAGCACGCGCAGCTCCTGGAGCACTCCGCTCCCGTTGCGGTCGTGGCGCTCGGCGGTGCTCTCCCCCGGACGGAGCTCCGAGGGCCCTTCGGCGTCGTCGGTCACGGCCCCATCCTCGCGCCACGCCCGGGCGGCGCCAAGGAGGCCACTCGATTCGACGCGTCTCCGACGCCGTGTTAGGCTATGAGACGTGCCGCGGGGTGGAGCAGTTCGGTAGCTCGCTGGGCTCATAACCCAGAGGTCGTAGGTTCAAATCCTGCCCCCGCAACCAAGTCCGAAGGCCCGGTTCCCTCCTCGGAGGGAACCGGGCCTTCGTCGTGAAAGGCGACGGGCTGACGCTCCTCGCGAGACGAGGCGACGGCCCCGGCGGCTCGGCCGGCCCAAGACCTTCACGCGGCGCTTCCGCCTGTCCGGCCGATCGGGCGAGTGGCTCGGATTCGTCGAGCCGGGCGTCGTGCGGCCGGGCGACGCACTCGTGCTGCGGGGCGGCGGCGAGGGCGCGCGCCCGTCGCCGAGCTGTCGGTGCTGTGCGACTCGGGGACGCGGATCGCTCCCGGGCAACGGGCCACGATCGATCGCGCGCCTCGCCGCGCCGCCATCCCGGACGGACGAAGCCCCGCGGATCCGTCGGGATCCGCGGGGCTTCTCGCGGGACGAGCGCGCCCTACTCGGCCGGCGTCTCCTCGGTCGAGTCCGTATCGCTCTCATCCGTGAAGGAGAGCAGACGCTCCACGGCGTCGGTGAGCGCCTCATCGGCCTCCGCGTAGGCGACCAGGTCGTCGTCCGCGAGCGCCTGCTGCTTCGCCTCGATCGCCGCCTGCGCGTCCTCCAGGGCCTGTGCGTACGTGTCGGTGGACGGCGTCGTCGGCTGATCCGTCTCCGGCTCGGCCGGCTCCGTCGGCTCCTCCGCGTCGGGGTCGACGGGCGTCACGTCGTCGTCTCCGGTCTCCGCCCCGGAATCGCCGCCGAACAGTGCGTCGAGCGACTCGGCGAGCGTGTCCTCGAACGCCAGCTGATCGCCGAACGCCACGAGCACCTTGCGCAGCAGCGGATACGACGTGCCGCTCGTCGACTGCACGTACACGGGCTGCACGTACAGCAGACCGCCTCCGACGGGGAGCGTCAGCAGGTTCCCGAGGCTCACGTTCGACGCCCCGATCGTGAGGAGGTTCATCTCCTGCGCGATCGCCGAATCGGAGTTGAACGAGTTCTGCACCTGACCGGGCCCGGGGACCGTGGTGTCGGCGGAGATCTCGAGCATCGTGAGCTTGCCGTAGTCCTCCCTCACGGTGCCGGCCTCCGAGCCGGCGTCGGAGTCGACCGCGAGATACCCCATGAGCACGTTTCGCGTGCCGCCGTCCGGGATGAACGTCGTGAACATCGAGAAGGTCGGGTCCTCCTCCCCCGGCATGCGCATGGAGAGGTAGTACGGGGGCTGCAGGGCCTGGTCGTTCGTCGGGTCGTTCGGCGTCGTCCAGGCGTTGTCGCGCTGGTAGAACGCCCGGGCGTTGTCGACGTGGTACGTGCCGAGCATCGCGCGCTGCACCTTGAACAGGTCCGTCGGATACCGCACGTGGCTGATGAGGTCGGCGGACATGTCGTCGATCGACTTGATCGTCGTCGGATAGACCTTCTGCCAGGTCTCCAGCACCGGGTCCTCCTCATCCCACGCGTACAGCGTCACGCTGCCGTCGTAGGCGTCGACCGTGGCCTTGACCGAGTTGCGGATGTAGTTGATCTCGTCGATCAGCAGGTTCGGCGTCGGGTTGGTCGAGTCGCTGATGGCCTGCGACAGGCTCACCTGCGAGGAGTACGGGTATGTCGCGCTCGTCGTGTAGCCGTCGACGATCCACACGATGCGTCCGTCCACGACGGTCGGGTACGGATCGCTGTCGAGGGTGAGGTACGGCGCGACCTTCTGGACGCGCTCACGCGGGTCGCGGTCGTAGAGGATCTGCGACTCCTCGTTCACGTAGTCCGAGAAGAGGATCTGCTCCGACTGGAACTTCAGCGCGTAGAGGATCCGGTTGAAGAAGCCGCCCACGCTGGGGCCGCCCTCGCCGGAGAACGTCGTGTTCGTCTGGGACTCGCCCTCCTCGCCGGCCGGGTAGTCGAGCTCGACGGGATCGGTGCCCTCGGGGGCGCCGACGATCGAGTACGGGGGCGAGTTCTCGCCGAAGTACACGCGCGGCTCGTAGTCGAGGTCGGTCAGGACGCCGGTGGACGGGATGTCGCTCTCGATGAAGACGGGCTCACCCTCGTTCGTGCGCTCGTTGCCCTTCGCGGCGACCATGCCGTAGCCGTGCGTGTACACGAGCGTCGTGTTGTTCCAGGTCTGCGCGTCGGAGTCGAGCTCGTTCAGGTCGAGCTCGCGGACGGCGACGACGGTGTCCTGCATCTCGCCGTCGACCTCGTAGCGGTCGACGTCGAGCGTCTCGCCGAAGCCGTAGTAGGCGCGGTACTGCTGCAGCTGCTGCACCGTGGGCCCGATGATCCCCGGATCCATGAGCCGGATGGACGCCGTCGTGTCCGCGTCGTCTCGCAGCTGGCCCGCCGCCGCATCGGTGGCGGCCGCGAAGGGCACCGTCTCGATGCCGTCGAGCGCGTACGCCGCGCGCGTCGCGTCGACGTTGTTCTGGTAGTAGGGCAGTTCGAGGGACTGCTCGTTCGGGCGCACCTGGAACGTCGTCACGGCCCACGGGTATCCGACGCCGACCACGAGCGAGGTGACGATGAGCAGCGCGGTCGCCACGAGCGGATAGCGCCAGCGGCCGATCACGGCGGTGACGAAGAAGAGCACCGCGACGATCGCCGCGACGATCGCGAGGATGGTCTGGCCGGGGATGACCGCGGTGTCGCCCGCGTAGCCGGGACCGGTGATGCGCTCGCCCTGGTCGACCATCGTGAAGTAGCGGTTGAGCCACAGGTTCGCTCCCTGCACGAGCAGGTAGAGGCCCGCGAGGATCGCCAGCTGGATGCGGGCCGGCTTCGAGATCCGCAGCTCCCCCTGACCGATGCGCACGGAGCCGTACAGGTACGACACGAGCGCCGTCAGCAGGAGGGAGATGAGCACCACGGCGGAGAGGAAGCCCACGACCGCTCCGTAGAACGGCAGCGCGAACATGTAGAAGCCCGTGTCGAGCCCGAACTGCGGATCGGCGTCCGCCGTGGCGGTGCCGTTCGCCCAGACCCAGACGGTCTCCCACTGCGACGACGCGGCGAAGCCGGCGAAGAACCCGAAGAAGACCGGGATGCCCCACATCGCCAGCCGGCGCAGGGGCTCGACGACCTCCTGGTAGCGATCGAGCTGCGAGCTCAGACGCGCGTAGACGGGGCGCAGCCGGTACGCGAGGAAGATCGCGAGCCATACGGGCACGGCCATCCCGGCGAACCCGATGACGAACATCACGACCCGGCCCGTCCACTGGGTCACGAGCACGGACTCGAACCCGAGCTGGTCGAACCAGAGGAAGTCCGTGTACAGCGACGCGAAGACGAAGAACGCGACCACCAGCGCGGCGATGACCGCCAGCGAGATCGTGACGATTCGTCGGAACGGGGACGGAGTCGTGGCCGGAGTCGGCGCTGAGGTCGAGGTCACCATTCCATCCTAGGCATGCATACGGTGTGCATCGCCCGGACAGGGGGAATGCTCAGCCAGCGGCGCACGTCGGCAGCTCCGACGTGTCGCCCTCCGCGATGGCCTCCACCGTCGTGAGCGCGTCGTCGAGGGTGCCGATCGAGAACACCCGCAGGCCGTCGGGGACGTGGCCGACGGCCTCGTCGCAGTTCGACGCCGGCGCGAGGAACCAGTCGGCCCCGGCGTCCCTGGCGCCGTAGAGCTTCTGGCGGATGCCGCCGATCGCCCCCACCGTGCCCTCCGCGTCGATGGTGCCCGTCCCGGCGATCTGCTCGCCGCCGGTGAGCTCGCCGGGCGTGAGCGTGTCGATGATCCCGAGCGCGAACATCGTCCCCGCGCTCGGGCCCCCCACGTCGTCGAGCTGGATCGTGACGTCGATCGGGAAGTCGAACGCCGTCGTGAGATAGACGCCGATGAGCCAGGTCGTCGTGCCGTCCACGTCCGACTCCTCCGGCGTGATCTCGACGTCCTGGTCCTCGCCGTCGCGCTCGATCGTCAGGGTCACGGGGTCCCCCGCGCCCTCGTTGACGATCGCCTTGAGCCTGTCGATGTCGGTGACGGCCTCGCCGTCGGCGGCCAGGATGAGATCGCCCTCCTGCACGATCCCCTCGGCCGGGGACTCGTCGTCCGTCGGCCCCACCACCTGCAGCTGCGCGCCCACGTCGTATCCGAGCTGCGTCAGGGCCGCCGCCGTCGCCTCGCCCTGCGAGTCGACCATGAGCGCCGTGTTCTGCTCCTCGCGCTGCTCGGTCGTCTGGCCCTCGGGGAAGACCGCGTCGATCGGCACGACGGCGCGCGAGGCGTCGAGCCACGCGAGCGCGAGCTCGAACCAGGAGGGCGTGCGATCGCGATTGCCGACGACCTGCACGGTCGTCAGGTCGAGCGCGCCGCCCGTCTCGTAGGTCTCCGCCCCGTCGACGGAGATGAGGGGCACGTCCTCGCCGTCGCCGTCCACGGCGCTGCCGATCGTGTTGTAGACGGGACCCGGCTGCTGGATGACGTACCCCGTCGGGAGGAAGGTGAGCGCCGCGAGCGCCACGAGCGCCACGACGAGCGCCCAGACCCCCGCGACCGTGCGGCGCGGGGCGAGGGGCCTGCCGGTCCTGGCGCGCAGAGGCGCTGACTCGTCGGGGATCATCACGGGGTTCCTTCCGCCGTCGTTCGCGGGTGGCGTAAGCGCATCCGCCTCGCTGCGGGAGGAGCACGGACCGGCGCGATTAGCCTAGATCGGACAGACCGACACCGGCTGAAAGGCGGCTGACGTGGCAGACGACGACAGGACTCCCGAGGAGGAGTTCCAGGAGCTCATGCGCCGGCTCATGAGCGGCGGGGCGATCGATCCCGAGCAGCTCTCTCGCATGGCGGGCATGGAGATCGATCCTGCGATGCTCTCGCAGCTGATGCAGCAGTTCCAGGGCGCGTTCGCCGGGTCCGCGGACGGGTCCATCTCGTGGGAGGCGACGAGGAAGCAGGCGCTCCACATCGCGAACCAGGACGGTCTGGGCGTGACGTCGGGCCAGCGCACGGACCTCGACCAGGCCTACGCGCTCGCGGGGCTGTGGCTCGGAGAGGCGACGACGCTCTCGCCGACCGCGGAGTCCCCGCGGATCGTGACGCGCGGGGAGTGGGTCGAGGAGACGCTCCCGGTGTGGCAGGAGGTCGCCGAGCCCGTCGCCACGAGCATCGCCGACGCCCTCACCGACGCGCTGCGCACACAGGTCCCCGACGAGATGCAGGACCTCGTCCAGAGCGCCGGGCGCCTCATGCGCGGGGTCGGCGGCACGCTCTTCGCGACGCAGCTCGGGCAGGTCGTCGGCAAGCTCTCGCTCGAGGTCGTGAGCGGCGCAGACGCCGGCATCCCCGTGCTGCCGGCGGGAGCCGCCGTGATCCTGCCGCAGAACTTCGCCGAGCTCGGAGCCGGCCTCGAGATCCCGGACGACCAGCTCGCGCTCTACATCGCCGCCCGCGAGCTCGCGTCCGCACGCCTGTTCCGCCACGCGAAGTGGCTGCGTCTCCACGTCCTCTCGCAGATCGGCGACTACGCGCGCGGCATCCACGTCGACACTGACGCGCTCGAGGAGATGGCATCGCGTCTCGACCCGTCGCAGCCCGAAGAGCTGCGCGCGGCGCTGGAGAGCGGAGCCCTCCTCCCCCAGCAGTCCGAGGAGCAGCGCCTCGCCCTGACCCGCCTCGAGAACCTGCTCGCCCTCGTCGAGGGATGGGTCGACGTCGTGACGGCGGATGCGACGTCGCGCGTGCCCCACCTCGATCGCATCGCGGAGGCGATCCGGCGTCGCCGCGCCGAGGGCGGGCCCGCGGAGGACGCGCTGGGCGCGCTCGTCGGACTGCGCCTGCGCCCGCGCCGCCTCCGGGAGGCGTCCGCGATGTGGCGCTCCGTCACCGAGGCCGTCGGCATCGCCGCGCGGGACAGCCTGTGGGACTACCCGGACCTCATGCCGACCTCGGAGGACATCGACGACCCGGCTGCGCTCGTCGCGCGTCTCGAGTCCCAGGCGCGCGGCGAGACGCCGGCGTCGGACGACCTCGACGACGCCCTCGCCCGCCTGTTCGCCGAAGAGGCGGAGAGGTCCGGCGACGCGTCGCCGGACGAGGACACGGACCCGTCCGACCGGCGTCCCGAGGGCGATCGGCCCGTCTGATCGCCTCGTCCACAGGCCATCCGGCACGCGGGTCGTGTCGTGCAGCCTGTGGACAGCACGCACGCGGCGACGCGCTTCGCGCCAGAATCGCGCTATGGCGCATTTCGTCCTCGATCCCTCGCATCACCCGTTGTGGCGCGACGAGTCGACGCTCCAGCTCGGCGTCGACGGCGCCGTCCGCATCGCCGACCCGGAGCGCTGGCAGGAGCGCCTGATCGATCGTCTCGTTGACGGCGTCGACGACGACGAGTTCGACGCGCTCGCGGCGGTGCTGCGGGTCGAGACGTCTTCCCTGCGCGCCTTCCTCGACGCCATCGCCCCCGCGCTGCGGCGCGTGGGAGCGCCACGCCCCCTGCACGTCGTGACCGCCGACGGCGTGCCGCCACGGACGGTCATGGTCGTCTGCGACGCCCTCGCGGCGTGCGGATGGGCGCCGGAGTGGGTCACGATCGCGGCGACGAGCCGCCGGGTGCCCGTCGTCCTCATCGCGCACCACCTCGTCCCGCCGAGCGCGTGGGCGCCGCTCGTCCGCGACGACGTCCCGCACGTGCCCGTGGTCTTCGCCGCCGAGCAGGCGCAGATCGGCCCCGTCGTCGTCCCGGGAGAGAGCGCGTGCCTCGCGTGTCTGGCCGCGCACGAGCGAGACAGGGACGACGCCTGGCCGGTGCTCGCCCTGCAGCTGCTCGCGCGCACGCCTCCCGAGGTGCCGTCGCCCCTCGGCGTGGCCGCGGGCACGCTCGCCGCGGAGCTGCTGGCAGCGCGCGGGCGCTCGGGCGAGCCGAGCAGGTCGGCGATCGTCAGCGCCGCCGGCCGCCGGCACTGGCGGACCCACCGGCCGCACGCAGAGTGCCTGTGCCGATCTCCGCGAGATACCGGGACGGCTCCCGCTGCCCTCGCCCGGACGCCGACCCGCGCGACCACGACAGCGAGAGCGACCGCTCTGCCCGCGTGATGCCCACATACGCCAGCCGGCGCTCCTCGTCGACGCCCTCGAGCGAGGTCGCGTACGAGATCGGCAGCAGCCCCTCGGCCATGCCGATGAGGTGCACGTGGGGCCATTCCAGCCCCTTGGCGGCGTGCAGCGTCGAGAGGGTGACCGTCTCCAGCGTCGGCTCGTGCTGATCCTTCGCCCGCGCGAGGAGGTCCTCGGTGAACGCGCGCAGCGTGGTCCCGGCGGCCGCCTCCTGCGCCAGACGGAGGAGAGACGCCCTGGCCTCCCACGCGTCGCGCAGCGCACCCCCCGCCGCGGGCGGATCGTCCGTGTGCCCGAGACTGCGCAGCACGTCGCGGACGATCTCCACGAAGCCCTGGTCGCTCGGGGCCACGGCCGCGCCGCGCAGCGTGAGAACGGCCTGACGCACCTCCGGGACGTCGAAGAAGCGCCGTCCGCCGAGCACGGTCGTGGGGACGCCGCGCCGCGCGAGCGCCTCCTGGATCTCGGCCGACTGCGCGTGCGAGCGGTAGAGCACGGCGATCTGCGACGGCGAGGAAGACTCCAGCCTGCGGGCGATCGCGTCGGCCACGCCCTCCGCCTCGGCCCGCTCGTCCGGGTATCCCGCCACGACGGGCGTCTCCCCCCGGCCGTCCGTGTCGGGGGCCTCGAGCCTCAGCGCCCCCGGCCTGCCGCGCATGAGGGCGTTGGCGACGTCGACGATCGCCGGCGTCGAGCGGTAGTTCCGCTCGAGCCGCACCACGGTGGCATCGGGATAGCGCTTCTCGAACTCCAGGAGGAACCGCGACTCGGCGCCCGTGAACGAGTAGATCGTCTGGCTCGCGTCGCCCACGACGCACAGATCCCGCCGGTCTCCGAGCCACAGCTCCAGGAGGCGGTTCTGCAACGGCGACACGTCCTGATACTCGTCGACGGTGAAGTGGCGGTACTGCTCGCGCACCGACCGCGTCACCTGCGGTTCGGCCTCGAGCATCCCCGCGCAGGCGAGGAGCACGTCCTCGAAGTCGAGCTGGCGCCGTTCGTCCTTCAGCCCCTCGTACGCGCGCATGAGGTCGACGAGGGCGGACGGCCCGATGCGCCCGACCGTCCGCTGGAGCCTCCCGTACTGCTCGAGGGTCCGCATCGTGACCTTGCGCCACTCGATCTGCGCCGCGACGTCGCGCAGGGTCGCGGTGTCCGGGCGCAGGCGCAGGCCTTCCGCCGCCTGGGCGAGCAGACGCACCTTGTTGTCCACGATCTTCGGCGCGACGTCGCCGGCCACGGTCGGCCAGAAGTAGTTGAGCTGCGCGAGAGCCGCGGCGTGGAAGGTCTTCGCCTGCACCCCCTCGACGCCGAGCATGCGCAGACGGCCCCGCAGCTCGCCCGCCGCCTTCGCCGTGAACGTCAGAGCCATGACGCGATGGGGGGTGTAGGCGCCCGTGTCGACGCCGTGCGCGATGCGATGCGTGATGACCCTCGTCTTGCCCGCTCCTGCGCCGGCGAGCACGGCGACGGGTCCGCGGAGCATCGAGGCCGCGCGGCGCTGCTGGTCGTCGAGGGCGTCGAGCGCGCTCACTCGCCCTCGTACCAGGCGCGGATGAGGCGGTGCGCGATCGAGACGGGTCCGGGCAGCCCCACGCCGCCGCGGCCCTCCAGTCCCTCGCCGATCTCCTCGCGGGTGAACCAGCGGACGTCGACGATCTCCGTGCCGTCCGGACGAGCCTCCTCGTCGACGACGGCCGCGGCGTGGAAGCCGAGCATGAGGGAGCGCGGGTACGGCCACGGCTGCGAGCCGAGGTAGCGGATCCGGTCGACGCGCACTCCCGCCTCCTCGCGCAGCTCGCGGTGGACGGTCGTCTCGAGCGACTCCCCCGCCTCGACGAACCCGGCGAAGCACGAGTACATCCGGCCCTGCCACGCGGCGTTCGCACCCAGGAGCAGCCGCTCCCCGTCCGCGCTCGTGATCGCGACGATGACGGCGGGATCGGTGCGGGGGAAGTGCTCCCGACCGCATCCGTCGCACAGCCGAGACCATCCCGCCTGCCTCGTCGTCGTCGGGGAGCCGCACGCGGAGCAGAACGGCGCGTCGACGAGCCAGCGGCCGAGGCCCACCGCCGCGACGAGCGTGTCCAGCTCCTCCGATGGCAGCAGCGCGCCGACGTCGCGCACGGCGCCCCATGCGCGCGGGGGCTCGAACAGCTCGGCGCCCTGCGCCGGGAACGCCGCGAGCAGCACGGCCTCGCCGGAGGGCCCTCGCCCGAGGAACGCCCAGCGGGCGTCCTCCGGCACGCTCGCGACGTCGACCAGGTCGAGCGCGGGCCCGCCCGCCTCGCGCAGCAGCGCCCGGTCGCCGCGGACGACGAGCACCCGCGTGGCGACGTCGGCGATGGCGTCGTCGAGCAGCCCGGGAGCGTCGCGCTCCCCCGCGCTCCTGTCGACCTTCAGGGGGGCGGAGTGGACGGGCATCCGGTACCTCTCTCGCGGGCGTGGCGCGGTGGGACGAGCGCGGCGGCGACCTAACCTGGTACCCATGGCACGCTCACTCCTCACTCTAGCCGCGGCCGCGACGGCCGCCGTGCCCGGTGCGGAGGTCACGGGCGTACGGACCCTGACGGCAGGAGGCGGCGGCCGCCACGACTCCGCCGTCGCCACGCTCGCCGACGGGCGCGAGCTCGTCGTGCGCGTGCCGGCGGACGAGAACGCGGAGCGCGAGATCGCGGCCGAGGTCGTGGCGCTGCGCGCGCTGACGTCGGGAGTGCGCGAGCTGCTCGGCTTCGAGGCCCCCGTCTTCCACGGCTCCGTCCCGTACGACGGGACGAACGCGATCGTCACGAGCTTCGTGCGCGGGTATCAGGTCGAAGCCGGCGAGATCCCTCAGGGGCCCGGCGTCGCGACGTCGATCGGGCGGGCCATGGCCGTCGTCCACGGCCTCCCGGGGTCGGTCGTCCGGTCGGCGGGCCTGCCCGTCCGCTCTCCCGAGCAGTCGCGGGCGGAGGTCGAGCGCATCCTCGACGCGGCGGGCGCGAGCGGACGGGTGCCCGTGCGGCTCATGGTCCGATGGCGGGAGGCCGTCGAGGACGACCGGCTCTGGTCGTTCGAGTCGGCGGTCTGCCTCGGGGGCACGCAGCCGACCTCGTTCGTGATCGTCGACGACGTCGCGGGCGTCCCGCGCGTCTCGGGCGTGCTCGAGTGGCAGGGCCTGTCGATCGACGATCCCGCCGTCGATCTGCGCTGGGTGTCGTCCGCGCCCTCGGCGACCGATGACGTCTTCGAGGCGTACGGCGCGGCGGCCCACCGCGCTCCCGACGCCGCTCTGCGGGTCCGCGCGCGCCTGCACGCCGAGCTGGAGTTCGCGCGCTGGCTCGTCCACGGTCTGGAGACCCATCGCCCGGAGGTCGTGGACGACGCCGCGGCGCTCCTCGAATCGCTCTCCGAGGGCGTGCGCGACGATCGCCTGCGCGCGGGCCTCGGCGCGGCGTCCTCCGACGTCGACGACGCGCTCGCGGCGATCGGCCGGGTGCCGGAGACGGCGTCCGCGACCGTCGACACGTCGATGCAGACCGACGCCTACGATCCCGCGCAGCTCGGCCTCGACCCGGACGCCGGCTGGGGGGACGCCGCCCCGGCGGAGGAGCGCCCCCTCACCACCGAGACGGTGCCGGACGTGCGTCTCCCCTCGGCCCAGCCCGCCGACGACGCCGAGGCGACCGCTCCGCTCGACATGGACGCCTACATCGCGCTCGAACGCGAGACGGACGGCTCCGAGCGCCGCGACCGCTGAGCCCGTTCACGCGTCTCGGCGCGCGGCATCCCGGCGCGCGGCGTTCCAGCGCCGCGAGAGCTCGTCGGCCGTGTACACGCGCTCGCCTCGCAGCACGAGGTCGTCCGCGACGTAGAACAGCGCGACGTCGATCTCCTCCAGCGGGACGCCGTGTCGCTCGTGATAGGCGAGGCGATACAGCGCCAGCTGGAGCATGCGGTCCTCGCGCTCGGCCGGCGTGCGCGGCGCCCGCCCCGTCTTCCAGTCGACGATCTCGATGCGGCCGCCGCGGTCGGCGCGGCGGTAGACCGCGTCGAGCTTGCAGATGACGATGTGCGGCGCCTCGCCGTCCGCGCCGGGGAGCACGAAGTCGATCTCCGTCTCGACGTCGAGGGGCTGCAGGGCGGCCCACTCGCTGCGCTCGAAGATCTCCTGGAGACGTTCCATCTCCGCCGCGTCGGCCGCCGAGACGTCCGTGGACGCCGTGCCCGACGCCCGCTCGGCACCCGCCTCGTCGTCGCCGTCCCACAGCGCGTCGTCGAGCTGCGGCCCCGCGCCCACGAGACCGGAGCGCTGCTCGACCCACTGGTGGAACAGGGTCCCGATCCGCGTCTGCCGGTACGGACGCTCGGGCAGCGGTCGCGCGAGCTGTCCCGTGGTCCCGGCGAAGTCCGTGACGTAGTCCTTGAAGCGCGAGGCCTGCACGCGCGTCGGGACGACGGGCGCAGACCCCTCGTCGCGCTGCCTGCGCTCCGCGAGGAGTCGCGCCAGCTCCGCGGTCGGCTGCGGCGTCGACCCCACCGCGCTGCGGACGACGGCGGCCGCGTCCTCGACGCGCGCACGCCGGGAGCCGAGGGCGTCGAGCGGCCACTGCAGCGTGCCCCCCTCGCCGTCATACGGGTTCGCGTCGTCGTCGAGGGGCGCGATCGGGTCGAGGCCGAGCTCCTCGGCGATCTCCTCGAGGAACGCGCTCGGCCCCCGGGGGCGGCTCTGCCCCGCCCAGTGCGATCCCGTCAGCAGCAGCTCGGAGCGCGCTCGCGTCACGGCGACGTATGCGAGCCGTCGTTCCTCCGCGAGCTGATGCTGCCGGCCCCCTTCCTTGAACGCGCGCAGAGCGTTCTCGAGGTCCTTGGCGTCCGTCTCGGGGCCGGGCGTCCAGTCCACGCGCGGCAGCGCCGCGCGGTCGCCGCGGAACGGGTAGGGCAGCACGCCGAAGCCGAGCCATCCCGCCGTCCCCGTAGGCGTCTTCGGCAGCTCCCCCGCCGTCAGCCGCACGACGGCCACCGAATCCCACTCGAGACCCTTCGATCCGTGGATCGTCAGCAGCTGCACCACCCCCGGCTCGGGCGGCTCCGTGCGCGGCATGAGCTCGTCGGTCTGCTCGGCGTGGTCGAGCCAGGCCAGAAGGCTCCCGATCGTGCCGCGGTCGTCGGCGTCGAGGAAGGCGCGCACCTCGTCGACGAACGCGCGCAGCTGCGTCGACGCCACGCGAGCCGGGCCGCGGGTCTCGTTCGCCGCGAGCTCGATGTCGAGCCTCAGCTCCGCCTCGACCAGGCGGATGAGATCGGGGATGGGCTGGCCCGCGGCGCGCCGGAGGCGATCGAGGAGCGCGCCGGCCTCCCGCAGCCGCGCGCGTCCCTCCGGGCTGATGGCGGAGAGCAGCCGGTAGTCGTCCGGCACGGTCCGGACGAAGTCGACGGCGTCCACGATCGACACCTGCTCGTCCGCCCCCGCGGACGCCCGGATCCGCGCGAGCACCTCGTCGGAGAGCGGAGCGAGGGCGCCGTCGCGACGGGACAGCGTCGTCGCGAGATCGTGGAGGGCGCCCATGTCGGCGATCCCGATGCCGAACCGCGGTCCCACGAGGAGCCGGATGAGCGCGGATCCCTGCGTCGGGTCGTGGACGACGCGGAGCGCGGCCACGACGTCCGTGACCTCGGGCGTGGACAGCAGGCCGCCGAGCCCGAGGATGCGGTGGGGCACGCCGTGCGCGTCGAGCGCGCCGGCGAACGTCTGCATGTGCCTCTTCGCACGGAAGAGGATGGCGCCCGTGTGCGCCCGGGCGCCCGGTGCGGCACCGCGGCCATGCGCCTCGCGCACGCGAGCGAACCACTCGGCCACGGCGTCCGCCTCCTCCTCGACGGTGCGCTCGTATCGGCGCTCGACCGTCCCGGGCCCCGCTCCCGGACGTTCGCGGAGCGGCTCGAGGGGGAGCGTCCCCTCCCCTCCCAGCGGGGAGAGCAGACGATTCGCCGCGACGAGGATGGCGCGGTCGTTGCGCCAGCTGATCATGAGGTCGTGGCGTCCGGCCGCGACCTCCCGCGAGAACGCGCCGGAGAACGCGTGCAGGTTGTCCGCGCCGGCTCCGCGCCAGCCGTAGATCGACTGGTTCGGGTCGCCCACGGCCATGACGGACATGTCGCGGAACACCGTCGCCAGCAGGCGGGTCTGGACGACGGAGGTGTCCTGGTACTCGTCGAGCAGCACGACGCGGTACTGGGAGCGGAGCTCGTCCGCCACCTGCGGCGACGACTCGACGATCTCGAGCGCACCGGTCACCTGGTCGGCGAAGTCGAGGACTCCCCTCCTGCGCTTCTCCTCGCCGTAGGCCCGGACCAGCGCGAGCAGCCGGGGCAGGGCCGTCAGGTTGTCCCATGCCTTGTCGATCTCGCGCTTGGTCGCCCGGCTCGGATCGGCGAAGCGGCCCAGCTCCCCCGCGAACTGCGCGGCGAACGCCTCGACCGCATCGAGGTCCGCCCGGTGGTCGAGCGCATCGCCGGCGAGCCGCTGCACCGCCTCGACGATCGTGGAGAGCGCGTTGTCGAGCTCGTCGAGCCCGATGTCCGCGGCATTCATGACGACCTGGCGCGCGAGCAGCCAGGACGCCGACTGCGACAGGAGCGCCGCCTCGGGGTCCCGCCCGATGCGGGCGGCGTGCTCGCGGACGACGGCGTCCGCGAAGGCGTTGTAGGTCGCGACGCGCGGCCGGTCGAGCAGGTCGGACACGCCGGCCCGCCGCCGGGGATCCCACCCGGTCCGGAACTCGGAGGCGAGCTCGTCGAGAACCTGGCGGCGCACCGTCTCCCGCGCGGCGGGGCTCCGCTCCTCCGCGCGCTCGACCCGCTCGAGGCGCCCCTCGGCGACGATGCGCGGCAGGTGCGGGAGCAGCCCCCTGTCGCCGAGCTCGCCGATGCGGGCGAGGCGCGCTCCGATCCGATCCGCCAGCTCGCCCGCCGCCTTGCGGGTGAAGGTGAGCCCGAGGATCTCCTCCGCGGCGACGTGGCCGTTGGCGACGAGCCACACGACGCGCGCGGCCATCGTCTCGGTCTTCCCGCTGCCCGCGCCCGCCACCACGAGAGCGGGAGCGGGCGACGCCTCGATCACCTCGCGCTGCGCGTCGGTCGGGCGGGGCTGCCCGAGGGCCGCGGCGATGACGTCCGCCGACAGCGCCCGCGCGCCCGTCCACGCGCGCCTCGCGGGAGTGCCCAGGACCGTCATGAGGCGCTGACCGGCTTGACGGTGTGCGGACGGCACAGGGTCGGGCGGTGGGAGCCCTGGCAGTGCGTGTCGACGTGCGCCGTGAAGACGCTCGCCGACATGCCGCGCGCCGCCTCCCTCACGCGTCGGAGGAACTCCTCGCGCGACCCGGCGTCGAGCGCCGGCTGATGGGCGACGCGATACGCGCTCCTGCTCGTCGTCTGCGAGACGACGACGAGGCGGGCGCCCGCGAGGGATCGCGCATCGGCGCCGGGGACGAGTCCCTCCTCGACCGCCAGCTGGTACGCCGCCAGCTGCGCGTCGCCCGACACCTTCGCGTCCGACAGGCGTGCCTCGCCCTTCCCCGTCTTGAGATCGACGACCACGGTGTGGTCGGCCGCGCCCGGATGCTCGGAGGACATCGGGCGCCACCCCCGTCCGCGCGCGTCCGCGTGATCCCCCTCCCCCGCGGGATACCTCTCGACGCGGTCGATCACGCCGCTCACGAGCGCATGCGGGCCGATCTCGGGCACGTGGCCCCCCTCGGGGACGCCGATCGCCCGCAGCTCGCCCTCCAGCGGGATCGCGACGCGGAAGGTCGCCTCCGATGCGAGCGGGACGCCGTTCTCGCCGCGCACGCGCCGCAGATAGGCGTGGAGTCGCCCGAGATACTCCTCGGCCCGACGGCGCTCCTTGCGCTCGATCCACGGCGCCTCGAAGTCCAGCTCGCCCCAGCGGTCGTCGAGCACGGCGCGCATGACGTCGAGCTCTCCGTCCGGCGAGGCCTCGAGCGCCGCGTGCAGGATGGTCCCGATCCCCGCCGACGGCGCGGCCTGCGTGTCGCCGCCGAGCGCGCGCACCGCCCAGTCGAGGCCGCACGTCTCGAACGTCTCCATCCGCGAGGGCGAGACGCGCACGGGCCGCTCGGCGGCGTCGACGAGCGGAGCCGTCGTGCTCGGCCCCTCGACGCCGTACCACTGCGCGGGATCGGCGCCCGGCACGCCCTCCGACGCGAGGACGGCCAGCTGCTCCGCGGCCTCGCGGCGCGCGTCGGGCGAGGCCTCGGAGGTGAGCACCCGCCGGTGCCGGGCGACGAGGCCGCGCAGCGTCAGGGGATGCTCGGTGCGTCCGCCGTGCTCCGGCGGGGCCGGGAGGAGCGACAGGAGGGCGCTCGGCGTCGCATCGTCGTCGTCGACCGCGGTCACGAGCAGACGCGCCCGTGCCCGCGACACGGCGCGCACGAACAGCCGGAGCTCGTCGTGCAGCGCGGCGCGGCGCCGGTCGAGCGCACCCGCCGCGTCGGGGGTCTCGCGTCCCGCCCGGGCGGCGGACACGACGTCCGGCAGCTGCCAGGTGTCGAGCAGCCCGCCGCGCAGCCGCACGTTCGGCCACACGCCGTCCTGCACGCCCGCGATGACGACGGCGTCGAACTCGGTGCCGAGCGCGGAGGCGGGCGTCAGCAGCGTCACGTGCCCCGGGCGCTCGGGAGACGAGAGGGTGTCCTCCGGCACGTCGCTGTCGAGGATCTCGCGGATGAACGGAAGGGGGCCCTCCTGCGGACTGCGCTCCACGAAGCGCTTGGCCGCGTCGAACAGCGCGACGAGCCCGTCGAGGGCCCGCCCGGTCTCCGCCGCGAGCGCCTGCGTGGACGTCGCGACGTCGCGCCAGGCGACCTGCAGCCGGCGGCCGTCGGCCGCGCGCGAACGGTCCCACGCCTCCCACAGGAGCTCGTGGACGGTCGCGCCGCCGCGGCCGAGCTCGTGCAGACGCGCCAGCGTGACGGCGAAGCGCTCGGCCGTGCGCGCCTCGGGGGTGTCGAGCAGCACCAGGATCGCGGGCTCGGCGAGCGCCTCGCGCAGCAGCTCGCGCGCCGGCCGGTTCCCGCCTTCCGCCAGCTCGGCATGGCGCAGACGCGCACGCAGACGCCGCACGCCCACGCCGTCGAGGCCGCCGAACGGCGACATCAGCGCGTCGAGGAGCGCCGAGGGATCCCGTTCGGCGGCCGGCTGCAGGCCGAGACGGACGATCTCGACGATCTCGCGCACGGCCTGCTGCTCGCCGAGGGGCCGCTGCACGCCCGCCGCTCGCGTGGGCACCTCGCGCGCGGCGAGCTCGGCCTCGAGCCTCGTCAGCTGACGGGTGTCGTGGGCGATGACCGCCATCGCGTCCCACGGCACCCCCTCGTCGAGGTGCCACGCCCGCAGTCCCCAGGCGATGCGGTCGGCCTCCTCGTACGGGGAGCCGGCGCGGAACGTCTCCACCGCTCCCCGGAGGTCGACCTCCGGCCCCGGGGCCCGGCGATGGTCCACCCGCCCTCCCGCGCCGATGGCCTGCGTCACGCTGCGCGCGAGACGGGAGATGCCCGGATGCGACCTGTGGTCGCCGTCGAGGACGCGCACGGCGCCCAGCGACGCCGCGAGGCGGGCGAACAGCTCGGGCGTCGCGCCGCGGAAGGCGCCGGAGCCGATGTCGGGGTCGCCGAAGGCGACGACCGCGACGCCGCGGCCGCGGAGCGCCTCGACGAGCGCGACGCCGCCCCGGGTGAGCTCCTGCGCGTCGTCGACGAGGACGGTCTTCAGCCGCTCGAGGCCGGGGATCGAGGCGCCCTCCCGCAGCACGGCGCCCGCGAGGCGGTACAGCTCGGCGGTGTCGTAGTGGGTCGCGCGCATCCCGGCGAGCACGTTGAGGTAGTCGTCGACGAGATCGGCCACGGCCGTCCACGTCTCCCTCCCCAGCGCGCGCAGCTCGCGCGCCGGGACGTCCAGCTCGACGAGCTCGGTGAGGAAGGCGCGCAGCTCCGACCGGAACCCCTTCGACGCGCGCACGGGCGCCGCCAGGTGCGCCGGCCAGCGATCGACGCCTGCGGCCTCGTCCTCCTCGTGGCCGGCGAGGATCTCCGCGAGGATCCTGTCCTGATCGGCGCCGGTCAGGAGCCGGGGGGCGTCCGCCCTCCTCCGCACGGCGTCGGCGCGCACGATCTGGAACGCGAGCGACCCGATCGAGCGCGCGAGCGGGCCGGGGCTCGCCACCGCGACGCGGAGTCCGAGCTCGTCGCGCAGCCGGGTCGCCGAGGCCCGCGAGGGCGTCACGACGAGGACCTCCTCGGCGCTCGTTCCCGAGCCGACGAGCGCGGCGACGCGTTCGACGAGCACGGACGTCTTCCCCGTGCCCGGCGCCCCGATCACGGTCGCGGACGCGTCCTGCGGCATCCCGACGACGGCGCGCTGCGCGGCGTCCCATTCCCAGCTCGGCATGTGCTCCACGGTAGCGACCGCGTCCGACATCGACGCGCTCCCGGCGCCGCGTTCGCCCTGAGCGTTCGCGCGTCCGCTCCCCGATCGCGTGCCGTAGGCTTTCGATGCACGAACACCGCAGACGAAAGGCAGTCACCGTGGAGATCCGAATCGGCATCACGAACTCCGGCCGCGAGCTGACCTTCGAGACGTCCGACAGCGCGGCCGAGGTGAAGGCCGCCGTCGCCGCCGCCCTCGACGAGGGGGCGAGCCACCTGTCGTTCACCGACGTCAAGGGCAACGCCTACTTCGTCCCCTCCGCCAACCTCGCCTTCGTCGAGATCGGCACCGAGGAGACGCGCCGCGTCGGCTTCGTCGCCTGAGCAGAGCGGGTCCTGCCGTGTACATCCTGCTCGCGCTCATCGCGTCGGCGGTGTGCGGGGTCGCGATCCACTACGCGCTGCCCCACCGCGATCTGCGCGGTGTGGCGGTGGTCCCGGCGACCTCGACGGCGGCGGCAGCCGTGCTCTACGCGGGTCTGACGTGGGCCGGGCTCGGCGAGGCGAACGTCTGGCAGTGGGTCCTCACGATCGTCGCGAGCGCCGTGGTCGGCCTTGCGATCGGCGCCGTCCTCGGGCGCACGCGCGCCGCACGCGACGCGGCGGAGCGCGCGGCGGCCGGTCTCGTCTGAGCGGGCCTCATGCGGCCAGGCCGAGCGCGTCCATGCGGCGCGCGTGGGCGGCCATGAGCGCGGTGAACACCGGCTCGACGACCTTCTCCACGTCGTCGCCGGTCCGGGCGCCCTCGTCGGCCGCGTCCATCCGCAGCGCGGCGCGCGCGACGAGCAGGGTGTCGCCCACCAGGCGCCGGGCCCACATCGACAGCAGCGATCGCCATTCCTCGTCGCTGCCGATCGTCTCGACCAGCAGCTGGGCGATCTGCTGGCGATCGTGGTCGAACCGCAGCACCCTCGCCACGCGTCGCCCGGTCTCGCCGTATCCCGACGCGAGCGCGAGATAGAAGTCGTCGAGCATGCCGGCCGTGATGTGGACGGTGAGCATCGTCTCGCGGGGACGCGCGCCGATCGTCTCGCGCCGGAACGCGTCCAGCTGCTCCTGGAACGGGAGCATGAGCTCCGTCGGGTCGTCGCCCCCGTCTCGGATCACGTCGATGATCCCCCTGTGCTTGCGCAGGGCCGCTCCCGCCGCGAGCGAGAGTGCCTCCTTCTCGGCCAGGTCGGGCGTGGCGCGGATGAGCCGCGTGAGGGTCTCGAAATAGCCCAGCTGCAGGTAGGCCGCCTGACCGAGGAACGTGCGCACGTCCGGCGCCAGCTCCTGGAACTCGACGCGCACCGCGCCGGTGAGCTCGCCGCGCGGACGCAGACGCAGGATGCGCGCGGGCGTCGGCCGCCGCCAGAACTGCCAGTTGACCACGGGGGAAAGCCTACGTCCTGCGTCACCCGGCATCGGCACCGGGTCGTCGGGGCCGCGGGAGCCGGACCCCTCCGGTAGGGTGGACTCGGCCCCGGCGACGGATCGGGGCACCGCGCCTGTGGCTGAGAGGGCGTGGACGCATCCAGCGGCGCGGCCCGTACCGCCCTTCGCGAACCGGCCCGCCGAGACAGGCACGAGAACTCCATGACGTCATTCGCCGAGCTGGGCATCGACCAGGACATCGTCGACGCACTGGCCGCCAAGGGCATCGTCGACACCTTCCCCATCCAGGAGCAGACCATCCCCCTGTCCCTCCCCGGACAGGATGTGATCGGCCAGGCCAAGACCGGGACGGGCAAGACCTTCGGCTTCGGGATCCCCGTGGTCCAGCGCATCGGCGCGAACCCCGAGCCCGGCGTGAAGGCCCTCATCGTCGTGCCCACGCGGGAGCTCGCCGTGCAGGTCTACGAGGACATCGACCTGCTCACCACGGGCCGCTCCACGAGCGTCGTGGCGATCTACGGCGGCAAGGCCTACGAGGGCCAGATCGAGCAGCTCAAGGCCGGCGCCCAGATCGTCGTCGGCACGCCGGGGCGCCTCATCGACCTCGCCGGCCAGCGCCTGCTCGACCTGTCGAACGCGGCCGAGGTCGTGCTCGACGAGGCCGACAAGATGCTCGACCTGGGCTTCCTCGCGGACATCGAGAAGATCTTCCAGAAGGTTCCCGCGAAGCGCCACACCCAGCTGTTCAGCGCGACCATGCCCGGCCCGATCATCGCGCTCGCGCGGCGGTTCATGGTGAACCCCATCCACATCCGCGCGACGGACCCCGACGAGGGCCTCACGCAGGCCAACATCCGCCACATCGTCTACCGGGCGCACGCGCTCGACAAGATCGAGATCATCGCGCGCGTGCTGCAGGCGGAGGGCCGCGGGAAGACCGTCATCTTCACGCGCACCAAGCGCGCGGCGCAGAAGCTCGTCGACGAGCTCAACGACCGCGGCTTCAACGCCGCTGCGGTGCACGGGGACATGGGCCAGGAGCAGCGCGAGCGCTCCATGGCCTCGTTCAAGGCGGGCAAGAAGGACGTCCTCATCGCCACGGACGTCGCCGCGCGCGGGATCGACGTGGACGACGTGAGCCACGTCGTCAACCACACGATCCCGGACGACGAGAAGGCCTATCTGCACCGCGTGGGACGCACGGGGCGCGCCGGACGCACGGGCATCGCCGTGACGTTCGTCGACTGGGAGGATCTGCACAAGTGGGCGCTCATCAACAGGGCCCTCGACTTCGGACAGCCCGAGCCGACCGAGACGTACTCGTCGAGCCCGCACCTCTACGCCGACCTCGCCATCCCCGCGGGCACCAAGGGGCGGCTCACGAAGGCCCCGGCGACCGCGGCGGTCAAGACCGTGTCCGGCGAGACGGGCGGCGGGGAGTCGAAGCCGCGCCGGCACCGGCGCCGCCCGGACGGGCAGGCGACCGACGGCCGTGATGCCGCGGCCCCGGAGGGCCAGGGCACACACGACGGCGAAGGCAGGGAGCACCACGACGGCAAGCCGTCGCCCGCACGTCGCCGGCGCCGTCGCCGCGTCTCGGGACAGGCGTCGCAGGGCGCCTGACGCGGCGCCGTCAGGCGCGCACGGGAGGCGTTCCCGATCCGCCCGCGATGATCCGCTCGACCATCGCGGCCGGCGTCGTGTTCTCCCCCGGCAGGTTCGGCTTGCCGAGTCCGTGATAGTCGCTCGACCCCGTCGCGATGAGGTCGCGGTCGGCGACGAGCCGCTGCAGCACGGCGCGCCCGTCGGGGTGGTTCTCGCGGTGGTCGACCTCGAAGCCCGCGAGTCCCGCGTCGACGAGGTCGTTCAGGGTGTCCAGCGGGATCATGCCCGAGCGCGCCGTCGTCGCGGGGTGGGCGATGACCGGCACGCCGCCGGCCGCGCGCACGAGCGCGATCGCCGCGAAGGTGTCGGGCGCGTCGTGCGGCACGTAGTAGCCCTCGCGGGGATGCAGGATGCCGCCGAAGGCCTCTGAGCGGTCGGCGACGATCCCGCGCGCGACGAGCGCATCCGCGATGTGCGGCCGCCCCACGGTCGCCCCGGTCTGCGTCTGCGCGACGACGTCGTCCCAGACCAGGTCGTAGTCGCGGGAGATGCTCGCGACGATCCGCTCCGCACGCCCCAGGCGGTCGCCGCGCACCTCGTCCATCTGCGCGCGCAGGGCGCGGTCCTCCGGGTCGAAGAGATAGGCGAGCAGGTGGACGCTGCGCCAGCCCAGCCGCGTCGACAGCTCGGCGCCGGGGAGGAAGGTCATCCCCAGCGAGACCGCCGCATCCGCCGCCTCGGCCCATCCCGACGTGGTGTCGTGGTCCGTCAGCGCGATCGTGCGCACGCCGTGCGCGTGCGCGGAGCCCACGACCTCCGCGGGGGGCTGCGTGCCGTCGGATCTGCGCGAGTGGAGGTGGAGGTCGGCGGGCTCCTCGACGCGCGGCGCGCTCTCCCCGTCCATCCCCCCATCGTAGGGCGTACGCGGAGGCCGTTCCCGGCGTGCGCGGCGAACGCTCGCGACGGTTTCACAGCGGGCGTGCCTAGGGTCGAAGGCGTGCTGCGCTTGCTCGGGATCCTCGTGACGGTGGCCTTCGCCATCGCGACGGCGATCCTCACGTGGCCGGGCTTCTTCCGGCTCGAGCAGGTCTTCCCGGTCGCGCAGGTGGCGGCTCTGCGCGGCGTCGTCGTCGTCGCGTTCGCGATCGTCACGGTCGTGTTCCTGCTCTTCGCGGTCATCCGGCCGCTCCGCGGATTCGCCCTCTCGATGGCGCTCGTGTCCGCCATCGGGGCGATCTCCGGCGGCGTGATCCTCGGCGCGCGCGGGTACGGCACGGGGTCCCTGCCCGACTCGACCGAGACGAGCGTCCGCGTCATGACGTGGAACACCGCGGGCAATGCGATGGGCGCCGACGAGATCGCGCAGACGGCCGTCGCCATGGACGTCGACATCGTCGCGCTGCCGGAGACGGCCGCGTCTGTCGGCGAGGACGTCGCCGTCGCGATGCGCGACCTCGACCGACCCATGTGGGTCCATCACGTCGCGCTCCAGCCCGAGCTGCAGGACGGGCCGCAGGCGTGGCAGACGACGCTCCTCATCTCCCCCGACCTCGGGGACTACTCCGTGATCGAGGCGTCGTCCGACCTCACGAGCAACACGGAGGTCGTGCCGAGCGTCGTGGCGATGCCCGTGGACGGCGAGGGGCCGATCGTCGTGGCCGTCCACGCGGTGGCGCCGCAGCCCGAGTACATGAGCGAGTGGGTCGACGACCTCCGGTGGGTCGCGGACCAGTGCGTCGACGGCAACGTGATCCTCGCCGGCGACTTCAACGCGACGCTGGACCACATGACCTCCCTCGGGGCCGACGGATTCGACCTCGGATACTGCGACGACGCGGCGGCGGCGACGGGGAACGGCGCCGTCGGCACCTGGCCCACCGATCTGCCGGCCCTGCTCTCGACGCCCATCGACCACGTGATGCACTCCGCGGCGTGGCGGGCGACCGGATCGATCGTGCTGACCAACCTCGACGGCGCCGGAAGCGACCACCGGCCGCTCGTCGTCCAGCTCGAGCCCGCGGGCTGATCCGCCCGGACGCACTCGTCGCGGGCGGTGAGAGACTGGGGTCATGAGCACCGGCGAGACGAACACCCAGGGCGCCCCCGAGAAGACCGCGAACACGAACCGCCGCCAGCCGTACCCGCAGGGATTCCTCGACACCATCTCCGCCGGCTGGGCCGAACGGGCGGAGACCCTGCCCGCTGCACGGGCCCAGGCGCCGTACGCGGCCGCGCGCCGCGACGCGGTGTCGGCGGCGTTCCCCGGCGAGCGCCTCGTCGTGCCGGCCGGCGGATACAAGCAGCGCAGCAACGACACGGACTACCCCTTCCGCGCGCACTCCGCCTTCTCCCACCTCACCGGCTGGGGCGCGGACGCCGTGCCCGACTCGCTGCTCGTGTTCGAGCCGGCGGGCGACGGCCACGAGGTCACGCTCTTCCTGCGCGACCGGGCCACGCGCGAGACGCCCGAGTTCTATCGCGACGCCTCGATCGGGGAGTTCTGGGTCGGCCCCCGGCCCTCCCTGGCGCAGGTGGCGGCCGACCTCGGCATCGCCACCGCTCACGTGGACGCGTTCTCCGCCGCCGACGGCGACCTCGTGCTCGACGAGGACGAGCGGCTGACGGGCTTCCTCTCCGAGCTGCGTCTCGTCAAGGACGCCTACGAGATCGAGCAGATGTCGCTCGCCGTCGACGTGACGGCGCGCGGGTTCGACGACATCGTGCGCGAGCTCCCGCGCATCGTCGCGCATCCCCGCGGCGAGCGGGTCGTCGAGGGGGTCTTCCACCAGCGCGCGCGCAGCGACGGGAACGGGGAGGGCTACGACACGATCGCCGCGTCCGGCCCGCACGCGTGCTACCTGCACTGGACGCGCAACGACGGCGCGGTCGTCCCCGGCGATCTCATCCTCGTCGACGCCGGCACCGAGGTCGACAGCCTCTACACCGCCGACATCACCCGCACGCTCCCCGTGAGCGGCGTGTTCACGGACATCCAGCGGAGGATCTACGAGACCGTGCGCGAGGCGGCGGACGCCGCCTTCGCCGCCGCGCGGCCGGGCGTGAGGTTCCGCACCCTGCACGAGACGGCCATGGAGGTCATCGCGAGGCGCACCGCCGAATGGGGGCTCCTGCCCGTCACGGCCGAGGAGGCGCTCGACGCCGACCGCGGCGGCCAGCAGCGCCGCTACATGGTGCACGGGACGAGCCATCACCTCGGTCTCGACGTGCACGACTGCGCACAGGCGCGCCGCGAGATGTACTACGACGGCGAGCTCGCCCCCGGCATGGTCTTCACGATCGAGCCCGGGCTCTACTTCCAGGTCGACGACCTCACGGTGCCCGCGGAGTACCGCGGCATCGGCGTGCGCATCGAGGACGACGTCCTCATGACCGAGGACGGCCCCGTGAACCTCTCCGCCGGCATCCCGCGGATGGCGGACGGCGTCGAGGCGTGGATCGCGCGGCTGCGCTCCTGACCCCGTCCGGGAGGCCCGCTCCCGGCCGAGCCGGGCTCAGTCCCTCGCGTCGGGATCCGTCGCGCGAGGCTCCCCGGGCTCGGGGGATCCGTCCCCCGCGGCCGCACCGGGGTCCGAGCCGGCGTCGGCGCCCGGCGTCTCCGCGACGGGGCGGGACCCGAGCGGCTCGCCCGTCTGCGGATCGACCCGGACGCCGTAGCGCGGAGGCTCGCTCAGCGTACGAGGATCGACGGGAGCGGGCGCCTCGGGCGCCGCGCCCAGGATCTGCCGGGCCTTGCCCACGCTCGACGGCTGCACCGCCACCTCGTAGTGGTCGGCCGTGACCTGCATGACGCTCGCGAAGTCTCGCCGGCGCCGCACGATCATGTAGCTCGTGAGACGGAACACCATCCCCATCGCCACGCCGAGCAGGAGCATCCCGACGAACGCGCCCATCGGCAGCGAGGGCGTCCAGATGAGAACCATCGAGCCGAACAGCAGGCCCAGCAGCACTCCGTTGAGGGCGCCGGACCAGGCGGCCTGCGCCCATCCCAGACGTCCCGTGACCTTCTCGACGGAACGCAGCGCGCTGCCCACGATCGCGATCTCCCGCGCCGGGACGTCCGCCTCGATGAGCTTCGAGACGGCTTTCAGGGCTCCGTCGTAGTCACGGAAGCTCGCGATCTTCTCGCCGATCTCGGGGGCCTTGCCCAGTCCGCTCGTCATGCTCATGGCGTCATTGTCCCACGGGCGGCGCGCCCCCTCCTTTGCGTCTCCTATGCGGAGTCTGTGAACGTGGCCGGACGCCCCGGCGACGGCGGCCGGCCGGTCGCCGGATAGGGGCGCATTACGCTGGGTCCCGTGAGTACACAGAGGGTTTTCGTGGCACGCCTCGCGGGCTGTCCCGTCTTCGACCCCACCGGCGATCGCCTCGGCCGCGTCCGCGACGTCGTCGTCGTGTACCGAAGTACGGCGGCTCCCCGCGTCATCGGCCTCGTGTGCGAGATCCCCGGTCGCCGGCACGTGTTCGTCGCGATCGGGCGCATCACGTCGATCGCCCAGGGCCAGGTCATCACCACCGGCCTCATCAACGTGCGCCGGTTCCAGCCGCGCGCCGACGAGGTGCGCGTCATGGCCGAGCTCGTCGGCCGCCGCGTCCACTTCGCCGACGGCAGCGGATCGGCCGTGATCGAGGATCTCGCGATCGAGCCGAACCGCATCGGGGAATGGGCCGTCAGCCAGCTCTTCCTCCGGAGGCCGAAGACGAGCGCGTCGCCGTTCGCGAAGGGGCCGACGACGTTCGCCGCGTGGAGCGAGGTCCGCGAGCGGCTCGCTCCCGGAGAGGCGCAGTCGGCGGAGCATCTCGCGGCGAGCTACGCCGAGCTGCGCGCGGCGGACCTGGCCAACACCCTGCTCGACCTGCCCGAGAGGCGGATGATCGAGGTCGCCGCCGAGCTCTCGGACGAGCGCCTCGCCGACGCCCTCGAGGAGATGCCCGAGGACGACCAGGTGCAGATCCTCGAGCGGCTCGGAGACGAGCGCGCCGCCGACGTGCTCGACGCCATGGACCCCGACGACGCCGCCGATCTGCTCGCCGAGCTCGCCCCCCAGCGCAGCGAGGAGCTCCTCGACCTCATGGAGCCCGAGGAGGCCGAGGACGTGCGCATGCTGCTGCGCTACGGGCCCGACACCGCCGGCGGCCTCATGACGACGGAGCCGATCATCCTCCCCGCCGACGCGACGATCGCGGAGGCGCTGGCGCTCATCCGACGCCACGAGCTGCACCCCGCGCTGGCCGCGAGCGTCTACGTGACGCTGCCGCCCTACGAGACGCCGACAGGACGCTTCCTCGGCGCCGTCCACTTCCAGCGCATGCTCCGCTACCCCCCGCACGAGCGGATCGGCGCGATCGTCGACGAGACGATCGAGCCCGTGCTCGTGACGGGATCGGCGTCGGAGGTCGCGCGGCGCCTCGCCAGCTACGACCTCGTCGCGGTGCCGGTCGTCGACGCCGCCCACCGGCTCGTCGGCGCCGTGACCGTGGACGACGTGCTCGACTACCTCCTCCCGGAGGACTGGCGGTCGCAGGATCCCGACGAGGAGATCCCCCGCGCCCCCGCGACCGGCGCGATCGGGACGGTGGGCGGATGATGGCCCGCACCGACCCCCGCCCGTTCGCCCTCCGCGGGCGCCGCCCGCGGATCGACGCCGACTTCCGCGCCCGCGACAGGGATCGCTTCGGGCGCGCGACGGAGTGGATCGCCCGCGCGATGGGCACGCCGTGGTTCCTCATCGGGCTCACTCTCTTCTGCATGCTGTGGATGGCGTGGAACTCCCTCGTGCCCGTCGAGTGGCGCTTCGACTCCGCGGCGCTCGGCTTCACGGCGCTCACCCTCGTGCTCTCGCTCCAGGCGTCGTACGCGGCCCCGCTGATCCTGCTCGCCCAGAACCGGCAGGACGACCGCGATCGCGTCGCGATGGAGCAGGACCGGCAGCGCGCCGAGCGCAACCTCGCCGACACGGAGTACCTCGCCCGCGAGATCGTGGCGCTGCGGATGGCGCTGACCGATCTCGAGGACCGGACGATCTCGCGGGACGTGCTGCGCGAGGAGCTCAGGACGCTGCTCGAGCACATCGAGCGCGAGCAGCGGCCGCCCGCGCCCGGTGACGCCTCGTCTCCCGGAGAGGAGCACCGGCCCTCATGAGCGACGCATCCGGCACTCTGCTCGATCGCATCCGCGACGCCGTCGGCCGTGTGACGGACCCCGAGCTGCGGCGCCCCCTCTCCGAGCTCGACATGGTCCGCGGCGTGCGCGGCGGCGGCGACGGCGTCGAGGTCGAGATCGCGCTCACGATCGTCGGCTGCCCGGCTGCGGACCGGATCGAGAGGGACGTGCGCCGCGCGGCCGAGCAGGCGGCGGACGGCACGCCCGTCTCCGTCGCGGTCGGCGTCATGACGCCGGCACAGCGCAAGGCGCTCACCGAGCGCCTTCGGGGCGCACAGCGCGTCATGCCGTTCGGCGAGGACTCGCTCACCCGTGTCATCGCGGTCACGAGCGGCAAGGGAGGGGTCGGGAAGTCGACCGTGACCGCCAACCTCGCCGTCGCGCTCGCCGGGCGGGGCCTGAAGGTCGGGCTCGTCGACGCCGACGTGCACGGCTTCTCGATCCCCGCCCTCCTCGGGCTCACCGTCGACGGCGTCGCGCCGTCCCCGACCCAGGTCGGAGACCTCATCCTGCCGCCCGTGGCGTACGGGGTGAAGGCGATCTCGATCGGGATGTTCCTCCAGAACGGCAACGAGGTCGTGGCCTGGCGGGGGCCGATGCTCCACCGCACGGTACAGCAGTTCCTCACCGACGTCTATTTCGGCGATCTCGACCTCCTCCTCATCGACATGCCTCCCGGAACCGGCGACATCGCGATCTCCGTGGGGCAGCTGCTGCCCCACGCCGACGTGCTCGTCGTCACGACACCGCAGACGGCCGCCTCCGACGTCGCCGTGCGGAGCGGACTCGTCGCCCGGCAGACCGGTCAGCGGGTCGTCGGGGTCGTGGAGAACATGTCGGCGTTCACGCTGCCCGATGGGAGCACGCTCGATCTGTTCGGCTCGGGAGGCGGCGACGCCGTGGCCTCGGCGCTGTCCACCGCGGAGGTCACGGTGCCGCTGCTGGCGTCCGTGCCGCTGAGTCCCGCCCTGCGCGCGGGAGGGGACAGCGGCGAGCCCGTCGTCCTCGCGCATCCCGAAGACGCCGCGGCGCAGGCGATCGCCGCGGTGGCCGCCGCCCTCGCCGCCGAACCTCGCCGCCTCCTCGGCCGCAAGCTCCCGCTCTCCCCGTCCTGAGCCGGCGGGGACGCCCGAGGCTCACCGCGAGAATCGATCCGCGCCGCGAGAATGCGGCCGGCGCCCGGATTCTCGCGGCCCATGTGGACTCTCGGCGAGACGAGCACCGCGTCGAACGCCGCGCCCGGGCCGCAGGGCGCACCGAGCGGTCGGCCGCAGGAGCACAGCGGGGTCAGGTCGCCTCGGAGTCGAACGGCGGCGGCGCCTCGGCGGTGAAGGTCTCTCGCGTGAGCGGGGTCGTCCGCGGCTGGCGCACCGCCGCCTTCGGCGCGCTTCCCGCGGCGGCGGCGGCCGGCGCGTCGTCCAGGAGCGCCTCGCGGATGATGCGTCGAGGATCGTACTGACGCGGATCGAGCTTCTGCCAGTCGACGTCGTCGAAGTCCTCGCCCATCTCGTCCTTGACGCGCGTGCGCGCCCCCTGCAGCCAGTCCCGCGCCCGGCGGATGAGCACGGCGAGGTTCTCCGCATACCGCGGGAGCCGCTCGGGGCCGACGATGAGGGCTGCGATGAAGCCGATCAGCGCAATCTTCTCGATCGTCAGCCCGGAGAACATGATCTCAGGGTACCGGGCCGCGCCGCCCGGTCAGGGCGCCGACGGCACCGTAGGCTGAGGAGATCGTCAGGAGGATTGCCCTATGAGCGAACTGGATGCGGTCGCCCGCTTCGCCCGCGAGACGGTCGTCGAGCCCGACCACATCGCTCGCGCCCGTCAGAACGCGCTCGAGCTCGGCGCCGCGCCGATCAGCCCCGGGATCGGCGCGCAGTGCGCCGTCGTGACGGCGGCCACGGCGGCGCGCACGATCATCGAGATCGGCACCGGCGCCGGCGTCTCGGGGCTCTGGCTCCTGCACGGCGCGCCTCAGGCGGTGCTCACGACGATCGACAGCGAGCCGGAGCATCTCTCGGCGGCCCGCTCGGCGTTCCAGGCGGCGGGGGTCCCCCTTGCGCGCGCCCGCTACATCACGGGCCGCGCGGCCGAGGTCCTCCCGCGCATGAACGAGGGCGCATACGACATCGTGCTCATCGATGCGGATGCCGCGAACGTCATCGACTACGTCGAGCACGGGCTGCGTCTGGCGCGCCCCGGCGGCACGGTCCTCGTGCCGCGCGTGCTGCACGGCGGACGCGTCGCCGACCCGGTGCAGCGCGACGCGACGACCCGCAACTACCGCACGCTTTTGCAGGAGACGCAGGCCTCCGCCGCCGTCATCGCCGCGCTGTCGACGGTGAACGAGGGTCTCCTCCAGCTGACGGTCGTCCCCACGGCATGAGAAAGCGGATGGCCGGATCCCGAGGGTCCGGCCATCCGCCACGAGACGAACGCGAATGCTACGCGGCGCTCACGACGTTGCCCAGCACGCCGTGCAGCTCCCGGGCCTCTTCGTCATTGACGGATACGACGAGTCGCCCGCCACCTTCGAGCGGGACGCGCACGATGATGAGGCGCCCCTCCTTCACGGCCTCCATAGGTCCGTCTCCGGTTCTCGGCTTCATCGCTGCCATCGCGGCATCCTTTCCGTTGCGGTCAGAGCTCTAGTTTATCGGTCGCGTTGTCATCCGCTGTTGCACGGGCGTGTCAGATTTCCCCTCGTGACCGGATTCAGGGGATGAGCCAGAACGTGTTCCCGTGCCCGTACATGCCGAAGATCCACGCCCACTGCGCGACGAGGCAGGCCAGGAGGACGCAGGCGCGGTAACCGGGCCGGCGCGTCACCGCCAGTGCTCCCGCGAGCGGGGCGAGCGGAACGAGGAGGCGGAAGGTGCTCGACTGCGGGAAGAACACCGCCAGCAGGTAGACGAGGTAGCTCGCCGACCAGAGCCGGACCTCTCCGCCCAGTCGTCTCACGGAGGAGGCGAAGAGGAGCGCCGCGAACGTGCCGGCCACCCCCACGCCCAGAAGGGCGTAGCAGAGCCAGGCCGGGATCCCCCACACGCCGGCCCACACCCCCGCTGCCTGGATCCATCCCTCGAAGGGGACGAAGCCGCCGCCGTCGCCCGTCCACGAGCGGCGCCAGGCGAGCTCCGTCTCGAGGTACGCCTCGGGATCCCCCGTCACCGCGCCCGTGATCGCCTGCCACGCGAAGCCCACGGCCGTGGCGAGGGCGGCGACGGCCACGATGTGCACGATCTCGATGCGCGGAAGCGGAACGGTCCGCCGCCGCGTCAGGCGCCAGATCCCGTAGAGGCCGAGGAAGAGCGCGAAGGCGAGCACTCCGGGCCGGGTGAAGCCCATGAGCGGCACGAGCAGGTACAGGGCGCGCCACCGTCTGCGCATGACGCACAGCAGCGCCGTGAGGAGGAAGAGGAGGAACAGCGACTCCGCGTACCCCACCTGGAACAGCGCGGCGAGGGGCCCGCTCGCGAAGATCACGACGCCCCACTGCGCCCGGTCCTCGTCGAGGCGCTCGCGCAGCAGGCGGTGCAGGACGACGCACGCGGCCCAGCCGGCGACCAGCGAGACGAGGAGAGCGCCGATCCACCACGTCCCCGCGCCGAGCACGTTTCCGACGAGCTGCGAGAGGTATGCGTACACCGGCATGAATGCCCAGGCGTTCTGCTCGACGTCGCCGCCCTCCGACAGCGGCAGGTCGGCCGGATAGCCGTCGACGGCGACCGTCCAGTACCACTGGGCGTCCCATCCGAGGATGTAGTCGACGAGGCCGGGATCCGGCCCGAACCGGGACGACGCCGGCGACAGCTGGGCGCTCAGCAGCATGAGCGCCGTCGTCACGAGGCGCGCGGCGACGTAGATCGACGTGATGCGGACGACAGGGGGGAGCGCATCCCACCGGGCGCGCCAGCCCGTCGTCGCGGACGAAGCCGTCAGCCGGCCGTCAGCCATGCCCGCAGACCCCGCTCGACGTCCTCGATCTGCGCGACGGACACGCGCTCCTCGTCGTGGTGCGCGAGGCTCGGATCGCCGGGGCCGTAGTTCACGGCCGGCACGCCGAGCGCCGAGAAGCGCGCGACGTCCGTCCACCCGTACTTCGGCCGGGGCGTCGCGCCCACCGCGCGGACGAAGTCCTGCGCGATCGGCGCATCGAGCCCGGGCCGGGCGCCCTCGGCGAGGTCGGTCACCTCGACGTCGAAGCCCTCGAGCACCTCGCGGACGTGCGCGACCGCCTGCTCCCCCGACCTGCTGGGCGCGAAGCGGAAGTTCACCTCGACCTCGCACAGGTCGGGGATGACGTTCCCCGCGACGCCGCCCGAGATCCTCACGGCGTTCAGCCCTTCGCGGTAGGCGAGACCGTCGACGACGATCTCCCGCGGCTCGTACGCGGCGAGCCGCGCGAGGATCGGCGCCGCGGCGTGGATCGCGTTCTCGCCCATCCACGCCCGTGCCGAGTGGGACCGACGGCCCCGGGTGCGTGCCACGACGCGGAGCGTGCCGTTGCAGCCGCCCTCGACCTCTCCGTTCGAGGGCTCTCCCAGGATGGCGAGATCGCCGGCGAACAGATCGGGACGCGTCGCGGCGAGCCTCGTGAGGCCGCTCTTCGAGGCCTCGACCTCCTCGTGGTCGTACCAGATCCACGTGATGTCGACGACGGGGTCGGCGAGCTCGGCCGCGAGCCGGAGCTGCACGGCCGTGCCGCCCTTCATGTCGACGGTGCCGCGCCCCCAGATGAAGGGCTCGCCGTCGATCTCGACGTCGCGGGTCGGCACGTTGCCGTTGACGGGCACCGTGTCGATGTGACCGGCGATGACGACCCGCTGCGCACGCCCGAGCTGCGTGCGCGCGACGATCGTGTCGCCGTCGCGATGCACCTCGAGGTGCGCGAGCGCGCGGACGGCCTCGTCGATCGCGTCCGCGAGGACGCGCTCGTCGTCGGAGACGCTCGGGATGTCGCAGATCGCCCGGGTCAGATCGGCGGCGGACAGGGTGAGGTCGAGCGTCGGCATGGCCTCGAGTCTATCGAGCGCGGAGGAGACGCCCCGCGCTCCCGGATACCCTGGGAGGCATGAGCGATGAACGAACGGTCTGGGGCGTCGGCCTCGCGACGATCGCCGGCGACGGCACGGTACTGGACACCTGGTACGGAAGGCTCGGCACGGGCTCGCCCGCCGTTGCGGAGGCATCGGCGGCGGAGCTCGAGCGCGCCGCGGGCCCGGACGAGCGCCGCAACGTCACGGTCGAGGCCGTGCAGGTCGAGATCGACCTCGATGCGGCGCCCGCGTCGACCTCGGACGCCTATCTGCGTCTGCACGCGCTCTCGCACCGCCTCGTGAAGCCCAACGACCTCAACCTCGACGGCGTCTTCGCCCATCTGCCCAACGTCGCCTGGACGAACGCGGGGCCGGTCCATCCGGACGACCTCACCCGGCTGCGCCCCGTGCTCCAGCGTGCCGGGATCCAGGTGCAGTCCCTCGACAAGTTCCCGCGCCTCACGGACTACGTCCTCCCCCCCGGCGTGCGCGTCGCCGACGCGTCGCGCGTGCGGCTGGGCGCGTACCTGTCCCCCGGGACGACCGTCATGCACGAGGGCTTCGTCAACTTCAACGCGGGCACGCTCGGCGCGTCGATGGTCGAAGGCCGCGTCTCGCAGGGCGTCGTCGTCGGAGACGGCAGCGACATCGGCGGCGGCGCGTCGATCATGGGGACGCTCTCCGGAGGCGGCACCCACCGGGTGTCGATCGGCGAGAGGACGCTGCTCGGCGCCAACGCCGGCATCGGGATCTCCCTCGGCGACGACTGCGTCGTGGAGGCCGGTCTCTACATCACCGCCGGCACGAAGGTCGTCCTCCCCGACGAGCCCCCGACGGCGGACGGAACGCCGCAGATCGTGAAGGCCGCGTCGCTCCACGGCGCGAGCGGTCTGCTGTTCATCCGCAACTCCGTGACGGGCGCCATCCAGGCCCGGCGCCGCAGGGGCGTCGGCGTGACGCTCAACGCTGCGCTCCACGCCTGAGCCGCGCCTCGTCGATCGATGCGGCGAGAATCCATCCGCACCGCGACAATGCGCGTGGCGGATGGATTCTCGCCGGCCGGATGGATCCTCGCCGATTGCGCGGGCGGCGGGCGCGAGGCGACTCAGGCCGTCGGGTACTCCCGCTCCGGCGAGCCGGTGAAGAGCTGCTGCGGACGCCCGATCTTGGTCTGGGGATCGAGGTTGAGCTCGCGCCAGTGCGCCAGCCATCCGGGCAGGCGCCCGATCGCGAAGAGCACCGTGAACATCCGCGACGGGAAGCCCATCGCCTTGTAGATGACGCCGGTGTAGAAGTCGACGTTCGGATAGAGACGACGTTCCTTGAAGTAGTCGTCGCTCAGGGCGATCTCCTCGAGCTCCTTGGCGAGGTCGAGGAGCGGATCGGTGACGCCGAGCTCGCGGAGCACCTCGTCGGCCGACTCCTTGACGAGCTTGGCACGCGGATCGTAGTTCTTGTACACCCGGTGCCCGAAGCCCATGAGCTTCACGCCCTCCTCCTTGTTCTTCACCCGCTCGACGAAGCGCTGCACGCTCTGGCCGGAGTCGCGGATCTGGGCGAGCATCTTGAGGACGGCCTCGTTCGCGCCGCCGTGCAGCGGGCCCGAGAGGGCGTGGATGCCGGCGGAGACCGAGGCGAACTGGTCGGCTCCCGTCGAGCCGACCAGGCGCACCGTGGAGGTCGACGCATTCTGCTCGTGGTCCTCGTGCAGGATGAGGAGGCGCTCGAGGGCGCGCGACATGACCGGGTCGACGTCGTACGGCTCGCTCATCACGCCGAAGTTCAGGCGCAGGAAGTTGTCGACGAAGCTCAGGGAGTTGTCGGGGTAGAGGAACGCCTGGCCGATCGACTTCTTGTGGGCGTACGCCGCGATGACGGGCAGCTTCGCGAGGAGCCGGATGATGTTGAGCTCGACGTGCTCGGGGTTCGCCGGGTCGGACTGGTGCTCGTAGTACGTCGACAGCGCCGAGACGGCCGACGAGAGCACGGCCATCGGATGGGCGCCGTCGGGAAGGGCCGTGAAGAACTGCTTGAGGTCCTCGTGCAGGAGCGTGTGACGGCGGATGCGGTCGTCGAACCCGGCGAGCTCGTCCGCCGTCGGCAGCTCCCCGTAGATGAGCAGCCACGCCGTCTCGAGGAAGCTCGAGTTCTTCGCGAGCTGCTCGATCGGGTAGCCGCGGTAGCGCAGGATCCCCTGGTCGCCGTCGATGTAGGTGATCGCCGACGTCGTCGACGCCGTGTTCACGAAGCCGTAGTCGAGGGTGGTGTGCCCCGTCTCGCGCATGAGCGTCGAGATGTCGATGCTCGGGACGCCGCTGCTGCTCTGCAGAACGGGGAACTCCGCCGTCTTGTCACCGATCGTGAGGGTGGCCTTGTCGGCCGGGTTTCCCGCGTCGCTCACAGCGCCTCCTGGAGGATCGTCTTCGCGACGTCTTGGTCGCATGGAACTCTTGTGGCCGCCGATCGGCGGCCCGGCACACGATCGGATGAGTATGCGAACGCTGTGCCTCTACAGCCTAACGGTCGTGTCGCCTACCTGTGAAAACTCCCAAAGGCCGGGAGGAGTCGTGGAGGAAACCTACGAGCCCTGTCCGTTCAGGCGTTCGGCCGCGGCGGCGATGCGCTCGTCGCTCGCCGTGAGCGACAGCCGCACGTGCTGCGGGAAGCACGGACCGTAGAAGACGCCGGGACCGGCGAGGATGCCGAGATCGGCGAGCCTGCCCATCGACTCCCAGGCGTCGCGTCCCTCCGTCGCCCACAGGTACAGGCCCGCCTCGCTCCTGTCGATGCGGAATCCGGCGGCCTCCACCGCGGGGCGCAGCCGGTCGCGTCGTGCGCGGTAGAGCGCCTTCTGCGCCTCGACGTGCGCGTCGTCGCCGAGGGCCACGGCCATCGCATGCTGCACGGGCGCCGGGGGCATGAGACCGAGGTGCTTGCGGGCGGCGAGGAGGTCGCCCACGATGCGAGGGCATCCGGCCACGAAGGCCGCGCGATAGCCGGCGAGGTTGGACTGCTTGCTCAGCGAGTAGACGCTCAGGAGCCCGTCGCGGCTGCCGCCCGTGACGCGGGGATCGAGCACGGAGGGCACCGGCTCCTCCGCCCACGGGCCGTCCCACCCGAGCTCCGCATAGCACTCGTCGCTCGCGAGCACGGCGCCGAGCTCCCGCGCACGGCTCACCGCGACGGCGAGCTCGTCGACGGTCCAGGTGCGTCCGTCGGGGTTGCCGGGGGTGTTGATCCAGATGAGCCTGGCACCCTCGGGCCACTCGGACGGGTCGTCGGACGCCACGGGCGTCGCGTTCACGACCCGGGCCCCCACCTCGTAGGTCGGATACGCGGCACGGGGGTGCACGACGACGTCGCCCTCGCCGAGCCCGAGGAGGGTCGGGAGCAGCGCGACGAGCTCCTTGGACCCGATCGTCGGGAGGACCTCGTCGACGCTCAGGCCGGCGACGCCCCGGCGACGCGCGTACCAGTCCACGATCGCCTCGCGCAGCGCGGGCGTGCCGACGGTCTGCGGATAGGCGTGCGCGTCCGTCGACTCCGCGAGAGCCCGTCGCACGATCTCCGGGGTCGGGTCGACGGGCGAGCCGATAGACAGGTCGACGAGGCCCCCCGCGTGCGCCGCGGCGCGCTCCCGGTAAGGGGTGACGGTGTCCCAGGGGTAGTCGGCGAGGTCGCGGACGCTCATCGCCTACTCGCCCTGGGGTGGGAGGGCGGTGATGAGGGGGTGGTCCTTGGGGATGACGCCGGTCTTGGAGGCTCCCCCCGGGGAGCCGATGTCGTCGAAGAACTCCACGTTGGCCTTGTAGTAGTCCGCCCACTCCTCGGGCAGGTCGTCCTCGTAGTAGATCGCCTCGACCGGGCACACCGGCTCGCACGCCCCGCAGTCCACGCACTCGTCCGGGTGGATGTACAGGCTGCGCTCGCCCTCGTAGATGCAGTCGACAGGACACTCATCGATGCACGCGCGGTCCTTGACGTCCACGCAGGGAAGGGCGATCACATAAGTCACATCCGCAATCCTACGTGGGCTGAACCGCCCGCGCCCCGAAGGCGAGCCTTAGCGGGCGTCCTCCCAGGACGCGCCCCGGCCGGACTCGGACAGACGGCGCGACGTCGAGACGTCGGGCCACGCGACGGCGACGAGCACGAGCCCCGCGAGCAGATACGTCCAGACGTAGCCGAACGGGAAATCCCCTTCGGCGGGCACCGGCACCACGACGGAGCCGCCGGGCCCGCGACCGGAGTAGACGAGGAGGGCGGCGAGCATCCCGAGGCCCGCCGCGAGCGCCGACCACCGGTCGTCCGTCAGGAGGCGGAGGGACACGAGCAGGCCCGCGCACCCCGCCGTCGCGAGGACCAGGCCGACGGGGAGCACTCCCCACGTGAACGCGTGGGCGATGGTCCCCGCGACGCCGAAGACCCCGCCCGCGACGAAGGCGACGAGCCACGTGAGCAGGGGCGCGAGCCAGGCGTTCCTCATCCCCGCAGGCTATCGCCGTCGGCTGGGAGCGCACGCGGCGTCATGCGGCCCCGCCGAGGAGGCGGAGCAGCGCCGCGACGGCTGCCGCCGCGACGACGACCGCGAGGAACGACGCGCGGAACCGGAGCAGGACGACGGCGACCGCCACGGCGGGCATACGCGCGTCGATCAGGACGGCCTGCCCCGACGCCGCCGTCTGCGTCGCGACGAGCGCGCCGAGCAGCGCGACGGTCAACAGGTCGGCGATGCGCGCGGCGCGCGGCGGCTCGAACCACCGCGCCGGGATGAGGTACCCGACGGTCTTGAGGAGGACGCACAGGACGGCGGCGAGCAGGATCGGGGTCCACAGCGTCATCTCCGTCCGCCTCCGTCGTGCTCCCGCCGCCCGAGCCAGTCGGTCCACCCCACGGCGACCGCGACGAGCGCGGCGACGAGCACGGGGAGCCCCGGCGGCAGGGCGGGCGTGAGCGCCACCGCGATGACGGCCGCCGCGACGCCGACCGCGACGGCCTGCCGGCTGCGCAGTCGCGGCCAGAGGAGCGCGAGCATGGCTGCGGCCGCCGCCGCGTCAAGCCCGTACGCACGGACGTCCCCCATGACGTCTCCGAGCAGTGCGCCCACGAGCGTCGTGAGGTTCCACGTGACGTAGATCCCCACGCCCGTCACCCAGAAGCCGACCCGTCGCGACCGTTCGTCGTCCTGGGCGAGAGCGACCGCCGTCGACTCGTCGATCGTGAACGGCGCCGCGAGCATCCGCCGCCACCACGGCCCGCCGACGATCGGGCTCATCCGCACGGCGTAGGCGGCGTTGCGCAGCCCCAGCAGCGCGGCCAAGGCGATCGCCGACGGAGCCGCCGCCGGCCCGCCCGACGCGATCACGCCCACGAAGGCGAACTGCGATCCGCCCGTGAACATGAGGAGGCTCATGACGCAGGCCTGCCACACGTCCAGCCCGGCCGCGACGGCGAGGGCACCGAACGAGACGCCGTAGAGGCCCGTGGCCGACGCCACCGCGACGCCCTGCCGCCACGCGCGGCGGACCTCGGCGGATGCACCGCTTGCGGAGTGCGCGGTCACCCGGGCGTCCCCGTGGATTCGCCGACATCGCACGTTCGCTCAGGTGAACACATGCACATTATTCTGAACGCATGACAAAGGGTTCGTCAAGGCGAACAGTCGTTTGCCATACTGAACACATGGAAGACCTGCGCACCCGCATCGCACGAACCCTGCGCCGGGAACGAGAGACGGCGGGGATGAGCGTCTCCGAGCTCGCCCGACGGGCCGGCATCTCGAAGGCCACCGTGTCGCAGCTCGAGGGAGGCTCCGGCAACCCGAGCGTCGAGACGCTGTGGGCGCTCGGCGACGCGTTGGGCGTCCCCTTCGCCGTGCTGGTCGACCAGCGGGCGGCCCCGCCGCACCTCGTCAGAGCGAGCGGGATCCCGGGCGTCCCGTCGGAATCCGCCCCCTACGTCGCGACGCTGCTGGCGGCGAGCCCGCCCCACGCGCGACGCGACATCTACCTCATCCAGGCCGAGCCCGGGCGGCCGCGCGACTCCGAGCCGCACCTCCGGGGCACGACGGAGCACGTGGTCCTCATCAGCGGCGAGGCGCTCGTCGGCCCCGCCGACGCGCCGGTCAGGCTCACACCCGGCGACTACCTGTCCTACCCGGGAGACGAGGCCCACGTGTTCGAGGCGGCGCTCCCGGGGACCTCGGCCGTCCTCGTGTCCGAGCTGAGGTGAGCGCGCTCCGGCGTCTCAGCCCTGGCGCTTGAGACGCGAGGCGGCGCGGCCGCGCTCGGTGGCGTCGAGGACGACCTTGCGGATGCGCACCTTCTCGGGCGTCACCTCCACGCACTCGTCCTCGCGCGCGAACTCGAGCGACTCCTCGAGGGAGAGCTGACGCGGCGGCGTCATGGACTCGAACGTGTCGGCCGTGGAGGAGCGCATGTTCGTGAGCTTCTTCTCCTTGGTGATGTTCACGTCCATGTCGTCGCTGCGCGAGTTCTCGCCGATGACCATGCCCTCGTAGACCTCTTCGGTCGGCTGCACGAAGAACGTCATCCGCTCCTGCAGGGCGATGATCGCGAACGGCGTCACCACGCCGGAGCGGTCCGCGACGATCGAGCCGTTCTGGCGCGTCACGATCTGGCCTGCCCAGGGCTCGTAGCCGTGGGAGATGGCGTTGGCGATGCCCGTGCCGCGCGTCGTCGTGAGGAACTCCGTGCGGAACCCGATGAGGCCGCGGGAGGGGACGATGAACTCCATCCGAACCCATCCGGTGCCGTGGTTCGTCATGTTCTCCATGCGTCCCTTGCGGGCGGCGAGGAGCTGCGTGATCGCGCCGAGGTGCTCCTCGGGGGCGTCGATCGTGAGGTGCTCGAACGGCTCGTACGTCTTGCCGTCGACCTTCTTCGTGACCACCTGGGGCTTGCCGACGGTCAGCTCGAAGCCCTCGCGGCGCATGTTCTCGACGAGGATGGCGAGGGCGAGCTCACCGCGGCCCTGCACCTCCCACGCGTCGGGCTTTCCGATGTCGACGACCTTGAGCGAGACGTTGCCGATGAGCTCGCGATCGAGGCGGTCCTTCACCATGCGCGCCGTGAGCTTGTGTCCCTTGACCTTGCCCACGAGCGGCGAGGTGTTCGTGCCGATCGTCATGGAGATCGCCGGGTCGTCGACCGTGATGGCCGGCAGCGGGCGCACGTCCTCGGGGTCGGCGATCGTCTCGCCGATCGTGATGTCCTCGAAGCCCGCGATCGCGACGATGTCGCCGGGGCCGGCCGACTCCGCAGGGTAGCGCTCGAGCGCGCGGGTCTTCAGCAGCTCCGTGATGCGGGCGTTGCTCGTCGAGCCGTCGGCTCGCACCCAGGCGACCGTCTGGCCCTTCTTGAGCGTTCCGTTGAAGACGCGCAGCAGGGCGAGGCGCCCGAGGAACGGCGACGAGTCGAGGTTCGTGACCCACGCCTGCAGGGGGGCCTCATCGTCGTAGGACGGAGCGGGGACGTGCTGGAGGATGGCCTCGAAGAGCGGCTCGAGGTCGTCGTTGTCGGGGAGCGATCCGTCGGCCGGGCGGGTGCGCGAGGCGGCGCCGGCACGACCCGAGGCGTAGACGACGGGGACGTCGAGCAGCGCGTCGACGTCGAGGTCGGGCACGTCGTCCTGCAGGTCGCTCGCGAGGCCGAGCAGCAGGTCCTGGCTCTCCTCCTCGACCTCCGCGATGCGGGCGTCGGGGCGGTCGGTCTTGTTCACGAGGAGGATGACCGGCAGCTTGGCCTCGAGCGCCTTGCGCAGCACGAAGCGCGTCTGGGGCAACGGGCCCTCCGACGCGTCGACGAGGAGCACGACGCCGTCCACCATCGACAGGCCGCGCTCGACCTCGCCGCCGAAGTCGGCGTGGCCCGGGGTGTCGATCACGTTGATCGTGACGGGCACGTCCGTGTGCGCGCCGTTGTAGGTGATCGCCGTGTTCTTGGCGAGGATCGTGATGCCCTTCTCGCGCTCGAGGTCGTTCGAGTCCATCGCGCGCTCCTCGACGTGCGCGTGCTCGCCGAACGAGCCCGTCTGGCGCAGCATGGCGTCCACGAGGGTGGTCTTCCCGTGGTCGACGTGCGCGACGATCGCGACGTTGCGGAGGTCGGAACGATGGGCGAGCGCCATGAAGGGATCCTTCTGAGATGGGGGGCCGCCCCGGAACCGGGGCAGTCCATTCTACAGGACGAGGCCGCGCACGCCCTTCAGGGGCCGTTTCGCCCGCATTGTCAGCCGGCGAGCGCGACGGCGGCGGCAGCCCACGCCAGGAGGGCGAGGAGCGAGGCGAGGGCCGGGACATCCCAGCTCTGCCGCGCCTCTCCCCCGACGGACGGCAGCGCGTTCTCCCGGAGCTCCCGCAGGATCTCTGTCTCCCGCTCGGCCGGCTGGTCGTGCGAGCGGCGGTTCGGGCGCTTCGCGGCGACCGCCCACGCCTGGATCTCGCGACCGTCGGCGAGACGGAACGCCACCTGCCACCGCAGCGTGATCTCCCTCACGGCGTCCCAGGGGATCTCCGTCGTCCTCAGCGGGTTCCGCACCCGCACGCCCTGGCGATCCGCCGTGACATGGGGGGCGTACAGGAAGACCCATACGAACCACACCGGCAGGAGCAGCCACGGCGCGATGAGCAGCGCCTGGTACGCGCCGCCCCGGACCACGACGTCGCCGAGGAGGAACAGCACGACCGCCGCTGTGAGGACGAGCCAGACGATCCCCGCGTTCCCGCGGATCGTCCGGCTCGTCGCATCCGGGCGACTCATCAGTCGGCGAGCTCGACCGTCTGGCCGGGGATGGCGTCGCCCGGGCATCGTGTCATGAGGCGTCCTCCTGCACGGCGCGGCGAAGCTCACGGCGCTTCCGCTGCTCCTCCGGGTCCGGCACGGGGATGGCGGCGATGAGGCGCTGGGTGTAGGGATCCTGCGGAGCGCGAAGGATCCGGTCGCGGGTTCCCTGCTCGGCGATGACACCGTGGTTGAGCACCGCGATGCGGTCCGCCATGATGTCGACGACGGCGAGGTCGTGGCTGATGAAGAGGCAGGCGAAGCCGTGCTCTGCCTGCAACGCCTTCAGCAGCTCCAGCACGGTCGCCTGCACCGACACGTCGAGCGCGCTCGTCGGCTCGTCCGCCACGAGCAGCTGGGGCTTCAGCGAGAGGGCACGGGCGATGCCGATCCGCTGCTTCTGCCCGCCCGAGAGCTCGTGCGGGTAACGGTTCCGGTACGACCGCGGAAGGCGGACGGAGTCGAGCAGCTCCTCGACCCTGCGGTCGAGCGCGGCGCCCTTCGCCTCGCCCGCCAGCAGAAGCGGCTCGCCGATGCTCTCGCCGATCGGCAGACGCGGGTTGAGCGAGGACGACGGGTCCTGGAAGACGATGCCCACCTTGCGGCGGAGCGAGCGGATCGAGGCGCGGTCGTACGCGCTGATGTCCGTTCCCGCGACGACGAGCCGGCCGGAAGCGATCTGCTGGAGCCCGATCGCCGCGCGCCCGATCGTCGACTTCCCCGAGCCCGATTCGCCCACCAGGCCCAGAACCTCGCCGTCGCCGATCTGCAGGGACACGCCGTCGACGGCGCGGAACGCCCCGAGCTTCCCTCGCCGGCCGTACTCGATCACGACGTCCTCCAGCAGGAGGACGGGATCGCGCACCTCCTCGACCTCGGCGGCGTCCGGCGCGGGCTCCGTTCCCACCGTCTCCGCCAGACCGGCGACGACGTCGATGTGCTCCGCATCGGTTCCCGCACCCTCGCCGAGCCGGGGGACGGCATCGAGCAGCACCTTCGTGTACGGGTGCTGCGGCTCGTTCAGCACCTGCGAGACCGGTCCCTGCTCGACGATCTCACCGAGCTTCATGACGACGATCCAGTCGGCGAGGTCGGCGACGACGCCCATGTCGTGGGTGATGAGGAGGATGGCCGAGTCGAAGCGGTCCTTGAGGTCGCGGATGAGCTCGAGGATCTCCGCCTGAACCGTCACGTCGAGAGCTGTCGTCGGCTCGTCCGCGATGAGGAGAGCGGGATCGTTGCAGAGCGCCTGCGCGATCATCGCGCGCTGACGCTGACCGCCCGAGAGCTGGTGCGGATAGGAGTCGAAGGCCTTCTGCGGATCGGGGAGGCCGACGAGCCCGAGAAGCTCGAGAGCACGATCCCGGGCGTCGGACGGTGCGATGGTGCGGTGCACCCGGATGGCCTCGATGATCTGCGAGCCGACCGTGAAGACGGGGTTGAGCGCCGTCATCGGCTCCTGGAAGATCGCCGCGGCTTCCTTTCCGCGCACGGAGCGGAGCTCCCGCGGGGAGAGGCCGTTGATCTCGCGCCCCTGGAGCTTGATGCTCCCCGTGACGCGGCTGTTCTTCGGGAGAAGGTCGAGGACGGCCATCGAGCTGACGCTCTTGCCCGAGCCCGACTCCCCCACCACGGCCACGACCTGGCCGGGGAGGATCCGGTAGCTGAGCTTCTTCGCGGCCGGGACCCAGTAGCCGTCGACGGCGAAGTCGACGCTGAGATCGGTCAGCTCCAGCGTCGGCACGGCTGCGGTGGTGTCGGTCATCGTTGCTGTCCTCCGGCCGGGATGGCCCGGCTTTGTCCGTGCGGGCGATGTGCTGGGATCATGGGCTCATGCCCGTCGTGTTCCGTCCCCGCCTGAACCGTGTCATGAGCGTGCTGATCTGGGCGGTGTCGGGCGCCGTCATGGTGGTCGGCGTGGTCCGGGGCGGACCGCAGACGCTGCCCGTTCTCCTGCCCTGGGCCGCTCTCGCGGCGGTGACGTGGGCCGTTCTGTGGCAGCCCCATGTGCGCCTCGACGACGAGGAGGTGCGTCTCGTGAACGTCTTGCGCACCGTGGACGTTCCGTGGCCCGCGCTCGTGCACGTCGACACGAAGTACGCCCTCACCCTGCACGTGCCCGGTCGCGCGTTCTCGGCCACCGCCGCTCCGGCGCCGGGCCGCATGGGCGCCGCATCGGCCCGGCGCGCCGAGCGCCGCAGCAGCGGATACGACGGCCGCGGGCTGCGCCCCGGCGACCTGCTGGGAACGGACTCGGGCCAGGCGGCGACCCTCGTGCGCGAGCGGTGGCAGCGTCTCTTGGACGCGGGCGCGATCGAGACCGGGACCGCCGAGACGTACGACGTGCGTCCGCGCTGGAATGTGCCGGCGGTCGTGGCGATCGCCGCGGCGGTCGTCCTTCTGCTGCTCGGCTGGACGGGCTGACCTCACGAGTCGCGTTCCTTCGTCCGGCGCACCGAGAAGCGCTTCTGACGGGGATCGAACGCGTCGCGCAGCCCGTCGCCGACGAAATTGACGAGCAGGGCCAGCAGCACGATGAAGGTCGCCGGGTACCAGAAGAGCCACGGCCGTGTCGCGAACGCCGACTGGTTGTCGGAGATGAGCCGTCCGAGAGAGACCTCGGGGGGTCGGATGCCGTATCCCAGGTAGCTCAGGGCGGTCTCCAGCAGGATGGCGCTGGCGGCGAGAAGCGTCGCGCTCACGATCACGACGCCGACGGCGTTGGGCAGGATGTGCTTGAAGATGATGCGCGCATCGCTCGCACCGGCCACCCGCGCCGCCTCGACGAACTCGCGCTCGCGCAGGCTGAGGAACTCCGCCCGCACGAGTCGCGCGATGGTCATCCAGGAGAAGAACGCGAGGGTCACCGAGAGCACCCACACGCCCAGTCCTCCCGCGCTCCGCCCGACGACCGCGCCGATCACGAGCGCGGGGATCACGATGAAGACGTCCGTGACACGCATGAGGACGGCGTCGACCCAGCCGCGGAAGTAGCCGGCGATCGCGCCGATCACCGTCCCCACGATGGTGCCGAGTCCGCCGATCACGATCATCACGACCACGGAGTTCTGGATGCCGCGCATCGTCATCGCGAAGTAGTCCACCCCGATGCGGCTCTGTCCGAAGGGATGCTCACCGAGACGGATGCCCTCCCCGCCGAGCCACTGGGGGATGAGCGAGAGCGTGGACGCTCCCCCGTCGACGAGCGTCGACGTGGAGGAGTAGTTGCGGTGCCACCAGCCGGGGATCGGCCCGAGGCCGATCGCGGAGATGGAGAAGAGCAGCACAGCCACGTAGAGCACGAGCGAGACGACGGCGAGCCTGTTGCCGAGAAAGCGCTTGAGGATCAGGCGCCCCTGGCTCAGCCCCACGGTCTCCTCCGGCGCCTTCGGCGCCGCGGATCCGCTGGGATCGATCATCATCTGGGTCATCGTTGCATTCCCTCCATGGGATGAACCCGGCTCATGCGCGCACCCGGACGCGGGGGTCGAGGGTGGCGTAGGCCAGGTCGGCGAGGATGTTGAAGACGATCGCCATGATCGCGATCACGAGGAAGTAGCCCATGATCGGGTTGAGGTCGACGCGCTTCAGCGACTGGTTGAACAGCGCTCCCATGCCGCTGATCGCGAAGACGTTCTCGGTGATGACGGCTCCGCCGAGCAGCGCTCCGAGGTCGGTGGCCACGAGCGTCGCGATGGGGATGAGCATGTTGCGGAACGCGTGGCGTACCACCACCGTCCGCTCCGAGAGGCCCTTCGCCCGCGCCGTGCGGATGTAGTCCTGGCCGAGCACCTCGAGAAGGCCCGCTCGCGCGTACCTCGTGTACGACGCGAACGAGATGAGCAGGAGCGCGATCGTCGGCAGGAGCAGGTGCGTGAAGCTGTCGATGCCGAGGATCCACATGTCGCCGTTCAGGTTGGGCGTCGAGGCGCCCACCGTCGCGATCGGACGTCCGTTGATGCGCCCGAGGGCCATGTAGTCCGACCAGGACTGCATGAACCGGTCGAGCACGACGAGTCCGCCGCCGACGAAGGCGACGATCCCGCCGACGCGCATCGACTGCGCCCGGTCGGGACCCCCCGCGAGGAAGCCGCTGAGAACACCCACCGCGATCGCGATGACGGCGAGGATGAGGATCGTGCCGATCGTCGAGACGTCGAAGAGCCCCTGCAGGGCGAAAGAGCACGCGTACGCGATGAGAGCGTTGACCCCGGCCGTGATGAGGGCGCGACGGTTCTCGAGACCCGACACGATGAACGTGGTCAGCAGCGCGGTCGCCACGAGGAGCAGGAGCAGGCCCACCGGCCCGAGCCCCGGTTCACGGAACCAGTCGGTCGCGTCGATGTACGTCAGCACCGCCCCCGTCGCGACGGCCGACACGGCGAAGGTCAGAAGCCTGCGACGGGCCGGTCCTCCGACGAGGACCTGCCACACGAGGCCCGCCACCAGGGAGATGACGACGATCGCCACGACGCCGATGGATTCGCCTCCCTGCAGGAAGTCGTTGAAGCCGATCGCGAGGAACTCCTTCAAGAGCACCGCCACGAGGAACGAGGGAAGCGAGTAGAGGAAGAAGCTGAGGAACGTGATCGAGAGATCGAAACCGCTGTACTGACGCAGCGCGGTCACGATGCCCACGGTGACGCCGAGGAGAAGCGCGAGGACGAACGCGACGCTGACCAGCTGCACCGTGGAGAGCATCGCCGACGGCAACAGGTCGGTCACCGGCGCGTTGTTGAGGTTGAGGCCCAGATCGCATCGGCCGACGACGCAGCCGGCGACGCCCCCGAGCCAGAGGAACCACCGCAGCGGAGGCGGGACGTTGAGGTCGAGCGCCTCGACCCGGGCGGCGATGAGCTGGTCCTTGTTCGCGGTGTTGAGCCCGCGGAGGTCCTGCAGCGGATCGCCGGAGTTCGCCGCGAGGACGTACATGAGGAAGGAAGCGGCGAGGAGCACGAGGATCGACGCCGCTATCCTCCGGAGGATGAACCCTGCCATCTGGGTCCCCTAACTGATCGAGTTGTCGTGGAGCACGCTGGTTCGCGACACGTCCGCGGTCCCGGCGGCCGGAGCCGTCGCACGGTGCAGGGCACCGGAGCGATGTGCTCCGGTGCCCTGCACGTCCCTCAGAGGTTCTCTCCTCCGGGGGATCCGATGTGCGCCGAGGATGTCCGCGGACTCCGCGTCAGTCGGCGAGGGTCCAGTCTTGGGCGTTCCAGACGATACCCGTCTGGCCGCCGAAGTGCTCGATCCCCGTCACCGTGCCGTTGTCGGCGAACAGCCCGGGCAGCTGGAACAGCGGCAGCCCGTAGCGGTCCTCGGCGGTCTTGGCGTCGATCTGGATCTTGATGTCTTCGAGCGCGTCGGCGTCGAGGGTGACCTGCGACTCCGCCACAAGCTCGTCGACCTCGGCGTTGCTGTAGCCGTTGTAGTTGCCACCGCCGCCGGTCGCGAAGATCTGCGGGAGCGCCGCGTTGCCCGCACCGGGAGAGATCCATCCGAAGATCGAGGCGTCGTACTCGCCGCCGGCGAGAAGCGACGACCAGTCGGGCGAGCCGAGGTCCTCGATGATGAAGCCCGCCTGCTCGGCGTACTCCTTCACGAGGGCGAAGGCGTCGACGCGGTTCGGGTTGTCGGTGTTGTAGAGGATGCCCACGGTCGGCGTCTGGCCGTTCAGGAGCTGCTGGGCTCCCTCGATGTCGGGCTCGGCGAACTCGTCGTACCCGTTCTCCGCGATCGCATCCGCGTACTCGGCCTGGCTGCCGACATAGATCTGCGAGTTCAGCACCTCGGCCGAGGGGTTCACGGGCGTGATGATCGACTCGAGGATCTGCTGACGCGGGATCGTCTTGAGGAAGGCCTCGCGCACGTCGGGGTCGCTGAAGACCTCGGAGCCGAAGTTCAGGTCGAGGTGGTCGTACGACACTTGGTCGCCCTCGTGGATGTTCGCGTTGGCCGACTCCAGAGCCGTCAGCGTGTCGGCGGACGCCTGCGGGTAGATCGCGTTGACCTCGCCGTTCTGGAGCGCGGTGACCTGAGCGTTCGCGTCGCCGATGAAGCGGATGATGAGCTGGTCGTAGGCCGGCTCGTTCTCGCCCGCGTACTCCGGGTTCTTCTCGAGGGTGACCGAGGAGTCCGGGACGAAGTCGGTGACGATGAAGGGCCCGCTCGACACGAGCAGCGACTCGTCGCTCGGGAACTCCGTGACGTCGTAGCCGGTGTTCCAGAAGTCGGCCACCGCCTGCAGCGTCTCGTTCGGCTCCGCCGGGCTGGCGGGGTCGCCCTCGGGCAGCTCCTCGAGGGTGCTGACGAGCTCGTCGACGGTCACGCCCGCCTTGTCGGCGAGCACGTGCGCGGGCTTGCCGAGCAGGTTCACGAGCTCCCAGTCCACGAAGGGCGTCTCATAGGTGATCGTGAGGCTCCGCTCGTCCTCGTCGATCTCCGGGAACGCCGTCGTGTCGAGGCCCGCGGTGCTGCCGGCGAGCTGGAAGTACTGCGTTCCGGAGGTGACCTCACCGGTCGCCTCGTCGTAGCTCGCGTCGTCGTAGTACCCGGAGTTGATCGCCCACGTCGTCAGGAGGTCATCGGTGGTGATCTCGGTCCCGTCCGACCAGGTGACACCCTCGTTGAGCGTGTACTTGACCGTCAGCGGGTCCTCGCTGACCGCCTCGTACGTGCCCAGGCTCTCGTCGTGGACGATGTTGAACTCGTTGTCGAGGTAGAGGAAACCACCGAGCCCCAGGCCGCCGCTCACGCCCGTGAGGTAGCCGATCATGCCGTTCGTGTCGAGGTTCGACTGCGGCGTGTCGCCGTTGAACGAGGTGAGGGCGTTGGTCGTGGCGATCGTGATCGTGCCACCGTCGCTGGTCGTGTCGCCGTCTGTCTCTTCTTCAGCGGCCGTCGTGCAGCCGGAGAGCGCGAGCCCTCCGACGCCGAGCAGCGCGAGGCCCGAGAGGGCGATCCTGTTGCGCTTCACTGTGGTGTTCCTCCGATGGAAGGTGATGGGGGTGCTCGCAGGAGGCTCAGAGTCTCCTGAAAGCGATAGCTGAAATCTAAGCTCCTCGGCGGACTGTGACAAATCTTCCGCGCAACCGTTACAGACCCTTTACGACGCGACGTCCCCGTGTGGCAATCTGCACGGCCGCCCGCGGCGCCTCGACGGGCCGTTCCCGCATGGTCGCCCGCAGCTTGTGGCACGCTCGTCCCGTGACCTCTGCGACCGCATCCGCCACCGTCGACCGCCGCCGGCTGTGGTGGGAGATCGGCATCGTCCTGGCGCTCTCGCTCGGGCAGTCGGCGCTCTACTCGGTTCTCTCCCTCCTGCGGGCCCTCCTGCGCACCGAGGCGTTGTCGGACCAGTCCACGGCGCTCAACCCCGCACAGGCCGAGGAGGCCGTGTGGGATGCCGTCTACCGCGTGCTCGACGTCTTCTTCGACCTCTGTCTCGTCGCCCTCGTCGTGTATCTGCTGTGGGAGCCGGGACGCAACGCGCTCCGGCGCATCGGCCTGGACTTCCGGCGCCTTCCGCGCGACCTCGGAGGCGCCGGCCTCCTCCTCGTCGTCATCGGCGTCCCCGGGCTCGCGCTCTATGCCGCCGGGCGCCTGCTCGGCGTCACGGTCGAGGTCGAGGCGTCCTCCCTCGACGCCGCGTGGTGGACCGTCCCGCTCCTCGTGCTGTCGGCCATCCGCGCGGGGCTGCTGGAGGAGGTCATCCTCAACGGCTACCTCTTCGACCGGCTCGCGCGCGCCGGGTGGGGCGCGTGGGCGATCATCCTCTCGACGGCGGCGCTCCGTGCGACCTATCACGCGTATCAGGGCTTCGGGCCCCTCATCGGCAACTTCGCCATGGGCATCGTCTTCGGATGGTGCTACCGCCGGTGGGGACGCGTCATGCCTCTCGTGCTCGCGCACGCCTTCATCGACGTCATCGCCTTCGTCGGCTACCCGCTCGCGGCGCCGTACCTGCCGTAGCGCGAGGATCCAGCTCCGCGGCGACGATCCATGTCTGCCGCGAGAATCCAGCCGTCGCCCACCTCCTCGCGGGAGGCCGCCTCACCCGTCCGGGATGAGGCGCTTGCCCGTCACGGCCGTGCCTTCACGCACATAGCCGATGGCGTCGTAGTAGCCGAGCACCGCGGCGTTGTCGGGGCGCACCATGAGCATCGCCTTCGGGCATCCGAGCGCGACGAGCCTCGCCTCGGCCTCCGCGACGAGCGACCGGCCGATCCCCTCGCCGGATCGCGAGGACGCGAGGTAGTACAGCCATCCGCGGTGCCCGTCGTACCCCGCCATGACGGAGCCGACGACCTCGTCCCCGTCCGCGGCGACCAGCAGCAGCTCGGGCCAGACGGCCCGCGCCCGGCGGATGTCCTCATGCGGATCGTTCCACGGCCGCGTGAGCCCGGCGTCGCGCCACAGGGCGACCACCGCATCGGCGTCGGAGTCGGCGAGGGGGCGGATGACGATGCTCACGACGCCAGGCTATCGAGCGGACGGACCGTCGCCGTCGCGCCGCAGCCAGAGGCGGACGGACGGCTCGACGAGTCCGCTCGTCGTCAGATCGACGAGCCGGAGAAACGCCCCCACCGCGACGACATCGTCGGCGGTCATCCTCGACCATCCGCCGCCCGGCTCATCCGCCGTCAGGCGCTCGCGCCGCAGAATACGCAGACCTCCGTCGGTGTCGATGTGCCGTCATCTCGATTCAGGACGATGCCTCCGCTCCGACGTGCGAGGCGCGCCCTTTCCCATCGACGCGGATGCGCCGTCGTCGGCGCTCAGGACAACGCTCCGCCCCGATGAGCCGCAGCAGAGGCTCAGCGCACGCTCGTCCGGTGCCGGGCGAGCCGCGCCTCGAGGCCGAGCCGCACGGCCTCCCACTCGTGCGCGACGATCGAGAACACCACCGTGTCGCGGACGTGCCCGTCGGGGAGGATCGTGTGGCTGCGCAGCACGCCGTCCTGCTTCGCGCCGAGCCGCTCGATCGCCGCGCGCGACTGATGGTTGTGCCAGTGCGTACGGAGCTCCACCGCGATGCAGCCCAGCTCGTCGAAGGCGCGCGCGAGCAGAAGCAGCTTGGCCGCGGGGTTGATGCCGCTCCCCTGCGCGCCGCGACCGATCCACGTCGACCCGATCTCGAGACGGCGGTTGGGCGCGTCGATGGCCATGAACGTCGTCATGCCGACCGCACGCCCCGCCGCCGCCGCGTCGATCACGGCCCACGGCGCCATCCGTCCGCCGGCCTGTTCGGAGAGCCGCCGCGCGATCTCGTCCGCCATGCGCTCGGTCGACGGGATGCGCGTGTACCAGGTGCGCCAGAGGTCGCCGACCTCGACGGCGGCGGCGAGGTCGTCGTGATGCGCAGCGCTCAGCGGCTCGAGCCGGACGATGTCGTTCTGCAGGATCGGTGTCGCGGCCATGTCCACGCGTCCACGCTACCGGCCGCCCGTCCGGAGATGCACGATGCAGGATGAACGGCCCCGGCCGCGACGGACGCCCGCGACCTCGCGCGGTCCGGCAGGCCGAGCGGCGCGGATGCTCCTGCGTCGTGTCGATGCCGTCGTGTCGATGCCGTCGTGTCGATGCCGGGGCCCGTATGCGCCGCGTCCCGGGCCGACCGGAGGAGACAGCCTAGGATCGCCCCATGGCGACTCCGGACTTCATCCTGCGACTGCGCGAGAAGATCGGGACGGATCCTCTCTGGCTCACGGGCGTCACCGCCGTCGTCCTCCGGGGCGAGGGCGCGACGCAGGAGGTGCTGCTGTGCCGTCGCGCCGACAACGCCAAGGTCACACCGGTCACCGGGATCGTGGATCCGGGCGAGCAGCCCGCCGTCGCGGCCGTCCGCGAGGTTCTCGAGGAGGCGGACGTCGTCGCGGAGGCCGAGACGCTCGTGTGGGTGAACGCCCTGCCGCCGATGGTCTACGGCAACGGCGACCAGGCGCAGTACCTCGATCTGACGTTCCGGTGCCGCTACGTCTCGGGGGAGCCCCGACCTGCCGACGGCGAGAACGTCGAGGTGTTCTGGCGCCGCGTCGACGAGCTCGGCGCGCAGGACGACCTCGGCGCGGACATGCGCGAGCGGATCCGGACGGCCGTCACCGGAGAGGCTCGCGCGCGCTTCGAGGTCTGAGCGGAGGCACCGTGCTCGTCCGCGTCGCGCCGGCCACGGCCGTCCTCTCGACAATCCGGCGCGACAGCGAGAATGCGTGCGGCAGCGGAATTCTCACGGCGCAGATGGATTCTCGCGGATCCGTGGGATTCTCACGACGCGAAGGCGTCCACGGGCGGGCAGGCGCACACGAGGTTGCGGTCTCCGTAGGCCTGGTCGACGCGGCGCACGGGCGGCCAGTACTTCGCCGCCCCCACGCCCGCCGGGTAGACGGCGAGCTCGCGCGAGTACGGATGGCTCCACTCGCCCACGACGACGGACGCCGCGGTGTGGGGCGCGTTCACGAGCGGATTGTCGTCGAGCGCCCACTCCCCCGCGCCCACCCGCTGCGCCTCCGCCCTGATCGCGATCATGGCGTCCACGAAGCGGTCGAGCTCGGCGAGGTCCTCCGACTCGGTGGGCTCGACCATGAGCGTGCCCGCCACGGGGAACGACATCGTCGGCGCGTGGAAGCCGTAGTCGATGAGGCGCTTCGCGACGTCGTCGACGCTGATCCCGGTCTCCGCCTTCAGCGGGCGCAGGTCGAGGATGCACTCGTGCGCGACGCGACCGCCCTCGCCCGCGTAGAGCACCGGGTAGTGCTCCTCCAGGCGCGACGCGACATAGTTCGCCGCGACCACCGCGGCGTCGGTCGCCTGCGTGAGCCCCTCCAGCCCCATCATCCGCACGTACGCCCACGAGATCGGCAGGATGCCAGCCGACCCGTAGGGGGCCGCGGACACGGGGCCGATGCCGTCTCGCTCGTCCTGCGCGAAGGGGTGCGAGGGCAGGAACCGCGCCAGATGCGCCTTGGCCGCGACGGGTCCGACGCCCGGACCGCCGCCGCCGTGCGGGATGGCGAACGTCTTGTGGAGGTTGAGGTGCGACACGTCGCCGCCGAGGTCGCCGAAGCGCGCGTGACCGACGAGCGCGTTGAGGTTCGCGCCGTCGATGTAGACCTGCCCGCCCGCGTCGTGCACGGCGGCGGCGATGTCGAGGATGTCGT